>JAAXGN010000108.1:0-38824 GCA_012267415.1 Candidatus Poribacteria bacterium | reverse complement strand
TACATTTATCAAACTCACGTTAAATGAAGATTGTGTTTTTACTTGGGTTCCAGTAGGTTACAAAGAGGATACTACACTTTAGGATTAATGTCAAGTTGCTTGATACCATCCAAATATTCATTTGACTCTAAACATTTCTAATGGTATACTCCCCGCAAATCTGAGTCTAAAAACCGGTTATTGTATCGGTTTCTACTTTCAGCATCATGCATTATTGCATCAAAAGGAGCATATCATGAAAAAAGGTATATTGATTCTGGGCATTCTCCTTACAATTATGATTATTGGTTGTGGCGGAGATGAGGAAACCACCACTGAACCAGACGACCAAATGGTCACAAGCACAGGCGATATGAAGACAGACGACACGGACAACCAACCCACAGATGACACAGATGAGGACGGTGATGACGGAACAGAAGAGGTCGTTGAAGAACCTGAGGAGATAGTTCCACCTGAAAAAGAGTATTTCACAGGTGCACTTACAGGACATGCAGACAACATCTATAGCGTTGCATTCAGTCCGGATGGTGATCTACTCGCAAGTGGTAGCTACGACTTCACTGCACGTCTCTGGGACACGAGCGATGGCACCGAGATACATGCACTCACAGGACATACCAATCTTGTCAGATGCGTTGCATTCAGTCCAGATGGTACCATGCTTGCAACTGCCAGTTTCGACCAAACTGCACGACTTTGGGATACAAGCAACGGTTCAGAGATCCGAAGTCTAACAGGACACACAAATTGGGTTGGATATGTTGCGTTCCATCCTGATGGAGACATCCTTGCAACTTGCAGTGCTGACAGATCAATCCGACTGTGGAATCCGAACGACGGTTCAGAGATACGCACCATCACAGGACATACGGATGTTGCCAGAAGTCTATCTTTCAGTCCGGATGGCACCATGCTGGCAAGTTCCAGCTATGACGATACCGTCCGTTTGTGGAACGTCAGCGATGGTACGGAGATACGGGTCTTTACAGGACATACGCACGATGTTAACTGCGTTACGTTGTCCGGATGGCAACACCCTCGCAAGTGCAAGCACTGACACCACCGTCCGTTTGTGGAACGCAAACGATGGGAATGAGATCCGAACACTCTCAGGACATACGGCTGCTGTCATCACCGTTGCGTTCAGTCCGGATGGTAATACCCTCGCAAGTGCATGTTGGGATTTTACCGTCCGTCTATGGGATCCAAACGACGGTTCAGAGATACGTACCTATACTGAGCATACGAACAATGCTAACGCTGTTGCTTTCAGTCCGGATAGTACCATCGTCGCCAGCACGAGTGCTGACCGAACAATCCACATGTGGACAGTAAGTGAGTAAAGTTCACAATCACAAGAAAAATGTCTGAACCGGGGTTTGCTTATCCTTGTTCAGACATTCTATTATGGCGAATTCTACTTCAGTATCAGCATTTTGCGCGTGGCGTTGAAATGTCCTGCGGAGAGGGTGTAGAAATATAAACCACTCGTGACCTGTTCTCCGATCTCGTTCTTACCATCCCAATAGTAAGCACTGCCCGGTTCATAGTATAATCCCGCAGCTTGATACCCAATATCTATCTCTCTAACTAATTTACCATCCGATGTATAGATAGTTATTCGCACATCCTCAGGAGACGAAAGCTGATAGGGTATCCACGTCTCAGGATTGAACGGATTGGGATAGTTTTGATATAACTGGTTTTTCTTAATTGATCCCCATTTAGCGAATTGTTTGCCATTTGGTTCAACGGCAGTCGGTTGACCTAAAAAGGTTTCCCACAATAAAATCGTGCCATCATTACTGGCACTGGCGAGTGTGCTGCCATCTGAACTGAAGGCTAACGTTGTTGCATATATCGAAGTATACCTTCTATCATCAAATTCTATGAATGTGTGTAAAAGAGTGCCTGTATTGACATCCCATAGACGGATGGTTTTGTTTTCAGCACCGCTTGCAAGCACTTTACCATCCGGACCGAACGCAATACAGGTAAAATCAGCGTGGTCGTGAACGTTCGTGATTGTGTTGAGTTCTGCTCCACTATGGACATCCCAGAAGACAATATTATCTATGCTGATACCTGCCAGGATCTTACCATCCGGACTGAAAGTCAGATTATCGGCATATCCTGCATCTTTTGTCAACACACGTTGATGTTTTCCTGTTTCCACATTCCAAATCCTGATTGTGTTGTCACCGCTGGCACTTGCAATCAGTTCATCATCCGGACTCATGGCGATGCTGTCTATGTTTGATGTGTGTTCTGTTGGATGGAAAACGGGGTCATGACTAACAATAGAGGGTGTTGGCGCGTTGTAGGCGTTGATTCTGTGTCGTTCTGTGCCTGTTGCCACATCAAAAATAGCAATGATGGAACTCCTACTATCCGATCTAGTGCTAAACTCACCAAGGGTGATTAAGCAGGTAGCGGTATTACCATCACGACTGAATAATACAGAGTCTACATCACCTATTAGACTAATAAACGTGTGTAGTTCCGAACCCGTATCCGCATCCCATGATCGCATCGTTCCATCAGCACTGCCGCTTAAGATTGTATTGTTAATCGGGTTGAAAGCAAGGCTCAGGATTCTACTAGTATGTCCTCTGATGTTGCGTATTTGTGTACCTGTTTTGGTGTTCCTTATCTGGATTGAAGTTCTGTAACTGTCGTTAAAAATCCTGTTTCCATCAGGACTCATTGCCATGGTATAGACTCCGCCATAAAAATGTCCTGTGATTGTGTTCCGCGTTGTGATGTTATCGGCATCCCGTCTATCCCAGAGGTGTATTGTGCCATCATAGCTTCTGCTTACTAATGACTTTCCATCGGGACTGAAAGCAATTTCCCGAACAGAACCTGTTGACTCAGTCAGCTTATTTAATGGTTGTAGGTTGGATGTGTTCCAGAACTGAATAGTTCCATCTTGACCACAACTCGCTAAAGTTCTGCCATCAGGACTGAATGCAATATCAAAAACCTCGCCTGGGTGCTGTGTGCTGATATTCCGTTGTTTCCATGTGTTGATATTCCACAGACGGATGGTATTGTCTAATCCTACGCTGGCAATATGTCTTCCATCTGGATGGAATGCAACATCAGTGTACCCATCGGTATGTTCGGGGGTATATTCGGTGAAACTGCGTATAGAATCACCTGTCTTTACATCCAAAATATAGATTCTTTTACCAGAACCTGCGGTGGCAAGTAATTTGCTGTCTGAACTAAACACAACTTTGTTGACAAAGCCGAAATGCCGTGTGAAACGGTGAATGTACTCTCCGGTTTCTGCGTTCCAAAACTTGACATCTCCGCCTGAGCCACCACTTGCGATGGTCTTTCCGTCTGGACTAAACGCAATGGCACTGATGACATAGTGACTATGTCCAAAGAATGTGCGGATCTGCCTACCTGTATTGACATCCCACATACATAAGTAATTGCCGTTTATATCACTGACAAGTGTGTTTCCATCTGGACTGAAGGCGAAACTTCTGAAAACACCTGTTCCGCCGGTGAATAGGTCGAGTTCTTTCCCTGTCAGTGCGTCGTATATCCAGATACCGATATCTGTTGCGACTGCAAGTGTTTTGCTGTCTGGTGAGTATGCGATTCCGTTGGCTCTACCTTTTCCGAGTCGCATTTTCGCACCATCCGGTAGATTCAATTGACCTGAGTCTTGTGAAAGACAAACTGACGTTATGGTGAATGCAATTAAGATAGACAGTATTATTGAGGATATGTAATTCATCTGCGATTTCCTGATGAGGTGTTTCTATATGGTTATGTGCAATTTTCATGCCTGCACTGAAGGGGTTATACAGACGCAGTGTTGCACAATTCTGTGCATTCACCCGTTGCATTTGCAAGGGATGCACATATTTGTGCATTTCAAAAACCTCTTATCCCAGGGAATGCCTAAATGAAGATCAGGACTTACGCAGTTTCTCTTAAAGTCCCCTTGATAAGGGGGATTTAGGGGGTTAAATCACTAAAATATCATTGAAATAACGACTTTTAACCCCCCTAACCCCCTTATCAAGGGGGAATGCGTAAGTCCTGGAAGATAAAAAATTCCTTTGTGTACTCGACAGGCAAAAAATTGCCCTACTACAAACAGGCGGGTTCGTAGTAGGGCAATTCATTGTCCGTTGATATATTACCGAAATAAAAACTTGTTTTTCATACGGAACTAAAGAGAGTGTTAAAGACGTTATTCCTATAAATACGGTTTCATGTCCCAAAGAACTATAGTACCATCAATACTCCCGCTTGCTAAGACTGTACCATCTGATGAGAATTCAAGTGAATCAATTGATCTTGTGTGTCCGAAAAAGGTTGTAACAGTTTCCCTGGTACTAATGTTCCACAAGTTGACTGGCATTTCTCCCACAATGCTTCCATCCGGCAGCACATACGCACCTGATGCCAGATACCGTCCACACGGCGAAAACGCGAGCGAATCCCAACTACCCTGTCTTATCGGTAACTTCAGGAGGAATTCACGGGTTGCTATGTCCCACAACATAATCTCTCCTCTCAATACACAGGCTATTGTCCTACTATCGGGTGAAAAGGCTGCGACACCGGTATCGTCACCTTGAAACTCGTTGATCCTTTCGCCATCCGGTATAGTCCAGAGGCAAGCATTTGGTCCTTCAGAAGAGATGCTCAAAAGTTTTTTACTATCTGGACTAATTATCAGAGAGCGAATGTGATCCGTATCTGCGACCAAAGTACACAACAACTCTTTGCGTTGCGTATCCCAGACATAGAGTAAACCTTCATCATCACTACATATCAATAGGTTAGCGTTAGGTGAAAGTACTGTCTCGTCCGGTGCTGTGGGTGGGGTAAATGATGTAGTAAGAACCAGTTCTGAATCTGTTTGCAGGTGAATGAAATCTTGACTCTTACCTATTGCGGGTTGGACCTCCCATACATGGCATGCAGTTTCCTCAATGCTCGTCGCGCATACTTTTCCGGTATTTGTAACTGTTAAGGAGTTAACAGGACCTTTTGGTTTGAAAACAATCGGCTGCTGCTCAGACAGTTCTATTAGAGTTTCAGAACCGTTCTTGGATTCAGTATGCTTTTTAGTTACAGGAGTTCCGTCGATGAACCGTGCCGTATCCCAGAACATGATGCTTTCATCCCAATAACCACCCACCAAGATATTTGCGTTTGGCGAAAACGCTAAAGCAGTAGGTGGATCAATATGCAAATGTGCGACTTTTTGTAGGTTTGAGTTTTCAGCATTCCAAACGTGAAATTCACTTGGCGTAGCAATACCTAATCGCGATCCATGTGTAAAATGGAAAGCATTAATCCCAAATTTCTTGTCTTCAAGGTACGTGTAAAGAGTCTCCCCGCTTTCCATGTCCCACACATTTATATAACTATTGTAACGGGATGTTTCTGTAGCACGCAAGATACCCTCTTCCGAATAGGAAACGTGCATCGCAGAATTGCCATTAGCAGAATATTCCCGGTGCAGACACTCACGAGCAACATTCCATACCTGCACCACACCATTTTGGGCACCTGCTGCAAGGAATTTACCACAATCTGAAAAACAGAGAGAATACAAGAAATTCGGAAATCCCTTTAGGCAAGTAATCAGTTCACGACTTTCCAAATTCCACAATGAGATGAAGTCTTTTTTTCTTTCTGTTTCAACAAGGAATCCTTCAGGACTCGCACAAGCAAGCATGTGACTGTCCGGTGAAAAAGCAATCGGTCTGACAACTGAACAAGAACCGTGTTCCGTGTTGATGTCATCATACAATGTGATAACTGGTTCACCTGTTTCTGGGTTCCAAACTTCAATAGTATAGTCACGACCATTGCTTGCTGCGAGGTACTGTTTGTTAGGTGAGAAAGCAAGTTGATGAATTACCTTTCGGCGTGCACCAAACATTCTTGCCATACTTAAATTCTTTTTTGAGACACATTTCCCATGTTGTACATCCCAAACTTTAACACAGCCATTTCCGTTGCTGGTCGCAAGCAACTGTCCATCGTTAGAATAGGTGAGCCTTCTTACTGGTGTTTCCCACACAGTAATGGGCAGCATCGTTGACAATTCATAAAAAATGAGAGCCCTAAATCCTCCGACAGCAAGAGTGCCTCCATCAGGAGAAATCGCAATATCAAGCACTAACCCCTTTCCCAAGATGTCAAGTGCTCCCTCAGGTAATTTCAACATTAATTTTTCCTGATGTTTACCCAGATGTATTGATGTGGTCACAGTCGGCACATTTTGTGTCATTTTTACAAATTTTTGTGGCGCAACAACCATCCTTTTTACATTTGTTCTTGTTCCCGCCGCACTGGCTTTTGCAGCCATCTTTGATTTTGTTGCTGCCTTGTCCGCATCCTGTAGCATCAGCACATATCATAGTATTACAATTAGATCCGCCAACTGAGCTAAGACAATTGCAACCTGAATCATCAGTTAATTTATTCGCTCCACCGCAACAGCCGCCAGCACTTGCAGCTGTCAAGGTAGTTGCTGTCATATCTCCACCGCAGCAACCATTTGCAGCTTCGGTTTCCGGGGCATCCCAACTACCTGTCAGCAGGAAAATACAACCACCAACAAACAACAAAGCAATCATTACGTTTCCAATTGTATTCTGATGGGTTTTCAACATTCTGCTCATTATTCTTTCCTTTCTTAATTATTAGGGTTATAAGATACAAAAAGTTATTCAAAGTTCAAACTAAAAGACATAAAATTTTACGAGAGTTTCGTTAAACAACGATACGGCAGAACTTTTCCAAACCATTATACTTCGCGGTTCAATCATTGCTATTACACAATTATAACAGATCTTAGATGAAATGTCAAGAAAAACTGACATGTTTTTTCTTGATGAATAGACAAATAGTGTTCCTCGCATAAACCAAGGTAACTTCGTAAAGGCAACACACCGCTCCGGAGGAGATACATCTCCGAGTGCACACTTAGCGTCTTTCTTAATTGTTCTAGCTTTCGAATAAATGCTATTTCCAAATGCTTCACGCCGCCCGATTAGATGAGTGACAAAGTCAGTGTATCTAATGCCGATTCTATTTTCTATTCAAACTTATTCGTTCTTGTTTCTTCCCAATCTGCTGTACGATATTTGTCATTCGTCTCTATATTGGGAGGATAGTGAATTTCCCAAACTCTAACGTCTCTGCCAGAATTTTCGTGTGTTGGATACACAGGACTGAAGGCTTCGCTATGTTCACCACGAAGTAATTTGAAAGTAAGACTGTTCCAACCAATTGGTGGTATATAATAGGTTCTTTGATGTCTAATTTCAGGATCAAGGTATAAAACGATTCCACCATTTTGAATATCTACAAAAACTTGAGAGGCAAAATTGCTAATAACGTTCTGAACAGTCGCGTCAGGTGTTTTTTCCTGGGGTTCATCAAGTTTTTGAGTTGTAGCTCCATCTGTATCGCTTTCCCCTCTAAATGTTGCTGTTATCGCTAACGTTTCAGGTGTAGGTCGGGAAATATCAATAAAAGACAACAGACATTCTTCGTTCTGTGATTGCAAACGGTATGGTGTCCCGATAGGTGTTTCTGTTCGCGTTAACCTATAGGTTCTAAACTTCCTGTCACCGTTTTCATCACTACCAAAAGATGAATAGTTGATGGATTGAGATATCATAGCTTGATCCATCAACATCAGATGTGTGACTTCATATGTTTTTAGAAAGGAGAGTGCCTCTTGCTCATCTTGTGCACAGAAGACATGTCGGTAAAAAAGAAATATCCTTTTTAGGAACTGATCGGGATCAATTATTGTACCTACATTGCCAAGGACATTCAGTTGTATGCCATAATTCCAATCTGCAGCCATGATAGATTCTTGTGGAAGTGTATCCTTCATCCATTCATAAACTTCTGCGTGAGTATTTTCCCCGGGCATTGGTGAGCGCATTCGGGCAGCCTGAACTGACATGTGTGCATGTCCACCGAAGGGTGGGTAGAACAGAACAAGTATTAAAACGATAGCAGCAACAATTGTTGTCACCAGTTGATTTTGGGTCTTTTGGTAAACTATCTCCAAGTCTTTGAGTTTTTGTATGAGGTGGGCAGGAGAGAACCATAAGAGCCATGCACTACCATATGCAAGCGGCATTCCAACAAAGAAATCACTTCGTACAGCACTTCGTGATAGTCCTACCCATAAGAAAAACCATCCAAGTGTCGCGAGTATAACAAATTCATTTTCTGATTTTTCTTTACGGAAGCTGGCAATGGCAAAAGATAAGACTGTTAGAACCAACGAAACAAAGAAAAGGATATTACAAGTGCCTTCTCCAATCCATCCGTTGAGATGATCCCGAAAGAACGTTGTTGCAGCAAAAAGGGACAGCGAGAATACCATCGGAATTCCTTTCAAATTCCATAAATGGAGACTCGCTGCTATTAACCCGACACTGCCTAAAACAAAAATTGCACCGTGTCGGTTCCACCAATATCTGAATTCGGGATCGGCTAATTCCGTGATGGTCTTCATGAATTCGTTCTCATGAAACCGATATGCTGTTTCTTCAAAGGTGCCAGCGTACGTAATGACATAAACGATCCCTGCTGTAATGCTAAGCAACGTTAATCCCCATGCTAGTTTTCGGGCATAGCGGTGTAATTGATCTACGTAGGTCAATAATAGATATCTTATGCAGCGCAATATAAGTACTGCCAGTGGTGGAAGGAGCATAATCGCAGCTAGGTGTGTATTAGAGCTGTAACCGCTTCTGTAGGCCGGGCTTATAAAATAGAGCCATGGGACAAACATAAGCATCCAGAGGATATACTCCATTAGTTGATCTTCAGTGTCTGTAGTACAAAATTTCCAAAGTTCAAGCACAATTATGATTATTAGGAAGAAACCAAAGCCTTCCCAACTCATTCCACCAAGAAAGACAGTAGTGCCGCAGAGAGCGGTTGCCATCCATCTTCTCCATCCTAGTTCCATTCGTTCTTTCCAAAGGTAACTTATCACCGCAAGAATACCGAACATCCAGCACCATGCGTCTCTGTCACCGAAACCCGCTGCACTGCGCTCAATACTACCAGGTAAAGTCGCGAGTAGTAGGATAACGATAAAGGTGAAATAAACTCCATGGACGCGAACAAGAAAAAGGCATAGCACACCGAGACCTACAACAAAACAGATGCTGGGTAAGTAAACTTGGATTTGGTATAGTGTAAGATTTGGAAATATCCATCCGATTGACTTATGGATATAGGCAATACCATAAGCATAGAGATACAAACGTTGTCCGTTTTCTCTACCTTCCGGCAACCAACGGCGCATATCGCGCGCTGGAAGTATCCCTTGTTCAGTAATCTCTTGTGCTTGCAAAGCGTAGAGATAGGCATCATTAGAGGTAAATTGATTGTCAGGTAATCTGCCACCTCCCTGGATACGAATCCAGAAGGCAAGTAGTAAAATGGCACATAATAGGATTTTCTGATAGAACTTCATAGTGTATTATAACCGAAAGGCATATTGCCAACCGAATGTTAGCCTCCAGACTTTTTTAGTTGTATCCCTGAAAGATTCTGATAAACAGGAATAGTGGACTCAACTGCAATCCGCTGTCCTGCTAGATGTTTCTGGGATGGGACTATTAGATTGCTTGAAATAGCAACATCAAGCTTGGTGCCGCCGTGAAAATCAGGACGGTGGCTCGGACTCATGCTTTCGTTGAAGTTAGGATAACTACTTATGATCTGTCCGCAATGCAATAACAGGAGTCGTCCACCGAAACTGATCCAATCATTTATCTGCCGAGAACCCCATGCAGAAGCGTTGACGGTATTTCCATGTTGATATTCACTACTATTGGTATGCAGAGGAAATGTCCCACGTAACTGACTACCATATGACCAATTTCCGTGATACCCAAAAACCGTTACCCCTGGTCTGCCTTCAAATAGCCACTACCGACTGTGTCGGCACCATCATAAAGTCTTTTAACATATTGGTTGTATCAAGAACGGCGGTGCCTGATTGTAGTCCGCACATGTCCATTACCATGTATCTGTAGGATAGCATCCATTCACCGGTTTTGTGTGCATGATCACCCATAACTCCAATAGGCACGGGACTGTCAGGACGAGAACCTTGGTTATCAGCAGAAACGAAAGTATGGACTATTAAACAGTAGAAAGATAGTTAAGAGGTTTACGTTTGATCTCAATTATTCCTCCTTATGTATCGCAGCGAAGTGCTTCCATTGGTGACATCCAAGCAGCGCGTATTGCTGGATAAACACCAAAAATGATACCCATGAAAATAGAAAAGATGACAGATATAAGTACCCACTGAAAGGATAATACTACAGGCCACTCCTCCACAATTAGAACAATACGAACTGCGATGCGTGCCATACCGTGGGCAAAGAACCAGCCACCGACAATACCGAAAAAGGTGCCACTGAGACAGAGGCAGATAGATTCTGTTAAGAATTGAAAGAAAATGTCAATCTGCCTGGCACCGACAGATCTGCGTAGTCCTATCTCTTGTGTCTTTTCACCTACGGATACTAGACACATATTCATGATACTTATGCCACTGACAAAAAGTGAGAATCCTGCAATGCTGCCAAGTGCGATTTTTATCAATTTCTCAATACGGTCTAATTCCCTGGCGGAGCGTATCGGCATCCAAGTTCTAATAAAGTCATCCTTCCCCCGGTGTCTTTTACGAAGCACAACCTTGATATCGTTAACCAAACGATTGACATCTTCACCTTCTTTAAAAAAGACGATAAGTCTGTCAACATGGAGTTTTCCTGAAACTCGTTGTTGGAAAGTTGTTATTGGGATACAGACAGTATCATCCAAAGAAAACGAAATGAGATTTCTACCTCTGGGTATCAGTGTTCCGACAACGCGCATTCTTACTGGTGTGTACGTGTTACGAAAACGAATCTCTACCTCTTGATTCATGGGGGAGGTATCACCAAATAGTTCTGTGGCAACATTGGCACCGAGAACACAAACTTGCAGGGCGTGTTCAACATCATTCTCTGAGATAAACCGTCCTTCCTGGATTTTCCATGACATCAGAACTTCATAATCAGGGGTTATACCTTCCACCTGGGGTCTAAATTCTCTATTCTGATAGGTGACAAAGACATCAATGGCTGAATTTCCAGGTAGCACTGCCGTGATACCTGGACACGATGCTTCAATGGCGAGGGCGTCCCTAACGGTATAACGTTCGCTGGTACGCATCCGGATTCTCCCCTTCTGATAAAAGGTATACCGCGTCACAAATCGAACTTGGTTTTCCCCTCCGAGCTGTCTGATGTTGTCAGCGATGATTTTTTTGGCACCGTCTCCGATTGCCATCATACAAAGTACACTCGCAACCCCAATAAAAATACCAAGGACAGACAACCCAGCGCGCAATCGGTTTTGCTGAAGGTGATGGATACCAGCGATTATTGCCTCATAAATTCTCATGTACTAAAGGTCCTTTACCAAAAAAGTATCACCTTTATCAAACTCATATCGCAAATTGGGCTTGATACCCATAGCAAGATAACACCACCATAATCCGAGTAGTACCTTGACCATAGTCAACTTCTGCCTTACTTGTAGATAGACAGTCTACTTAGGATCAAGACAGGCACACTTGATACTATCAGAGCCTGCGGTTACATTGGCTAAAGTTGTTCCACTTACACAGTCACAGCATCCTTCCACTGCCTCAACCTATGAAGTATCCCAGCTGCCTATCAACATGGAAATACAACCACTCGCAAATAACAGTGTTTTGATGTGTTCTAAACGTTATTTTCACTTCCAATATATAACTTTTGTAAAATACAAAAGTTATTATACAGTTTCAACTAAAACCTTACCGAGCCGCAACGCATGTTTGCATGGAAATACGCGTAATGACTTAGGACCGAGTTTTTATGTAATAAATGATACTTAAGCATCATATTTTTGTCAAGTCCTTTTGTAGGAAATGTAGAATTCTTCAATTGTAGAAATATAGACAGAAGGATCAATCATTAGTATCTCCGTGTCTCGTCAAGTCTCAGGTGTAGAATAACAGGGACACTTAGACCCGTCCCTAAATTATAATTATCTTCTTCAACGCGAATAAACTCGACTGGAAAGCGTTTTGCAATTTCAGGCGTCTTAACGTTAGAGGAATCTAAAATAATAGTTTCGATCTCGCCTAAAAAATCTTGATGATATGCGCTACTAAGTAAGTCTTCAATATTATTTTCAACATTTTTAGTGGGAAGGATTAAACTAACTTTTGTCATTCAAATACTCACAGTAAGTTCAATATATATTATCTGTTGAACTCAAACGTTTATTGGTAATCTTTTTGTTTCGGACAAGGATCTTCATGAACCATTGAATCCGAGTCCGAACTGGTATGCCATGGACATTCAGATAAAAATTATGAGGGCACCCTCTAACGAACATTCTATTCAGTTGTCAGTATCCGTTAGCAACTTGACAGCACTTAAACCTAACAAGAATACACTAACAATCATAAGTATAGTTGTCAATATGGTGTCATTTTTCTTTCCTTTGTCTGTTGCTCCTGACTTTTATCGTAATTCTAAACAATTTGTCAAAAATAGTCAAATTGATTATATTCTTATTTTCCCAATAAGTAGTTCTGGGTTTATGTCGTGTTGTTCATATAAATTTTGATTTTTTGTATGTGCAGAGGGTGATAGATTTTTAGTTAAAAGCAAGTTAATCCTATCATTAGGAATTTTGTTGATTTCCGATGGCAGTACATACTTCCCTATCAAGATTACATTACCATACTGTATCTTAATAGTCAAGGACAATTTTAGTACCTATATGTACTATAAAACTGTACTTGGCTTTTTTAATTCACGTATGGTATATGGTTATTTGATTGAGAAATGGTACTGTTCCTCATATAACTAATCACATACCATGTCTTTTAATTTGGATATGCAATTAATCCTAAGAGTATAGTTCTGTGTTCTGTGATTCTGTTTATTATAGATTTATAGATTGACATATACAAAGCAACATGTTATAATCTTTACGACAATGAAAGAATCATATCTGAACTGATGACGAAGCAAAAAACCTAAAAAAATAAAGGAAGCACAAAATGAAAAACCTTTTGACAGTGATATTAATGCTACAATTTGTTTTCATTTCATACGTTTTGGCACAACAAAGCTGAGGTGCGTGAAGCAACCCTACCATCCCACAAGGTGGGGGAAGTGAAGTTAGTCTAACTTCAGTAAACAAAAGATTTCAAGTGTCTTTAGGTACGCGAACATTTAATGCTAAAGGTGGGCATGAAGAGGTTAAAGGTCTCTCCTCTATCGGAAGTCTACCGGAAACTGTCGCTGCACATCGCCATGAAGTTGAGATGAGTGTCGTCCGTTTTGATGTAGGTCTCAGATATCAGGTTGACAGTCGGTTTCGCTTGGAAGCCGTTGTTCCCTATGAAATAAAGAATCAAGATGCCAGTATTGGCGGAATTGAAGACATAACTGATCCTGAGACGAGAAGAAAAATTCTGCTTTATCAGCAAATTCATCATAGGGACGCGACATATCAGGGATTCTCAGATTTAGATCTCTTGTTAGCGTACAGCCAGCACGGTCTTTTTCAAGAACATGACATGTTTACTGCGAAATTTGGTACGACTATCCCCGTTGGTAAAACTGAGGAGGATCCATGGATACTCGGAGATAACGGACTGGAGCATCTTCATCTTCAATTTGGTACAGGGACATTCAATCCGATAGCAGACTTGCATTACAGTTTTCCTGTATATGGTGGATTAAGAGCGAATGCGAGTATACGTAGTAAGGTGCCGTTCTATGAAAACAGCAAGACCTTTAAGGGTTCGTGGGAGGTTACCTACACGGGTGGGTTTAACTATCAGGTCGCAGATTGGCTTTCATTGCACTCAAGTTATCTCGGTCTGTATCAATCTTATGCACATTGGGATGGTGAGATTGACATCAATACGGGACTTCGGTTCAGTATGGTATCATTAGGTTCATCTATAGCGACACCCTATAATGTTCCTTTATCCATTACATTGATGTTGCCGATTCAACAAGAAACACTTTGGGACGACTCACAACAAGGTAGTGATGCGTTTGAATTAGGTTATTTGGTCTCGGTAACGGCAAATTATTCATTTTAGTCAAGCGAGCGTTTCTATCCATTCACGTAATACACGAGCCATTTCAACGAAGACATCTTCATCTGACTTCCGTGAACGTTTCAACGTTTTGAACCCATGGTCAGCAGTGTCAAGTAGATGTAGAGTTACCTTATCTCCAAGTTTCTCACACACGGGTTCCAACAGTTCAAGTTTTGCCAACTTATCGCGTGTGCCAGACAGGAACAACATCGGAATTGTTACATCAGAGAGATGTTCTGCACGTTCAGTGCCTTCTCTACCTGAAGGATGTAGTGGGAAAGCAAAGAATACCAGTCCTTTAACATGTTCTATAGGTTCTTTTGCAGCGGACATTGAGGACATCCGTCCGCTATATGAGTGTCCACCGACAAGAATTGATAAATCAGGTGCGGCTTGATGTGCAGCAGCGGCAGCTGATCGGACAGTCTGAAGAGCGACAGCTTCGGATTCTCGACCCCCTCCACCCCGTTCCATATAGGGAAACTGGTAACGGAATGTTGCAATATCTATGTCTGCTAACCTTTCAGCGATAGTCTGTAACGTTGAATGTCGCATATTTGTACCTGCCCCGTGCCCAAGTACCAATATCCATTTAGCGTTGTCTGGACGGATTAACAGCGAGGACACTTCGCCCTTTTCTGGTGTTGCGATAAATTTAGCCTCTATTGCTTCATAAGCCATTTATATTTTCTCCCAATTTATGGTAATTTCTCTTATATTTTATCATAGATTCAGACATACTGAAATGTAATTTGTAGACATGACTATCTTAATCAGTTGACAAATAAGATTCTCTTTAGTTATACTTTGCATTGAATCTACACATACAAAGCAAATCAAATCAGGATGCTGATATCCTATCTCAATATTGGAGGTTTTTATTGTGAAAGAAATGATGCTAATTATTGCAGTTCTATTATTGATCATTGGTTGTTCAACGAAACAGCAGATGGAGAATCCTGAAAAGAACATTGAAATAGAAACGAAATCACCAAAACAGGAAAACGTTATGCAAAAGCAGACCCAGACAATCATAAATACTGAAGAAGTCAATACGCCGCCAAAAGAAAACCCGATTACACCTTCAGACCCATCAACTAAACCATCTGAAACACAGAAGACAGAAATACCTACCAAGACCGATACACCTATAACATCCATTCAACCGCCTGAACCCATAAAACCAATTACACCGGTGAAACCTGTTAAGAATATAACACCAATAGAACCAGTGGAACAGGATAAAAACGATCCTATTGATACACCAGAAACGATCTCCACTCTAAATGCTCTAATACCTGATCCAAACCTATCAGCGGCGATTCGAGAATCGCTGGAAATGCCGCCAGATAAACTCATCACAAAAGAGGATTTGAAAGCACTGAAGACGCTTTTTGCTGTCAATAGGGGTATAGTTGATGTTACAGGTATTGAGAATGCAACTAATCTAACAGACTTAAGACTTGATGGGAATGCTTTATTGAACCTTACGCCGCTTGCAGGATTAGAGAATTTGACCCGTCTTTCATTGATGAACAATCAGATAACGGATATCGGTTCACTCCAAGGACTATCACAACTAACCCACTTAATGCTCGGACACAATAACATCCAAGATATATCACTGCTGAAAGGATTAACAGATCTGAAATTCCTATATCTGAGAGGAAATCAGATTGAAGACATTTCATGTCTTGAGAATTTGAAGCAATTGGAGAGTTTAGAACTATTCGGAAATAAAATTAAGGACTTCACTTCAATTCAGAAATTGGATAAACTGAAAGACCTATATTTGATGGGATGTGATATAAGTGATTTGACATTTCTCAAAGATTTAACAGAACTAAAACGTATAACTCTCTCACACAATCGTATTACTGATATATCACCCCTTTCAAACTTAGTAAATCTTGAATATCTGTCACTTTATGGAAATCAGATAAGTGACATCACACCACTTGCAGGTTTGATTAATCTGAATGATTTATCTCTGGGTGACAATAAGATTAGTGATTTAAAACCGTTAGCGGGTCTGCTCAAACTAAGAAGACTAATACTGCCAGTAAACAACATTAGTGAGATCACACCGCTTGCTTCATTGATTGAACTCTACGATCTGAATTTAGATAGAAATGAAATAACGGATATTTCTCCGTTGACTGGGTTAAAAAATCTGAGTCAGTTATTGCTCATTTCAAATAAAATTAGCGATGTAACCCCTCTAACAGGATTAGACAATCTTCGACGTCTATCTCTTTATGATAATCAGATCACCAATATAACAGTGCTTGCCAACATGACAAGGTTGACATCACTGGAGTTGGGTAAAAATAAAATAATTGATATAACACCACTCACGTCATTAAGTCAACTGTCCTCTTTAGGGATTCGCGGAAACGGAATTAGTGATCTAACACCAATTACCAGTTTAACACGACTAAATAGTTTACGCGTTGAGAACAATGAAATCAGTGATATAAACTCTATTTCTGGTCTAACTCAACTGAAGTATCTAAACCTCGCTAACAATCAGATAAGTGATATTACGCCTCTCATTCGCATGTCGCAACTGACAGATTTACAACTTAATGGTAATAGAATAAGCAATATTGAACTACTCGCAGAATTTACTGATTTATTTCAGTTAAGACTACAAAATAATCCAATTGCAGATCTATCTCCACTGAGTGGATTAAAAGAACTATATAACTTAGGTATAGGAGGGAATCAGTTTACAGATTTGAAACCACTTTCGACCTTAAGCAATCTCAGAGTACTTCTACTGCGTGATTCTCAAATCAAGGATCTGACACCCTTAAGAGAGTTGACTCAACTTGAAATGTTGGTGTTGTCAAATAATGAGATTAGTGATCTCACCCCTATAGCTGGGTTGGTTAGAATTCGAGAATTAGTCCTTGAACAGAATCAGGTTAAAGACATCAGTGTTATTGAAAACTTCAAAAACTTGCAGTATATTTCTATAACAGAGAATCCGATTCAGGATATGTCTCCAATAGAAGAAATCAGGGAGTTGAATCCAAAATTGAGGGTGAAAATGTAAAACTCTATTTCATCATGGATTACATTGAAACACCTAACAAGCCTCGTGTCAATTGAAAATCGGTATTTCCTTTACCATGCAACTTTGGGGTATATCTGCGAGATGCAGTTTCAGTTATCAGTTCCAATATCTCATTGACATCAGTAGATTGCAGGTCTAAATCTGATCCATATTTTGTCTGTGTGTTAGCATCAGTGGATGCTTGTAATAACGGAATCATTTCGTGAGATTGTAATGGTGAACCTATTATATGAGCAAACGCGAGTTCTACGCCGGTTGCACCTAATCCTGTTAGTGTTTCTGTGGGTTGATCTGTTGGCGTTTCCATAATATGTAAACCATTTTTTTCAAATCGTTGTCCATAAGCTAAAGAGGGGGTTGAATTCAGTGAATCAGACAAGAAAGTTGCAGTGGTAGGTACAACCACCGTTCCGCCTTCTGAAACTATCGTCATTGTCAATTGCATTAGAGATTCTGATACTATTTTGGATGGTTTTCCAGTAGAGGTAATCGCTATAGACAGATGCTCTAATCCTGCATCTACGGTCGGAATCGACAGTTTATCACTTAATTGGTCAATAAACCAGGTCTGTACTTTGTCTACAACTGTATCAATACCCCCATCCAGTTGAATACTTGCCCATCCAAAATTGTCAGGTGAAATCCCTTGTTTCTGTATTTCATGTTGCATGTGGTCGTTGTGTGTCTTTTCGCATCCGTGTTCAAGCAATAAACCGAGTGCGACGGTAGGATGCGTTAGATGTCCGATCATCGTTCGCATATAGATCTCTTCTGATCGTCCACTAGATACACCGCAACCTTCAGTATGAGGGAGTGCAATGAAACGTGAAATTCCCTGTTTCTGACCGATCTTCCTATCGTTGCATCGGTGTGCGATCATCTGTGCAATCTGTCCTGAACAGAGACTTGTTGGTAGAATCAATGCTAATTGCTCAGATCGGTAACCGTTTGATGTTTGAAATGCACGGAATGTCCAATCAGACGTTGGCAGTCCAGAATCTATCGTTTTCGCAAGCTGAATTGGTTCACCAGACTTAACATCAGATGATTCAAATACCGGTGTCAAGTTCGTATTTTCTGTCTGTTTCCAATCTCGCCATATAGATACTTGGGAGTGTCCCGCTTTCTCACCAGCGGAACGTTCACCAGAAGCCACTTTGACAGTGAGATCAAGCGTCTCTGCACCGAGTTGTTCCATGGGTGTTCCAGTGAGATATGCCCCTGCATTTACATCCATATCTGCTTGCAGCATTTCATATCGCTCAGTAGTCGTGACGATTTTGATAGTAGGTACAAAAGGAAAATTTGTGATTGACCCATTGCCGGTAACAAAGAAGATCATATTTGAACCAGATGCTACCTGTCCAGCGATACTCTCTAAGTCATTGCCGGGACTATCCATGAAATAATAACCGGGTTTGTCCATCAATTCACTGTAGTTGATGACATAATCCAGACAGACATCAGGGTGTCGCTTCATTGCAGCACCGATTGATTTTATTGCAATGTTATAGAGACCTCTATAGTTATTTCCGCCAGATGGATTACCCTCTGCTGAATGTCCATGCCAGTGCACACGTTCCTTAAATGTCTCAATAGTCTTGAGAAACTCCTTTGCTGTCTGGATGTCCCTAACGTTCTGTAGTAGATATTCTTCTGCACCTATAAGCTCATCAGTTTCTGCGAGATTTGCACAGCCACCATATCCTATCACATCCTTTGCAACATAAGCTGCGAGTGGATTCCCTGAAACACCAGAAAAGGCATCAGAACCACCACACTGTAAGGCAATTTTAAGGTGTTTTAAGGATTGCTGGGTGCGTTGTGTCTTATCAACTACATCTAACCAATTCTTTATAGTCTGTTCACCTCTGTCTATGTTAGCATCAAAACTTCCGATGATTCTAAAGAATTCGTGATGAACATTTCCAATTTCATATCCCTCGCGCAGCATATACGCTCTGAGCATGTCATTGTTAACAGATTCTGTTCCATAGTCAACAAGAAGTATTGCACCGATGTTTGGGTGGACTGTGAAACCTGAGAGTGTTTTGAGTAGCAGATCTAAGTTATTGGGTGTACTGTTTTCTCCACCTTCAGTATGTGCTACGTAAACTATACCGTCAATGTTTGTATAGTTGTTAGCCAGACTTTTATATCTATCTGTGAGGATTCTGGGAAATGCGGAGGTGCGGGAAGTTGTTCCCATAATGACGATGTAGTTTCGTGTACCAACACCCCGTTTTCCGGGTCTTTTATAGCCTAAGAAATGTCGTTCATCTTTATACTGCTCTGTTCGTTTCCCTGGCGCAAACTGCTCTTCGTCCAATACATAAGTTTTCATTTTGTCTTTAAAGTTTGGACTTGAAGGCAGCGCAAAATCGAGGTTACGTATAGAGAGTGAAGCGATCATTTTCTGATTACACACATAGTTTCCGGGAACAATTGTTCGTGAAGCATAACCAAATGGTAATCCCCATGACAATAACGGTTCGTCTGCATCTATGTGTTGTATAGCAAATCGATGTCCCTCTAAGACGGTATGAGAAAGAGTCAGCTCATCAGTATCATTTTGTATCCGTGTGCCTGCCTCAAGTCGTTGTGTAGCAATAGCCACGTTATCATGAGGTGTAGGCAACCTTGCAACGTCTGAAAAACAGTGATGAGAGGGGTTGAGTGACATATTATCCATTATATTGCACCTCTAACGTTGAAAAATGCTGACTTCAATCGCATCCTTCTTTACCCAAGGTAGATCAATATCAAACCAGTGGGTTTCACTCTGATATGTTGTTCTCACATGTTCAAGATAATTAACCATAGAGTCTGCCCCGATACCCACATTATCTGCGAGAAGTGTTGCGGGATTCGTTAGCTGCGGTTCAATAGCCTTAAAACAGGGATAGTAATTGTCAAAGTTGTTGTCAAGAAAAAGAAAGTCCACAGGTTCGTTTATACTTTTTAGTATCTTCTGTGCATCTCCGATGCGAGAATCAACGATGTCTGATACACCTACCCGTTCAAAACTGGCTCTTGCTTTCTCAGCACGTTGTGCATCAATTTCAACGGTAATCAACCTTCCGGTCCCGATTTCCTTAAGAACTCTTAGTATCCACAGACCAGAATAGCCGATTGCTGTTCCACATTCAACGATCAGAGATGGTCTCGCTTCTTCTACACATTTTGCAACAAACTTTGCTTTTTCAGGTCCTAACATCGGAATTCTTTCTTCTCTGCACCGCTCTTCCACTTCACTTATTACCTTTTCAAACATATAATCCTCCTTATCAGATTATGTTGTTAGTTGTTAGATGCTAGTTATTTTACCATTTCTTATTGATAATACCTCTATATTATAGCACAATCACCAAGTTTGAATATTAAAATTGTGTTTTTTTGTACACCCTGTATTTTTCATAGTGTCTCACTGCCCCACATTCATCTTGATTGTACTTCTTCAATAAACGTCTATTTTCCATTACCCTCTCCGCACATCAAATATCGTGATATTGCTGTAGCACATTCATCTTGATTGTGCTTCTTCAATAAACCTCTATTTTCCATTACCCTCTCCGCACATCAAATATCGTGATATTGCTGTAGCACATTCATCTTGATTGTGCTTCTTCAATAAACCTCTATCCTCCATTACCCTCTCCGCACATCAAACATCGTGATATTGCTGTAGCACATTCATCCTTGATTGTGCTTCTTTAAAAAACCTCTATTCTCCATTACCCTCTCCGCATATCAAACATCGTGATATATCTGTAGCACATTCATCCTTGATTGTGCTTCCAATACGTCTAATCAAGGAGGCACGTTGTAGTAAGAAGCATATTCAAGGATGCAGGTTGTCCAAAGAAGCACAATCAAGGATGAATGTGCTACAGACCCATAATACCATTTTCTAAGCGCGGAACTTTTATTTGTGTGATGATGGGTCTCGTAAAACCCCTTCCGTGTCTTCCGTGTTCTCCGCGTAATCCGCGATTCAGACACAAACGGTGATAGTTACTTTACACACCCTATTTCTTCCCAATATTTGACATATATAGCACTGTCATGATAGAATTAGTATCAGACTACTCTCTTAAATCAGGATAGTTCAAAAAGATGCAACCGATTTATCTTACGGGTGTGTATTAGTATAAGCAACTCCGGAGACTTCCAATGGTTGAGTTAGACGATGAATTAATGCTACGGTTTCAAAAAGGGGATGAAGAAGCATTCAATCTATTGGTACGACGTCATCATAAACCGCTGATTAATTTTATTGCCAGGTTTACCGGAGATAGAGACAATGCAGAGGATTTGGCACAAGAGACCTTCATACGCATATACAAAGCTGCAGATCGCTACAAACAGGGACGCGCAAAGTTCAAAACATGGATGTACATTATTGCAAAGAACCTATGTAAGAATGAAATACGTAACCGTAGTCGCAGAGACCGATATAGAGTTGACAACACCGCAATAAGCCAACATTCTACTGACGGAGATAGTGAAGAAATTGATATTGTCGCAAGCTCACCTGCTAATTCAGCTTATCAACCGGAAGTAGCACTGCAACGAAAGGAACTCAACAAGACTATTCAGGCTGCGATAGGAGAATTGCCTGAACAGTACAGATATCCACTCATTCTACGTGATATTCAAGGACTGAGTTATGATGAAATCAGTGATATTCTTGAATTGCGGAGTGGAACAACTAAATCACGCATTAATCGGGCACGTATAATGCTAAAGGACAAACTAAAACCGTATATGGAGATGATATGAATTGCTTAGAGGCTGTAGAAAACTTTTCTGCACATTATGAAGATTCACTTGATTATCGCTCACTGAAACACTTTGAGGAGCACATGGCAACGTGTTTGGAGTGCCAGCAAGAGTATGGTCAATTCTGTTTGTCAATTAAAGTATCCCAGGAATTGCCTCAGATTGAACCATCACCTACCTTTTTGACTACATTAGAACACAAACTTGAAGGTAATGAACGTGAATCTCTAACAATATGGGACAGAATAAGCAGACTTTTCAATATACCGCTTATAAATATGCCGCATTCTAATATTGCAAGGAGAGTTTTTACCGGGGCAGCACTTCTACTCTTGGTTGCTGCGACAACTACCATTGTGTTCCGAGATAATTTATTTCACCGAGAGACTCAACCTGATGCCACTGTTCCTGTGATCACATCTGAGAAAGCCGAATCCCCATTGATAAGGGGGGCAGGGGGGTTGTCACAGGATATTGACATAAATGAACTCTTTCGATTAGGAATGGGGTCTGAGTTTTCATCAACAGGTGTATCTCCATTGATGCAACAAAACTATACCTTAAAGCAAGTGAGTTACTCCTCTATCGCAACGGGTGGAGGACTATAATCTCAAATATAGTAAAGTGAATAATTAATGATACATTTCACTCCATACACTGATGACGGAGAACACCCAGCGTAGGGGCGAGGTCACCTCGCCCGTTCTGGAGTCAGTCAATATTTTAACTGACATTAATTCTAAAGTTCACTATAACCTTATGAAATCACGAAAAGATTCTTTTTTAGAGGCAAAACCCATGTATACACAAAAACCTGATAGCAGACAGCATTTACACAGTCGGTTTACATTCAATCTGAAGGTATTCTACTCAAGTATTGTCATCTGTCTTCTGTTTTTTACCACACTCAGTTATGCTGGAGAGAATATACTTCAATTGTTTGAAAAGGATTTCAAAAAAGTTGTTAATTCCTCTCGTCCTGCTGTTGTTAAAGTATTGGCTACGTACAATTCATCCAGTGAGTTTGCGAACACTATAGGAAAGGTCACGCTATTTCAGCAAGACATTAGTTCTGGAATTCTACTTGACAATAAGGGACATATAGCAACGACTACTTTTTCAATGGCACCAAGTAAAATTGAGATAGTTCAGAACGGTAAGAAACTTCCTGCAGTGTTTATTGGTAAGGACGATTATACTGACCTTGTGGTATTGAAGGCTAATCATAAATTTCCTGCAGCCATCAGACACGGTGATTCTACCAAGATTGATACGGGGTCTCTTGTTTTGACTATCGGGAGTTCACAAGGGAATCACCCCATAGTGTCATTTGGCATTGTAAGTGGTTGTGAAATTCTACATGCACACCCTTGTGCTGAGTTACTAAAAATCAATGCACCGGTCTCACCTGGGAATAGTGGTGGTGCAGTTGTGAACACATCAGGGGAAGTTGTTGGGATGATACTTGCTGTTCTGACGCAACCGAATCAATTAAGTGCTTTTACAATGCAGTTTCCACAACAGATGATGAATAAACAGATAATTACTTTCGCTGTTCCCATGGATACAGTGAAGTCTGTTGCTGCAAAGATAATAAAGCATGGTAAAGTACCTCGTGGATTTTTAGGTGTAGACCTTATGAACAAAAATGAAGGTGTACTCGTAACACGCGTATTTGAGGATAGTCCTGCACATAAGAGCGGTCTGTTGCCTGGAGATCTGATTCGGAATTTCAACAAGCAACCCATAAAAACTTATGTAGAACTACAAAGACGTGTATTAAATTCTTCGCCAAATTCTAAAGTCATCCTTAGAATCATTAGAGAAGGTAGTGGGAAAAACTATACTATCAAGTTGGGTGAACGTTAAGCGACACCCCAGCCGGTGAATCAACGCCAAATGCGCGTATGGCATTTGGCGGGTGCGATATCCGTATCGCACCATAAGCGTCAATTTAGTGATGTTCCCAGGCCGGTAGGTGCGATATCCGTATCGCACCATAGGCGTCAATCTAGTGGTTCATTACTAAATTGTGTTTGTGTCTTCAGTCCCGTAGGGACGATATGTTTATAGATCATGGTTGAACACCTGCTCTTAGTCCCGTAGGGACGATATGTGTCAAATAAAGCAATAACATAAACATATCGTCCCTACCAAATCAACGCCAAATGCGCGTTTGGCATTTGGCGGGACTAAAGAAGGTTAGGATAACGTCTTTCTTCAATGAAGTAGGTTTACCTTAGTCTATTTCGTCCCAGGTTCCCGCGTAGGATCCAGTGCGATTAGGAAATCGCACCTACCGGGGGTATAAGTGTGTGATTATTTTTAAAATTCAATATAATCTTTTAAACTCCTCCACATAAGCCTTCCCAATATCCTTGTTGTTCTTGATAATGAGCAGGTTTTCACTGTTATTGGTCTCAGCATTCTTTGAGAAGTTATAGGAGCCTGTAACGACAGTTTTTTCGTCAATGATTATCACTTTATGATGCATTGTGCCTGGGGATTCATCTATCTTTACCGGCATTCCGATCTCTTCCATTTTGGCGTATTCAGAGTGTCGCGTAATCTGTTTTTCATCAAACACGCCTCTGACAGTAATGCCTGACCTGAACTTATCCATCATTGCTTTACCTAATTTATCATGTGTATATGAAAAAGCCATGAAGGCGATGGACTTCTTCGCGCTATTTATCTCATCTATTAGAGCTGGGATTGTTTCACTTTTTGGGGAAAACAACGTGGTAATTTCTGTTCCATCATTAAGTGTAATCGTTGGATAAGGAACATAAGATGTATTGGATTGATTAAACTGTTCAGAGAGAAACAAACTTCTGAATTCATTCGTAAAATTATTCGCAAGCGGGACAGAATCGATCCAGATAACGTTATTATCATTCTCATAAGCACCGTTATAAGTTATGTTGTATGACCCGGTCCATACGTATCTTTCGTCAATTACGATAAACTTATGGTGCATGAGTCCACCCTCATCGGCATCATCTTTAACAGGAATTCCAGCCGATTGCAGTTGTGTAATGTCCTCCTCTTCCACATATCTGTTTTCTGTGAAGACCCGTACCCTTATACCCCGATTATGTGCCTTGATTAATTCAGCAGCGACAAGAGACGAATTCAGTTGATGTATAGCAGCATCAATACTAACATCAGCTAATCTAAGTTTATTCACAAGCAGTTTTTCCAAGAATCCGCTGTCTTGACCCGTAAAAGCATCACTGAAGTAGACTTCAAATTGATATTCATCTGATGTAGTGTTTCTACTTAGGAAATGCTTGATTGCAAATCCGATCCCAACTGCTAAGACTAAAACAAGAAAAAATGGAATAAACCTGGCGTTTCGGCTCTTATGTTGTGTTGTTGATGTATCATGCATAGCTATTAAATACCTTTCTGATTAACTAAACTAGTAGACTGTCTAGTTTAAGACTGCTGGAACCCCGTTTGTAGTAGGGCAATGAATTGCCCGTTTTTGAAGAGAGAACGGGCAATGAATTGCCATTAAACGAATTCACATGTAATTATAAGGTAGGACGGGCTACTATACACCCCACTTTCTACGTGATACCTTTAGGGGTTCGATTTTGGTATCCTTCTGTTTCCATGCATAATGACCTATCGGTTTCTCTCCGATCCATCTCTCATCAATTGGTTCCGAAGCGAGTTGATATCGCGTATCTGCTGTAATGCGAATTCTGTTAGATGTGTTGACCAAAGATGCATGCATCAGATACATGCTGAATATAATGACATCTCCCGTAGAGAATGTAGTTGTTGTCCATTGTCCACCGAACTTATGAATGACTTCTCTTGGATCATCACTAAAATGTCCCTCAATCAGATCTCTGTCAACATCTGATTCTCCATAGGTTTCGCGGACTTTGTCAAATTGATTTGATCCGAAACAGAGGACAATTGGACCCATATCTAAGGACACATCATCAAATGGAGTCCAACAGGAATATAAGTCTTTTGTCCCTCTCCCCATAAACACGATATCGTAATGAATGGGTGAACCGGAGCCGGGACCGGCAGTGCGCAGCCATTTAAAGTCGAAAGTTCGCGCTTCTCCGCCAAGTAAAAACTGGAAGAAATTCATTATCGGTTCACCTTCTACAACAGCCTTGAATGCTGGTAGATGTGTTAGCTGTACATTCCCCATTGAACCTGTTGAAGTGGGTTCGGGGTACTCAGGATTGAAGATACCCTCCATCAAAGGTGTCCCAGGAGCAAGCATTCCCTTTTCTTCTAATTTCTCCAGTATCTGATGTCGTGCAGTCAGTACAGTTTCTTTCTCATGTAAACCGCGGATCAATAGGTATCCCTCATTTGCCATCCGGTGACGCAGGGCATCAGGATTGTCCAAAATGTCATTACTATCCTGCATATCAGTATTGACATCAATTTCTTGATGTATGAAAGGTAGCTTCATATTACTTCTCAACTTCTGATGGTGGCGGTTCAGTTAACCATGCATAGTTAAACCGATAGTGTTGTTTGCTACTGATGAGGTGTATCATTCCATCATCCCCTTGACAAACAGCGAGATATCCACCCGGTTCAGCACTGTTTAGTCCCATTGTAAATGGACGTCCATCCATAGTTTCAATTTCTCTATCAGGTCCGTCATCTGTTACCAATCTGATATTCTCCCATGTATCACCGTCATTGTATGAAAGAGCCGTAAAAAGTCCTGTAACGAGTCGTTCTTTACCTGAGACGTCAACTATTGGCATAGATTCTTGCGTTTTTCTGCTGCCAGTGAAAGATGCAAGCAGAATTGGCCCTTCTCTCAGACGCAAGAATACACATCGTTGTCCACCAGAAACAGGGGGGAACGGACTTGCGCTATAGTGCCATGTTTTCCCGCCATCCTCAGAGACACTTTTAGGCATTCTGCCATTTATTGAGTCACCTCTACCGTAAGCCATCAAGCGACCATCTGTCAACTCAACGACTGCAGCATGGATTCCGGCAATCCAACCCCCACTTTTACCATCTGCAAATTCTGGGATGGGTTGTGCTTCCCCTGGATCAAACCATGTTTCGCCATCATCCTCACTGATCCAGATAGCAGTTCCACCGTTACCACCACTCACTGCGTCACAAGCGAGGAGTATAGAACCGTCCTTTCTGCGAAAAACTGATGCGATTGGCATATTTCTCAGCTGATGTTCAGGTGAGATGAAACGCGATTTTGACCACGTCGCGCCATTATCATCAGAGTAACGCATGAGCAGTGCCAAAGGTCCCCATGTCGCCGCTGCAGATAGACCGTTAAAATGGTAGATGCGTCCATTTTCATTCCGCCAAAGACAGGTTGCATGATTGTTTCTATCTGGGGGTCCCCAAAAGGGTTCTGCTGTTTGCCATTCAGAGTCACCAAACCTTAGTCGGCTTGCGGCAACAGTCAATTCGCGTCCTCGCTCTGTTACGCATGAATACCACGCTGCGAACATATCACCGTTTGGACATTCAACAATCGCAGGCACATGATTGTGATTGGAAAAAAGTGGTCCATTTGAACCGGCAGGTATATTTACAAAGGGTACGGGTTCAGCGAAGTAAGGTGTCGCGGGAACTTTAGGTCGTTCAGGCGTGTTTTGCTTTACATTCTGTCCCCATATCGCCACCTTTGGTTCGGGTGAGTATGCAACAGATTCCGGTAATTCCCCACAGACCACACGAAAACCGATGTACCAGTGTTTATCTTCAGGTAATGCTCCCATGCGATTAGCCGACCGTAAGTAGGTTAACAAGGTAGAATGACTTCCACCGCGTGTAACACGGTATAATCCTTTTTTACAACCGATAGGGTCAACCTGTGAGTGTGATTCGTAAGGTCCATACCAATCTTGACACCACTCCTCGACGTTGCCGTGCATATCGTATACACCCCATGCATTCGGAGTTGTTTTCCCTACATGTAGCGGTACAACTTCCGCTTCACCTTGACTGCGACCTGCATCAGGGTACCAACTTTCAGATACGTTTTTATGGAATTCAGGGGGTAGAGTGTCACCTGTATGAAAGTGTGTCGTTGTCCCGGCGCGACAAACATATTCCCATTCAGCTTCAGTTGGCAGTCTGTATGATCTATCCTCCTTTTGCGATAGCCATTTACAGAAGTTTGAGGCATCAGTCCAATCAACAAAGATTACGGCTTCATCATCATCCTTTGAGAATCCGAGTTTCCCACGTAGGTGTCGGTGTTGTGGTTGGAATTTCTCATATTGAACGTTAGTCACTTGACATATTCCGATATAAAAAGGTTTTGTAATGGTGACTTCGTGTATAGGTTGTTCATCCCAATCACCATCCCGCAGGTGTTCTCTTTGTGCAATTACTTCATCTGAAAGGTTGGCATTTTCTGAACCCATAAGGAAGCTGTTCGGTTCAATTCTGACAAACTTCATGCCGATTGAATTAATGAATGAGCTTTTCTCAAGTATAGTGTTTTGCATTATATTGTATCGGTTTTTCCTTTGTTGTTACGAATTATGATCGTTGGGACGGTCTTTGTTGTAACACAGGTATGACATAACTGTGAATCACTAACCCATCAACAGTATCTGTTTCAACTTTAGAGATTGACTTTTCTCGATAGTCAAATACTATGTAATAACCTTCTTTTGCATTCTCATTTTTCATGTAAGCTGCAAGCTGTTTTTTTCCTGATTGATAGGATGTTTCACTTCTCCATATTTTTGTTTCAATGACATACTTTCTACGCTTGTGTACAACAATGAGATCTGCTCTACCTCTACCTGTCGGTATTTCAAGAAACATCGTTGCACCTATAAGGTTAACATATTCATCAAGATATCCGAATAAGAGATATTGACCAACAAATTCCTGAGGTGTCTCTGGTACGTGGAGAATTCTAAAACCTGCTCGGGATATGAAGTTACTAAAGTTTTCAATTAGAATATCCATTTGCAGTTGTCCGCCAGCAGTGACAAATTCTTTAAAATCATGGGGACCATCTTCAGTGAAGTATTGATCTTCAAGCCCATTAATCAATGGTTGGAACATTTGTATCACACGTTGGAGATAGATAGGATTATGAACTGCACACAATCCATTTTCATCTTGAGTGATTATCCCATAAGTTGCGAGTTCACTAATAATCTCATTGTCAAGGTTGAATCGTCGGTTTTCACCATTTAATGCGATCCCCATCAAGAATCTTTCAAGACGCGGATTTTTCCGTAAGTTTCCTGCAAGATGTGATATATTTGTATTGCTTTCCTGAAGTAGTTGTTTGTAAGCTACATTAAAGTGATCCATCTGAACTATCTCAGATTTCAGTATGTTAATCTCCTCAGTAAGAATTTGCCCAAATCTATTTACCAGAAAGGGTTGACCTGCAGAATGTTTATGTATTGCTTTGATGACACTCGTGTCAATTTCTTGTCCAACTTCATCAGTGTATTGTGTATAAAGTTCTTGAACTTGTTGAAGTGTAAAGTTTGATAGTTTAAACTCATCCTGGATATTGAAGGGTGATATAGAACGATCATAATTCAGTTGTGTGATATTCTTGACACCCACAATGCCTACACTGTAAGGACATTTATACTCTAAGTTGGATAGGTAGATAGAACGTAAGGAGTGTAGGAATCCACGGAGTGCATCAGGTGGGATACCATCAAATTCGTCAAATATGATGACTAAACGAATACTCTTTATAAGTTTACCAAAGTCGTCAAAAAAATCAGCCAGGGAAATATGGTCTGTAAAAGTAACTGAATTCAAGAATTTAGAGATATGATTCTTTGGTAATTCTTCCCGATCCTTAATAGCAGAATTAATCTCTTTGCAGATATCCTTTCCGATAGCGTCATAAAACCTATCTGCATTGGTTTCCACAAATTTTTCAAAGTTGAGTTGTATAGGCAGATATTCTGTTTCCTGTTCTTTTAGTGTAGCAATTGCATTTCTAAAAAAGGTCGTTTTACCAGTCTGACGTGGTGCGAATAGCACAATATATCTACCCTGTTTCACACGATGAATGAAATCTTTAAGTTCATCATGGCGAGAGACGACATAATTCTTGTCCGGAAAAACAGGACCGAATGTTCCAAAAGATCTCATCAATCTACTCCAATAATCTGAAATGACATGCGTAGTATTATTATACACACTCGCTGTTAGAATGTCAATAAGTCCTGAACCTGAAAGATGTGTAAAGTTTTTGGCATGAAATTGTGCTTCTTTCTAAAACTTTTTTCTATCATTACCCCTCTCCGTACACCAACCATCGTGATATATCCGTAGCACATTCAGCCTTGATTGTGCTTCTTTAATAAGTGGGTTACAGATAGGCTATAGAAAATAATTTGACAATTACTGCCTATTGCTATATTGTTACTGTTGTTTTGTAAAACATAAATACAACCGTATAAACTTAATCATAACCGTTTCTAACTTCAGTGGTTTCTGTGTATTCACACAATCGCAGAGACCACACTCTCACATTAAGGAGAACAACCCCTGATGAAAACAACTCTATGTTTCATACTTACAGTGTTCGTATTTGTAAGGCTTACGTTTGTGCCAGATAGTTTTGCTCAAGAAGACTCACCTGAATATGTCGTACGGTTCATATATTTTATACCAAATGACCGAGAACCCGATCCCAATATGGACTCAAAACTGTATGCAGAGGCCAAAGATGTACAAAAGTTTTATGCCGACCAGATGGAAGCACACGGGTTCGGTAGAAAAACATTTAGATATGAAACGGATGAAAACGGAAATGTTAAAGTCCATCATGTGAACGGAAAATTCAACGAGGCGTATTATCAGAATCCTTCTACTGGGTCCTCGATAGTATGGAAAGAAATTGAAGAACAGTTTGATATGTCAAAGAATATTTACTGTCTTGCTTTAGATACTAGTAGTAGAACCCTTAAGTCTCTCGGAGCTCCAGGTAGATTCGTAGTAGGTTTGGGCAGTGGAGGTAACCTTAGCGGAAGGGCTCTCATTACCACTTTTCTTGATGCTACCATCCATGAACTCGGACATGCTTTTGGATTACAGCACGATAGTCGCTTGGATGCCAACCTGATTTTCACTCGGCTAGGTCATAATGAGCGGATGACCAATTCATTTTGTACAGCCGAGCGGTTGAACGTTAATCGCTACTTCAACCCAACCCAGGAAGCCTTTAACCTGGATACGAATGTTAAAATGCTTACACCAAGCCTCGCCGCACCACCGGCCAATATCCGTCTTCAATTTGAGGTAACAGATCCCGATGGACTGCATCAAGCGCAATTGTTAAAAGTTTATGACCTTTTCCCCAGTGTAATTGCTTATGAGAGTTTAAGCGGTAAACGTGCCACTGTTAAATTTATAACATCTGAGTTAGTAGATAGCAATAAAATACAGCTGCAGGTTATAGATAAACATGGGAACTTTGTGAGTCATTGGTTTGATATTGATGTTACCGGTTTGCTGCCGCCAGCCGAAGCAATTTCAATACCAGATCAAGTATTAGCAGCAGCTATCCGAGAAGAACTTGGTTTGGCATCCGACCATCCTATCACGCAAATAGATATGTTCAGTCTAAGAGAATTGATAAATGTCGGCGATGAGAGGCCTCAGATAACAGACCTTACAGGTCTCAAACATGCAATCAATCTGAATTTTATAAATTTGTATCGGAATAGGGTCACGGACATAACCCCACTCTTAAAGTTGCCGAAATTGTTGAATTTACATCTTTGGGACAATCCAATTCGCGACCTAACGACCCTCAAAGATCTATCAAACTTAAGACGGTTAAGCTTATCGGGTGACTCACTCGCTGACATATCGTTTCTTCCATCATTGAAAAAATTAGAACACTTATCTCTCGGTAATGGTCCAATCAGTGATATTAGCCCAGTTTGGGAGTTGACCCGATTGCGAAATCTACAACTTATCAATTTAAAGACGGAGATTCTTGACTTTTCTCCGATCGCAAAATTTACGGCGTTAGAAGTGTTGAATCTTTCAAGATATAGAATCAAGGACATAACATTCCTCACAAGATTGACGAATTTAAGAGATTTATTTCTTACTAGCAATCGAATCATCGATGTCAGTCCTCTGTCCCAACTTGTAAACCTTAGACAATTAAGTATTGGTTATAATCAAATCAGCGACATCGGTCCATTGGCCAAGTTAACCAATTTACACAGGTTATACCTTCAAAATAATAATATTAGTAATGTCAGTCCACTGTCTGAACTCGTCAATCTCAGAGAATTACGTCTTGAGGGAAACCCAGTTAAGAACAGAAAACCGCTCTTTGATCTCTTGCAAAAGAATCCGAATGTCAAGATATACATAGAGTGGGGTGGTGAACCCTTGCCTGTTAATCTATCCCATTTCCGGGCAGAACACACCGAAGCTGGCGTTATCCTCAAATGGACAACCGAATCAGAGGTGGATAACGCGGGGTTCTATATCTACCGGAGTAAAACAAAGGATGGTGAATTCAGAGTCGTCAACCCATCAATGATACAAGGCGCAGGAACAACGGGGGAGCGTAACGAATACACGTGGACAGACACTACTGCCAAACCGAACACCGTCTACTATTATCGGATAGAAGATGTTTCACATGCGGGTGTTCGGGAGCAGTTAGCAACTGTTCGGTTAAGAGGCTTAATCTCTGCTCGCGGAAAACTTACTACCATTTGGGCAGATTTGAAAGCAGAGAACTAATTTCTGTTATAAGCAGTGTGTATATCTAGACGCTCACCACAAGTGATTTCACGGCAACACGTAGGATGCTAATACTGAAGTAGCCTAAGTTGCTAATTATGTAGCACAATCTGGCAGATTGTGCCATAAGAGGCGCAAACTGGCAGTTTACGCTACGCACAGGATGCTAATACTGAAGTAATTTTATTCATGGAAGGATGGAAGGGCGGAAGATTTCAAGATGATGTGGTTAAAATCCTCACTTGAAAAATATCACTTTAACAAGACCGACTAATACAGCGGTAGCGACGGGTGAAAGAATAGTTAATAACCAATTAAACTTTGATGTTAGCACTCGGACATCACTCTTGACAGATTCTATTTTCATAGAAAGTTCGCTGTGATCTTGTTCGTTTTTGATAAACAAACTTTTCATTTCAGACAGTTCTTTTAGAATGTGTTCTTGAAATCTTTCTTGTGTCATTTTAGAATTCCTTGCCTTTCAAAGTTTAACTATGAAGACTATCTTAATTATATGATATGTCATAAGCAGAATCAAATCAATCTTTAATGTTCAATGTTGGCGACAGCAGGTGATTTCACTGCTACGCGTAGTATGCTGAAATTGAAATAGGCAGCTTCCCTATGGTTACATACACAATACTTACATAAAGTCTAATTATGGCTTTCAACTAATAAAAAGAAAAATAAAATGAAAAGATTAACTATAAAATCGCTAATAGTTTGTGTCCTTGTTTCAATCGGATTATATATCGATTTTACTAGGTTGAGTATTGGACAGAACGCTACAACTGATGAGGAAAGCACGAATGAAACCCCTTGGTCAATCAAGACCGAGTAGTGAATGTGTTGGATCTGGTGTTAGTCGCTCAAAATTTCGGCACTACCAATCCTGTTGCGGATGTGACGGGTGATGGTACTGTGAATGTATTAGATTTAGTGCTTGTCGCACAGCACTTTGGTGAAACAATACCAGAACCGCAACGTGTAGTAATTGATAATCCTATGCTTGTTCAGAAACAGGTGAATTTATCACAACACTCGTTGATTTAGGTTCTGATGTTGAGGGGATAGATTTTAGTCCTGACGGTGAAATGCTTGTTTTTGGTTCTGATCATGGTCAATTAAGGATTTTTGATCTTAATAGACAGGTTGTTACTGTTGAACGGGATCAGTAGCTGCAATACGTTTTAAATGTTCTCAATACACCTTTCGCACCGCTGGTGCTTGGATACTGGGATCATTTACGTTTCTATACACATTCCGCACCGCTGGTGCTGCCATAATGGATAATAGTATTCTATTCCTTGGCATTAGAGTGGAAGGATGTTTGGATGGAAGATTTCAAGAAAATGTGGTAAAATGTAGGAAAAATAGCGGAAACCCACTATGCAAAACAGCCATTCTCTAATTTCAGCAATTACATTCATAGCATTCATAGCATTCGCCTCCACAACAAACATTTTTGCACAAGACTTCCCAACATGGGGTTTGCCCGATGGCTCGGAGATTCGCCTCGGTAAAGGAAGAGTTAATGGTGATGTGGTATACTCAACGGATGGATCGAAGTTAGCTGTGTCAACTTTTATCGGTATATGGATATATGATGCAGACACCGGTAAAGAACTTAATCTACTCACACGGCAGACTAATTGGACTATCACCTTCGCGGTTAGTCCGGACGGTAGTACCATTGCGGTAGGTATCCAGGACTACAGTATACATCTATATGATGTAAATACTGGTGAAACCATACGCACATTCACGGGACATACTGACGCGGTTCGGCACATTGCGTTTAGTCCAGATGGTAGCACCCTTGCCAGTTTTAGTGAAGATGGTACCGTACGGTTATGGAATGCTAACACAGGTGAAAATAGACGCACAATCACTGATTTCACTGTCCAATTACGTTTCTTAGCGTTTAGTTTTGACAGCAGTACGCTTGCCTGCGCCGGGGCATTCGGAACGTTGCGTCTATATGATGTGCACACAGGCGACTTCATACGTAACCTCGGAGCCATAGGTGCACATGCGGACACGTACCAGAGGGTGGTGTTTAGTCCAGATGGTACCATTCTTGCCACCGTTAGTCGAGAAGGCACCTTGCGGTTATGGGATGTTACCACTGGTGAAAACAGACACACCCTCACAGGACCTGAACCAGTTGTGGGTAATCCGAAAAATGTCTATAGTACTGTTTTTCTACCGGATGGCGACACGTTTGTCAGCGCAGGTACAGACGGAACCATTCGACTTTGGGATGTCAACACAGGTGAAAACAGGCACACTACGCTCACGGGCAATATGAATAGTTTCGTTGGTGGAACGCTTAGTCCGGATGGCAGCACTGTTGCAATTGGTAGTAGGAATGAAAACGTGCAACTATGGCAGGTCAACACAGGCGAAATTATACGTACACTTGAGGGACATATATGGAGTGCTGAGAATGTGGCGTTTAGTCCGAATGAAAAGAAGATCGCATCAGGTAGTTGGGACTGGAACGTATATCTATGGGACACTGAAACAGGGAAGCGTCTCCATACCCTTGTAGGACATACACGTGTTGTCTGGAGCGTTGCGTTTAGTCCGGATGGAATGAAAATCGCTTCAGGCGGTTCGGATGGAACGGTACGTCTGTGGGGTACTGAGACAGGAAAGCTCCTACATACCCTCATAGGACATACAGGTGCAGTCTATAACGTTGCGTTCAGTCCGAATGACAACACACTCGCAAGTGCTGGTGCAGACAGGACGGTGCGTCTATGGGACGCTGAGACAGGTAAGCACCTACGCACCCTTGCAGGACATACGGATATTATCTGGAGTGTGGCGTTTAGTCCCAATGAAAAGATTATCGCAACAGGTAGCTTTGACAATACAGTACGCTTGTGGGATACTGAGACGGGAACAATCCTCCGTACCCTCACAGCACATACAGAGACTGTCCGTTGTGTCGTCTTTAGTCCAGATGGGAAAATTCTTGTGAGTGCCAGTGAGGACGAGACAGTACGTCTATGGGATATAGACACAGGTGAAAACATAGGTACAGTCACTGGGGTCGCTGTCTGGAGTATGGCATTTAGTCAAGATGGCAGCATTATTGTCCTCACGAGTCGGGACGGCACCATTATGCTCTGGGATGGAAACCCAGATGAGAACTTTCAAACTCTCACGAGCTATACAAATGGTGTCTGGAATCCTGCGTTTAGTCCAGACGGTAGCACTATTGCTACCGGGAGTTCAGATGGCACCATACACTTGTGGACTGTCACGAATACCATGAACGGACAATTTGATGTTGAGATAAAAGACAAAAAACTTGTCACTTTGGGAGACATAAAACGGAATTCATTGCTACAAAACTACCCGAATCCATTCAACCCAGAGACGTGGATCCCGTATCAATTAGCAAAACCGACGGATGTGACATTACACATCTATGCTGCGGATGGGAAGCTAGTGAGAACGTTGGCATTAGGACACCAAGCAGTCGGCAAGTATCATGATCGCAATCGTGCTGCGTATTGGGATGGCAGAAACGCACAAGGTGAAGCAGTCGCAAGTGGCGTGCATTTCTACACCCTCACCGCAGGTGATTTTACCGCAACACGCAGGATGCTAATATTGAAGTAGCGTCTCATTTGTCTGAATCGCGGATTGTCGCGGAGGACGCGGATTTCACGGAAGGGGTTTGGCAAGATAAACTCCTTTCAAGGGATTTAGGTTCACTTTAGAATAAGAACTTGAGAGAGGCAAACTCAAAAATCCGCGAAATCTGTGAAATCCGCACCAATCCGCGATTCAGACAAAAAGAGGGACCTAATATTTACACACCCCGTATTTAAATTATTGCTTTTTTCATAGTGTTAATGTATGATATTGTCATCATAATTAATCCATTAGAAGTGTCAATTTGTGAATAGTCAGGGGAGGACTTAAACAATGACAGATCAAGAAGCAAGAGCAGCTAAAGAACGAGCTGACATGATAGTAAATAAAGTAAGAGACTTAGTAATACTTGAGGAACAGGTTATTCAAGCAAGAGAATCTGCAACGCATCCAGAACTTAAAAAATTAGAAGCAGAATTAAAGACCCGTGTTGATGAGTTAGACGTCATCACAGGTGAACTGAAATGGGCAACGCCTTGCTTCAAGGCTTATGTCTTACCACAGATGAGTGAATTGGTTGGCACCCTCAGGGCATGCGATAATGCCGGAAGGAGTGAACTTGCAAAACTGATAGAATCTCTTAATGATGAAAACAGTGATGGAAAACTTGAAGAAATTGAGACTGCCATTATTAACCAACTGAAAGAGAATATTGACCGAACATTTATGGTAAACGATTGATCTAATGGGACATTTTGACTTGTAGGAGGCCAGTTAACATATTTCTGGCCGATTCCCGACTATCAAAACGTTCAGTCGGGAATCGGAGTTCCCTCCTACAAGATCTTTGTATTATTATTGTCAATGTTCACTATAATGTATAAAGGTGGATAGTCCCTATTATACTTCATCTACTCTCTGTGTATGATTTAAGCGTTCTGCGATCTATACCTAACGATGCTGCTGCTTTGTTAGCAGAACCGTATTTTTCGATCCTTATTTTTGCAACTTCAGATAGGATCTGATTCTTGTTCTTTCCATTGATACTGATTGCATCTCTTTGAGCACCCAAGAGTTTAGACAAATGGTAAGAAGCCTCACGTATAATTTTTTGTTGCGACTGTTCAGGTAATTTCTGCCATACGGAATTAGGGACTGCCCCAAAAATTATTATAAATTCAGTAACCGATATTTTTGAAAGAATTCTGAGTATATCAGAAGGTACCGTCATATCATGATTATCATCTGATTCGGGAGTATTTAAGAACTCTTGCTTAACAAACCCAATATCCACAGGTAAATCCCCAAGAGAAATAACATCAGAATCTGTTGATATTATCGCGCTATCAATTGCATTTCTGAGCTGTCGAATATTACCAGGGAGAGTGGCATTATATAAACAATCGCGGGCACCATCTGACATTCCTTTTATCGGTTTGTTCTGTTCAATACTGATTTCAGCTGTAAACGATTCTGCTAAGTCAAGTATATCCTCACGCCGTTCGCGAAGTGGCGGAATATGGATGTGGAAGCGGTTTAAGCGATAATAGAGATCTGATCTAAATTCCTTCTTCTTTAATGCTGAATTTAGGTTCTTGTTTGTAGCAGTGATGACGCGAACGTCAACCTTAATTGTCTTATTCCCACCAAGCCTTGTGAATTCCTGTGTTTCTAATGACCGAAGTAACATTGACTGTACTTCCATATCCATTTCGCCAATCTCATCAAGGAACAGGGTCCCACTATCTGTCTGTTCAAACAATCCCAATCGCTGTTGTGTTGCCCCGGTATATGAACCCTTTTCATGTCCAAACAGTTTACTTTGCAGCAGTCCATCATCAGGGAATGCACCACAGTTAATCGCTAAAAATGGTCTGTTTTTTCTTTGGCTCAACTTCTGAATTTGATTGGCGATGATTTCCTTCCCGACGCCAGTTTCTCCACTTAAAAGAACGGTTCTATCTGTTGGAGCAACCTTCTTTACCAAATCGTAGATTTCCAACATCTGAGGAGATTTCAAGGTAATTGGTTGAAAAGTTTCAGACATAATATTTCGTCTCCTAAGATAATATTCTCATCTTGTTGACGGCACACAGCGTGTGCTGACTACTTTTAAGAGTATATTTTACATCGGTACTTTTTATGCACACGTCTCCCGTAATAAAAAGACTCTGTTCATAAAGTACTGCCCTAATATCATTATATCACATATATAATTTTTGTATGTTCAATTTTTGTATGTTCAATTTTTGTATGTTTATTTTGCTTTTTTGAAAATTATGTTGAAGTTTGAATTAGAATAAATTTGGGTGTGTAAATTTATAGTAGAATTATGAGTAAAGAGAGGAGTAAGATTTTTGTAAAATACCAAGCCCCAAGCAATATTATGGTAGATTATACAATTA
>JAAXGN010000125.1 GCA_012267415.1 Candidatus Poribacteria bacterium | reverse complement strand
TATCAATTGGAAATGGTATAACAAGAAATACGTTTGTAGCTGCACAGCTTATTAGGAGGTATAGGTTTTTGTCACGATTGAAATCCTTTTACACTGTCTTTCTGATATTAATCACTTTAAGTGTATCCATGACCGGACTTGAAGCACAGGAAATCGAAGAAGACTGATCACCTATTGAAGAATTCATCAGAAAAGCAGAACAACACGTAGAACTAAACCAATTAGAACAAGCAATAGAAATCTATGAACGAATCGTGATTGCTGCACCCGATGACACCAAATCTCAACTGCAGCTTGCAACGCTTTATTCCCAAACGAATCAGCATGATAAGGCTATACAAACCTATACTAAACTACTTGAAACGGACACAGATAACTTAGCGTATCAAGATGGCATTGTTAGCAGCTTACGAGCAGCTGGTAAAAACAAGCAAGCACTTGATTTTGTGCTCGACTACATCCAGACAGAACCAGAAAATGGTGTACATTATGCACGCATTGCTAACCTCTATGAAATAGATGGCAATGAAACCGCAGCTATCGCTAACTATAACAAAGCAACCGAGTTAGGATACGAAAACATACAAACATATCTGAGACTTGCAAGGCTTAATTTTTTCAATATGGATATAGATGCCACTGAAAATGCATTGAAAAAGGCAAGTCTATTCACTACATCAGATTCCACGCGGGAAGAACTTGAACGAAAATTGCTCTATCTGTATCGTTTTAATGGGAATTTAGAACAGAAGATACAAGAAGCGAAAGAAGTTGGCACAGAGAATTTTGCGATGCAAAAATTAATTGCTGAAAACTTACATAAAAACGGGGAATTAGAAAAGGCAGTTGAGTCATATTACAAAGCACACGACATGACAGCTAATGCTAATGAGAAATCAATAATCTCTGGTGAATTACTCAAACTATATGTGGATCTCGGCAGAATTGACTCAGTAATAGAACCTTATGAACGCCAAGTGCATTTACAGGTAGACAGCAAAACTTATACCGTCACTGCTGATAGAATTACTCCCGTGTTCATAGCCTTATATTTTTGGAAACAGCACGTGATTCTATGATTGATGCGTTCAGAACTCAAGATAAACTTGATGTGTTGAGAACACACTATGAAAATAAACTTGCAGAAAACAAGGACAATCCTGTTTTACTCACAATAATGGCAAAGATATATTGGGAAGAAAAGGATTATCAGAAATCTTCTGAAATGTTTGAAGTACTTGGTAGATTAAATCCTAACAGTGTACATTATCTTTATTATGCTGCGGCTGCATTGCAAAAAAGCCAGCAACCGGAATTAGCCAAAGATATGCTCAACCAAGCAAGAATCGCACTTGCTGACAACTCAGAGAGAAATGACATGCGATATCTTGGTTCGCTTGCAACAATCTGTATTGAAAACAGAATGTATGAACCAGCGATTGAACTCTCAAAAACTGCGATAGGTTTAAGTCTCAGTGACGTTGATCGACCTATTCTGGATACTTTACACGTTATACTTGCGAAAAGTTATCGTAGAGCAGGACGTTACAAAGAAGCTGTTGAAGCATATCAGAAATTAGCAGACAATACCAGAAGTAACAGCACACAAAATATGGCAGAAAATGCAATCCGTGAGTGGGCAAAGGAAGGAAACCTATATGAAGAGTGGATTCCGATACAACTAAACACGCTGGAGAAGACACCTAACAACCATTACCTAATTGCCAGACTCGCTGAAAGTTATGAAGCTGCCGGTAAGATTAAAGAAGCAATTCAGCAGTATGAAAAACTCACAGAACTGGACCCTGAATATGCCGATTGGTACAGGAAGTTGGGAGATCTGTATCAGAGAGTAGACCGTAAGATAGTTGAAGTCATAGAAAGCAACGGTCTCAGATTAGACGGAGATGGAAGTTATGTCGAAATTGACGACAGTGAAATCATCAACAATATCTCCAAACAAGTGACGATTTCTGCCTGGATCAAACCCACAGATTTTCCCAATACCTGTACCGCTATACTCTTCAAAGGTAACAAACGCCAACCGAATATTACGCATCGCCAATTTACACTCTGGATGTTTGATGAAGGGAACATATTCTTTGACACATCACCAGGAGGACGTCCACTAAGGTATACAGTATCTGAAATCGAATCTATCCAAAAAGATAACTGGTACCATGTTGCGGCAACGATCGATGCAGAAATGAATATCATGAAGCTTTATCTCAACGGTTTTGAAGTGGGTAGAAATAGCTTTAGTAATCAGAACAATATACACAGAACAACACTCCCATTACGAATAGGTTGTTCACATGAAGAAGAAAGATCTGAACACGCATCTTTTGCAGGGTTAATTGATGAAGTTCGGATCTGGAACATCGCACGCACAGAAACTCAGATACGTTCCGATATGAATAAGCAGTTGAACGGAGATGAACCCGGTCTGATCGCATATTGGAAATTTGACACAGAAACGGAAGGTCGGATCTCCGATAGTACACCCAATCAGAACGACGGTCAACTCATCGGCAATGCAAAACTTGAAAAGTATAAACGTCCAATATCGGTAACGCCAAAGACAGAGAACTTAACAAAAGCAGTGTCTTATTATGAAAAAGCAATTGCGCTTAATCCTGATAACTACCGAAATTACGATCTGTTAGCGAAGCTGTATCTGGAACAGAACCGGACTTCCGATGCTGCATCCGTATATCTACGAGCATTAGACTTACCAGAAGAACAAGTGAATTCTGATGCAATTATACGGACACTTTCTGAACTTTACTCTGGAGAAGGACAAGGTGACAAACGCATTGCTATTCTTGAAAAAATAAAACCTAAAATGCAAAATAGTTCTGTCCTTCACGAACTATTAGGTGATCTCTATAAAAAAGCAGGTGAAGCAGAGAAAGCCGAACTTGCCTATGCTGAGTGGTTAAAAATAAGGTATGTAGAGAACAGACGGAGTGCACGTTATCGTCACAAGATAGCAGAAGCACTTCTTAAAAAAGGTATCTTTCCAGAAACAGCACTGAAACATGCACTATATGCCTTGCATCATGATACAGAATCCAGTTTCTACTATCCATTAACACTTGGGCATGCGTATGCCGCCAATGAACTATATGATGAGGCATTAAAGTATTATAGGTATACGCTGAGCATTTTACCTGTAGACTCTTCAATAGATTATTTCTGGAAACAGGTCGAAGATGCAAGCAAGCACTCAAAGGACAAAAAACGTTACAGACAGATGGTTGATGCGTTGATTCATTCCATCCCACAGGAATATGTCAGATCACACACAAATCCAAATTGAGTATTTGCAAGTCTAAGTACAGTTTTTTTATTATAGTGAAATACAAAAATATATGCACACTTTTGATACGCGAGACCAAAATCGAAAGACGGAACTGTGTTGTAGCACAAACTTTTAGTTTGTGCAGTAGTGTACGCAAACTAAAAGTTTGCGCTACAATTATGTGCAAGTAATTATTGACTTCATTATAAAATTAGTCCTTTGATAAATTTAAGAACTTGTAGGGATCAATACCCCCATCTGGGTATGTGTAAATTTTGAAGTGACTTGGTATATCAGTTTCTAAAATGATACCCTTTGATATGTCTCTAAAACTATCGTCTGGATGTCCCGTAGAACGCGAAACATATCTTTCAACACTACCATTCGGATTTGCCCGTGTACCCCATTCAACGTAAAGGACACCTTTTATGATCGGGTAAACGAGTCCATTTCGTAAAAAAGTTGTTCCTTCAGCTTTTATGCCTTGTTGATATAACTTAATTCGAACACGAGCGAGTAATTCATGATGAGGAGTTTTTGACATATTCTCCCAGAAAACATCCTCCTTATCCTTTGGAATACCCATCTCCTTTGGGATTTCTGGATAGGGTCCAAAACCATTTGGTGATACTGAGACTTTTACATCCGTTGCGGTTTCCGTTAAATCCGATGTTTTCAGTGCTAACACTGCTAAGTCATGCGGGAACTCACCCGTAACGTGTTTGAAGATTCTGTCATAGGACGACATATCAATATTATATCTGTATTTATTGGGATATGTCAAGTTTTACGACACAGGTAGGTAATACGGAGATAATTGGACACACGAAGGCACAATCTGCTATACTATTTATTAGGAGGGTTAACGTAATGGCATATAGCAATTTCACCTTAGAAACAGTGCGTAAAAACTTTCAGTTAGAGACGGTTCAGTCCATAGGCATTTTTGGAGACATAGAACCGGTGAGTCCGCGCGACCATTTTATATCAGATCTTGCAAAAAAGGTATCAGTAGCCTCTTCCGTAAACACAGAAAAGGCAAGGTCAGAACTGATTGTCGCAGATGTTCTGTTTGAGCTGCTGGAGCATTTTAACCAACGTATCAGTCTTTTTTCAGGAATTGAGTTCAACGTTGATACGGAGGAGGGTTTGACTGGAGTCTGTGATTTTCTGATAAGCAAATCACCCGACCAACTCTCTTTAGAGGCACCTGTTATTATTCTTGTTGAGGCAAAGAAGGAAGATTTAACTGCAGGACTCGGTCAGTGTGTCGCTGAGATGCTTGCTGCACAACGTTTTAACACTGAAAAAGAAAACGAAATTCCTCGGATTTATGGGGCTACCACATCAGGAACAGATTGGCGATTTCTTAAATTGGAGAACTCCAAACTGCACATTGATACAGCAGCGTACCAAATCGCAGAGTATGATAAAATCCTCGGTATCCTGGTGAGTATGGTTGAGCAACAAGTGTAAGGTATTCTGAAGATTTGGAAATGGTGTATAGTAACTTTACTTTAGAAACAGTTCGTAAAAACTTTCAATTAGAGACTGATGAAGCTGCGGATATCTCTTCCAAAATAGAACCGGTAGTACCGAGTGAACATCTCACCACTGCACTGGCAAAAAAAGTACCGTTAGCTCTTGCTATCGGCACAGAGAAAGCGAGTTCGGAACTAATTGTCACCGATATTCTTGTTGAACTTCGCGAAAAGTTTGAGAAACGAATTAGTTTCTTTTCAGGAATTGACTTCAGTGTTGATGTTGAAAAGGGTTTAACAGGCGTGTGTGATTTTCTGGTAAGTCTTTCACCTGTGCAATTCTATTTAGAAGCACCCATAATCATTCTTGTTGAAGCAAAGCGAGAAAATCCTGTTTCTGGTTTCGGTCAGTGTATTGCAGAAATGGTCGCCGCACAACACTTTAATACCCAGAAAGGTAACGTCATTCCTGTCATTTATGGGGCATCAACTACAGGCACAGTCTGGCAATTCCTTAAATTGGAAGGACAGCAACTCTATATTGATAGGGAACCCTATTCAATTCGGGAATGTAACAAAATCCTCGGTATCCTCGCGAGTATGGTTGAGCAACAGGCGTGAAGTATTTCAATTCCTGAGAATCTAATTCAGGAGTGAGTTATTAAACGAATTGCAGCAGGGAATTCTGTTATACTATTTGTTTGGAGGGTTAATGTAATGGCTTATAGCAATTTCACCTTAGAAACAGTACAAAAAGAATTTCAGTTAGAAACAGTTCGGTCCATAGGCATTTTTTCTGACCTGGAACCGATGGTCCCAAGCGAATTGCTCACGATAATACTCAAGAAAAAAGTACCGGTGGCTGCCGCAATAGGCACAGAGAAGGCGCGTTCAGAATTAATCGTCGCCAATGTATTATTTGAACTATTAGAGCAATTTGATCATCGTATCAGTTTCTTTTCAGGCATTGATTTCAACGTTGATGTTGAAAAAGGACTAACGGGTGTAGCCGATTTCCTTGTCAGTTTGTCACCAGAACAATTCTATTTGCAAGCACCCGTCATTATTCTTGTTGAGGCGAAGAAGGAAGACCCGAAGTTTGGGCTTGGTCAATGTGTCGCTGAAATGCTCGCTGCACAACGTTTTAACGCTGACAAAGGCAATGACATCTCGCGTATTTATGGAGCTGCAACTACAGGAACAGAGTGGCAATTTCTCAAGTTGGAAGAAAAGTGCCTACACATTGATATGACAATCTACCAAATCGCAGAATGTGACAGAATCCTCGGTATTCTCTCAAGCATGGTGGAGCAAAAGGCGTAGTTATGCGACATGATGGGAATATCCCTACCAATCCCCTCTCCTATCACCCCAAAGATGTGCTTTTACGACCTCTTCATTCAGATCAGTTCCCCACCCCGGTCCTGTAGGTATTTTCATATATCCATCAACAATTTCTGGTACATGTGTCGTCAGATCATCCTTCCACGGAACGTCGTCAATATCCACTTCCATAATACGCACATTCGGCAGGACAGCACATAGACTCGCGCTAATATAAGTCGCAAGATGGCTGTAATAGTTGTGCGGCGCAACATTGAACTGATATACTTCCGCTAAATCCCCAATCTTCTTTGACTGCGAGAATCCATTCCAAGGCACATCAACCATAAATACGTCCGCAGCACGTGATTCAAAATATGGGATATATTCTCGCATATAGTACAGATTCTCACCTGTACATATTTTAGTCGTTGTGGAATCTTTAATCTGTCGTATGGCGTCGTGATGATACATATCAATCTCTAACCAGAGCAAGTTGTACGGTTCTAACATCTGCGCGATACGCATGCATGCTTCAGGTTTAAAGTTGAAATTCAGGTCAAGATTAAGACCGACATCAGGTCCGATTGCGTCTCTGAAAGTACTGACAAGCGTTTCAATGTGTCGGAGGAGTTCAGAGGTTACATTTCCATCTGTAGTGCCAGACCCACCACCAAAACCGCTGAAATAGACAGACGCAGGCTCTCCCGGTATAACGATGTTTGTTTTGAGTGCAGTGAATCCTTTATCAACGACCTCCTGTCCTAATGCCGTGATGTCTTCCATCGTTCTTAGTGGTGGAACACCAATAAGTTCATAATTCCCCACCCGTGAAGATCCACAATGGGACCAGTAGACTCGCACACTCTCACGGGTTGGACCACCAAAGAGTTCAATAACTGAAATATCTAAAGCCTTAGCCTTTATATCAACCAGAGCCAATTCGATCCCTGCGATTGCTTTTGCTGCGATGCCACCCGGACTCTGTCGTGAACCGCGAATCATGTCCCAAAACAGCATCTCATAGGCGCGAGGATCGCGCCCAATCAATAAAGGGGTCAGATCTTGAATTGTGCCTGCCACACCGTTTGGATTTCTACCATCACTACACTCACCGTAACCGATAACACCTTCGTCAGTTTCAACTTTGACAAAAATCCAGGGTCGCCAACCACCATCTACAATAAAGGTTTCAATCTTTGTAATCTTCATATTGCTAATAGACCTTCTTGTTATACCAAAGTAACAATGTTTCCTTTTTCATCTGACTCCCGTAGAGCACTACAAATACACATTGTGTCTACTGCTACATCTGACCATTCAGGTTCAAGGTTATCAGATTGCACGATTGCTGAAAAACGTTCAACCATATTGACCTCTTGTCTACAATGACCCGTTTCATGTTTGACATTATCAGGTCCGTGGACCCAAAACCTTGCGGTGTTTTCTGATGTAGGAACAGTGAAATCATCACATACCAATGATGCTTCTGTTCCAGCAACCTCAAACCATTTTCGTAGGCTCGTATCAAATCCGCAATCCAGTGTAGCAATACGGTCGTTGTCAAACCATAAAATACCTGACAAGTTGAAGTCTACTCCTACTTTGTGCCGCGCAGTTGCGTAAACCCTTGTTGGCAGTTCCTCGAATGCCCACAGGATCGCTCTCACACAATAGTAGCCTAGGTCTCCAAGGCTGCCGCCTCCGAGTTCTGGTTTTGCGCGGATATTGTTGGTTGGAATTGTCTTCCAATTGAATGTGAAGGCAGCAGTGACTCTCCGAAGATCTCCTAAATTCACAAGTTCCTGTTTCATGAGTTTTGTCCGTTCATGATGCACCCACATGACACCATCCATCAATTGCACTCCGTTTTGACGACAGGCATCCGCCATAACAGTTGCTTCATCGGCAGTTACTGACAACGGTTTCTCACAAAGGACATGTTTGCCGTGTTCTGCAGCTCGGATTGTCCATTCAGCGTGCATAGAAGGGGGAAGTGGAATATAAATTGCATCTAATGAAGAATCTGAGAGGAGTTCGTGATATGTTCCATAAGCAACTGGGACACTGTGCTTTTTTGCCCATTCAGTGGCACGTTCATGAGTGCGACTTGCTATTGCGATCAATTCAGCGTTCTGGGCGAGATTAATTGCCTGTGCTAATTTTGAAGCAATATTGGCTGTGCTCAGTATTCCCCATCTGACACGTTCTTTTGTTGTGTTCATAGAAACCCTCATAGCATTTTGATATTCTATCATTCCAAAGTCTTTCATACTATACAGCATAGTTGGCAATTGGTCAAGTGAATCAAATTCAGGATTCTATTCAATACTTGTCATTTGCCATTTTTTATGTTATAATTACTTTAGATTTACATTAAGGGGTGCTCTTTAACGATTAAAGAGCTGAGAAAACACCCTTTGAACCTGATCTGGGTCATACCAGCGTAGGGAAATATAAGAGCAACGTCTTCTACATTGAAAGACGTTAAGTCGCTTCTATTTTCGCTCTGCTAAGCCAGTAGAAATTAACGGGTATGTTCCCTATACCGAAAATGGAAAACGGCTTTTTTGCTGTTAAGAGAACCGATGCGGTTGTTCCTCAAATATGTTTTACCAGTTCTGATTTTCTTAGGTATTTTATTAGTATGGGAGCTTATTGTATATCTAAAAGATATACCACGTTATATCTTGCCCGCGCCATCAAGAATCATGGTGACCCTATTCGTAGAACGGATTCAATTGCTGCATCACTCGTATGTAACGTTTCAAGAGATGTTGTTCGGTTTCTTACTTGCATTATGTTTTGGCATTCCATTGGCAATTCTAATGTTTGAGTTTCCAATTTTAGAAAGAGCCTTCTATCCTTACGTAATTGGTTCACAGACTGTACCAGTGTTTGCAATCGCACCGCTTTTAGGTGTATGGTTTGGCCTTGGTATTGCGTCAAAAGTAATAATGGCAGCGATCATCGTTTTCTTCGCAATTGTGTTGAATACTCTGGATGGCTTGAAGTCAACAGACCCGGATATGATAAGTCTTTTTCGGATTCACCGGGCAACCCGTTGGCAGATTCTATGGAAAGTCCGGATACCCGCTGCGCTTCCATTTATTTTTTCTGGTGCGAAAATAGGTATCTCAATTTCTACTATAGGAGCGATAATTGGGGAATTGGTAGGTGCTAATGCAGGACTTGGGCATCTCATGTTATTGGCAAACGCGCAATTACAAGTTTCACTCGTATTCGCAGCGATTCTCTGTCTAACTGCCTTAGGTTTAGGTTTATTTACATTCATGACTTTAGTTGAAAAATTAGCAATGCCGTGGCGCAAGTATCTAACTGACACTTCAAATGGCAGATAAATCGTTCTTACACTTAATTTATAGTGAATTTTAGAATTAATGAGACACTTCACAACGGGCGAGGTGACCTCGCCCCTACGCTGGGAGTTCTTCGCCATCGGTGTATGGGGTGAAATATCTCTTTAGCTATTCACTTTACTATATATAAGGAGAATTAACATGAAAAAACTACTACGAATTATGTTTGGAATCAGTTGTATTATGATTCTGTTTGGTCCCATTAATGGCTGCGACAATGGAAAAGTAACATTACTACTGGATTGGTTTCCGAATGTTGATCATACACCACTCTATGTGGCACAAGAAAATGGGATCTTTGAAAAGCACGGTTTATCAGTTGAATTACTTTGGGGAGGAGATGCTGATGCACCGATCAAACTGGTTGCAGCAGGTAAATATCCTTTTGCAGTAAGCTATCAGCAGAGCGTAACGATCGCACGTGCAAGCGAGGAGGAACTACCCGTAAAGTCTATTGGGTTACTCGTTGAGCATCCACTGAACACAATCACTTTTCTCAAAAAATCGGGAATTAAGACTCCCGCAGATTTCAAAGGAAAGAAGATAGGCTATACTGTTGCACCCTTGGATGTGCTTCTATTCAATGCTATCGCTGAAAATGCCGGTTTGAAGAAGGATGACTACGAACTGATCAACATCGGTACCAATATAATCGCACCATTACTCAGTGGTCAGATAGATGCTGTTATCGGACCTTTTCGTAATTACGAGATAAACATGTTAAAACTTGAGGGGGCAGAAGCGGATTTTTTCGCGCTTGAGAAACACGGAATCCCAGATTATTATGAGTTAGTCATTATCACTAACGATTCATACTTAGAGAAAAATAAAGAGACCACAAAGAATCTTATTTTGGCTATCAAAGAAGCAATTTCTTTTACGAAGAAAAACCCAGAAAAGGCTTTACAACTGTTCTTAAAAGCAAACCCTGACTCACGAAAAGAATTAGAGGAGCTTGCTTTTCGGGACACATTAGAATTTTTCGCAACAACTCAAGTGCAGATGAAAGAGAAGTGGGAAGCATTCACGAAATTTGCAGTTGAGAGAGGATTGATATCCAAAACCGTTAAGGTTGAAGACCTGTTCATCAATTTGGTTGAAGAATAAACCTTCCACTCGTGAGTAAGCATGGTAAATAGGAACGTAATTATCATCGGTGGTGGCGTGATGGGTCTCGGAATAGGGTGGCAACTTGCTAAAGCAGGTCTGTCAGTCAGTTTATTCGAACGGGATCGCGTGGGTCGGGCTGCATCGTGGGCTGCAGCAGGAATGCTTGCACCTTTTTCTGAAGCACATACTGAAGAACCTGAACTATTAGCGTTAGGATGTGAGAGTTTAGCACTTTACCCAAAATGGGTTGAAGCGTTACAGGTAGATTCAGGAACTTCAATCGGCTATAGAGTTGATGGAACGCTCATCGTTGGTATAGAACAGGACGACACCGATCAACTTCAGCACCTATACAAAGCACAGCAGCTCTTAGGGTTAGATGTTCAGTGGTTAACAGGAAGAAAAGCACGCGATATTGAACCTTCTCTGTCCCCCCGAGTCTCTTGTGCAATCCACTGTGAAACCGATTACCAGGTTGACAATCGACTGATGGTCAAGGCACTTAAACATGCCTATCAGACATCTGGTGGTAAGTTATATGAGAAATGCAGCGTTAAGAGCATTGAGATAGAAGATAGGGTTGCCACTGGCATTCATACAGAAAGTGAATACCATGATGCAGACATAATAATCCTTGCTGCTGGTTGCTGGTCAACAAAGATCGCTGGAATTCCTGACAATATACGACCCCCTGTCCGTCCTGTCAAAGGACAGATGTTAGCACTGCAAATGGAAGCTGGTATCGAACTAAACACAGTTATTAGAACTATCAGGGCACGGTATCCGACATCAGTATATCTCGTACCGCGAGTTGATGGTAGACTTATCGTAGGCGCGACATCTGAAGAGATGGGGTTTGATACACGATTAACCGTCGGTGGCATGTTTGAATTGCTCCGTGGGGCATGGGAAGCTGTACCAGGGGTATATGAGTTACCGATTGTTGAGACTTGGACAGGATTGCGTCCGGGAAGTAGGGACAATGCACCCATTCTTGGTACGACACCTATTGAGCAGCTCATATACGCAACGGGTCATTATCGGAACGGCATTCTGCTTACGCCAATTACGGCTTATGCAATAACAGAACTTATTTTGACAGGTGAAACTCCGAGTACAATTAATCCGTTCAAGGTTGATAGATTCTTAAAATAATATTAAGGTATAGGGAAATGCAAATACGTCTAAACGGGGAAGAAAAAAGCGTAGAAGCACAGATAAACATCCATGAACTACTGATTGAATTGGAACTGGATCCAGAACAATCTGGTATTGCGGTGGCAGTTAATAGAGAAGTCATCCCAAAGACTCTTTGGAAAGAGACAGAAATTTGTGCAAACAGTGAAGTAGAGATAATCCGAGCAGTGCAAGGTGGATAATGCATGAAAGACATCTTGTCCCTTGATAAAGTAAATTATCGGTGTTATAATACTATTATTAATTGGGTATAGTATTTGAAAGAAGTATATGATAAGGTTATGGAAAACAGAGTAATTCGTTGGATTCAACGCGCAAATAGTTATGAAAAAGCATTCGCAAGGTTAAAAGCTGCTGTTAAGCTCAATGAACAGAGAGGACTTTCCGATTTAGAAGCACAAGGATTAATACAAGGTTTTGAATATACACATGAATTAGCTTGGAAAACAATGAAAAACTTCCTTGAATCGCAAGGTATACTGAATTTATACGGTTCACGAGACACAACCCGTGTTGCATTTAAACATCAATTGATCGAAAACGGTGAAATCTGGATGGACATGGTTGACAAGCGTAATCTTACCTCACATACTTATGATGAAGAAACAGCAGAAGAAGTTGTAAAAATCATCTGCACTGTTTACTATGAAGAATTCAATGCTCTTTTAAATAGATTTAAACAACTAATTATTGAACAGGAAACTTAGGATGAAATTCGGTTTATCAGATGCGTCAATCCAAAAAATACATGATGTCTTTAAGCATTATCCTCAAGTAGAAAAAGTCGTATTATACGGTTCACGCGCAAGGGGAGACTATGAGAATGGATCAGACATTGACTTAACACTGCATGGTGGGGAAACACTAACTCACTTCATCGTATCAAAAATCGCAACAGATCTTGATGGCCAGTTACTACCGTATACCATTGACTTATCTATATTATCGCATATCCGTAATCCTGAGCTTGTTGAACAGATCAATCGGAACGGTGTCGTATTCTATATAAGGCAAACTTAAGACAACATGCAAGAATTCAGAATCGCAGATCAGACTTATGAATCAAGACTCTTAATTGGTACAGCAGGATACCCAAGTTTTCAGATCATGACTGAGGCGATTGCAGCAAGCGGAGCAGAAATCGCCACGGTGGCAATGCGGCGTGTAAGGTTTTCAGATACATCGGAGGAGAATCTCTTCGCTATTCTACGTGAACACGGTATGACGATCTTACCAAATACGGCTGGGTGTTTCACTGCTAAAGATGCAATTCTTACAGCGCAACTTGCTCGAGAAGCACTCGAAACATCGCTCATCAAGTTAGAAGTTATAGGTGATGAACAGACCCTGTTCCCAGATGTTGAGCAGCTGATCACTGCAGCGGAACAACTTGTGGAAGATGGATTTACTGTCCTGCCGTATTGTAATGACGATCCCATCACATGCAAGAAATTAGAGGATATAGGTTGTGCAGCGGTAATGCCTTTAGGTGCTCCCATTGGTTCAGGAATGGGGATACGCAATCCATATAATATCCAGATAATCCGAGACCTTGTTCAGATTCCTCTCATCATTGATGCGGGTGTAGGAACAGCGTCTGATGCTGCAATTGCAATGGAATTAGGATGCGATGGGGTTCTGCTCAATACCGCTGTAGCAAAATCACATCGACCTGTATTGATGGCGGAAGCAATGAAAAAAGCAGTTGAAGCTGGAAGAGCAGCCTATTTGGCAGGAAGAATACCACGAAAACTATATGCTACTGCTTCAAGTCCAATTGATGGGATCATTGATTGATGTAGCAGGATCTGACTGATAAGAGTAGATAAGATTAGGGCCAAAAATTATACATCGGTTGTTGTGTTATGACACTGATAAGGCTCCATATCCCACCAATCGTAAAATCACCTAACATCAATCCAACAGCGAACATGACCAGCTGCTGAGTTGCTCGCGGTCCACCGATCTTCAGAACAGCGTATTTCACAACCGAACTGACCAACATACAACTCCATAAATATCGCATCCCCCAATCGCTTGATACAACAAAACCTATCGGATGGAAGGGCCACCAAAAGAATCGTGCACGCATAAACATCAATAATGTTGAGAAGAGAAGACCGACAACAATTCCACCTGTTGCATAGAAATTCGGTTCGGTTGGATAGTAAAGCCAACGTTGAAGTCCGCTGAAGACGCGTTCACCAAAACCTATGTTCCAACTGCTACTGCCACTCATGTTCAACGCGCCATGCTTGTAGTAAAGATAAAGTATAACACTGAAAACCATGATAGATGCAAAAGCAGAGACACCCAATAATGAGAAAAATAACCGTCTCGGTGCAATGTCGGTGCGTTCAGATAGTTTGAATCCCTCTAACTGGTGTGGCATAGGGTTACTCGTATAGCTTCTATTGAACCAACTAAAAAGCGATAAGGTGACAAGATTGTTTGTTCCCAACATCCGCGTACCAAAACTATCAATAAGGATGTGATGATTTGGCATGTTCTCCATTGCATGAACTGGAAAGCCTTGCTCAGCACGCATACGTGTTAACACTAATACGATGATGAAATAGATAGCGAAAAACAGTGGAATAAGCCATAACGACATGCCGATCCGTTTAGAGAATATGAAGAGTATAGCAAGTCCACCAACGATACCCCAGAGTGCAAGTCGGTATGGAATAGGTTCTCCGGTATCTTCTCCTGTTCTATGTCTGACTATACGGAACACGCCACGAAAATGTCGCAGGTTCAATACTATCACTGAAACGAATATCCCGATGGCTGCACCAAAGCACTGCCGGTCAATGTATGGAAATCCGGGTAGACTTGAGAGTCCTACTGCACTTGAAAATACTAACTGTGCCTTATAGAAGAAGAAGAAAAACCAACTTGAAAACGATAGATCAAGCGGCATTAACAGTCCTAATCCGATGACAAACGGATAGTATGACATACTGATGCCACCGATGGCACTCCACGGTTTTTCTGTGAACAGATGTCCGAATCCTCGCCATCCTCCGATACGTTTTATCGGTAGATACGGAATTGTTGGGTACAGAAAACTAAATCCGTTGATAATCGCTATGGCGGCAGCAATCCCGAATCCGATCCAAGTGATCCGATTGGTAAACAACGATTTGGTGTTATGTGTGAGATGGAATGCGATCTGCGTTATTGGATATGCCAGCCGTTCGCGTTCTACCCACTGTTTACGCAGGATGACGTTGATACACAACATTACCAAGATAAGTGCAGTTACGAACAGTGTCCAAGAGAATATAGGACCTATCCACACCCCAACGATTTCCAGTTTTGTCAGATTTGATGCACCCGTATAGTATCCCGCAAGTGCTTTCTGGTCGTCAACAAGGAGCCATTTTGGCAAGTGATCCCAAAAAAGCTGCTTCCACTCGTTTTCTGGTGTGGCAAACCAGAAAGCATGTCCGATAGTTGTGACGAGGATCGTCATCAAGGTAATAGATGGAAAAGCACATGCCGTGCTAAGTAATATGTAGATGGTAAGGAGTTCTGCGTTGGTGAGAATTCGGACGCGGGTGATATATCGACAGACGAGATTAATTATCGTGAAGGAGAAGACTACGAAAACGACATTGTAAAAAGGAACAGCATAAGTATTGAGCGCATACCCAACAAGACCGACTTCTCCTGCGATGATCCAGTAGAAATTAAACGGAATCAACACAAGTGTAATGACAACAGCTTTCCATGTGACTCCGCCTGATTTCAACTGTCCATCTTCTTTCATAACACCTTATGTCTTGTTCAAATAATCTATAAAAGTGTCCAGTTCTACATACACACTTACAACTAATTCTTCCAACTCCCCAGCACGGTTCTTTACATCTTCAAAAGTCAATGATTCTAGATCTATTTTATGAAATTTATATTGGTTATGAAATTCCAATAGGGGTTTTAAGCCTGAAAAAGTTTCATGAGTCACAACAGATGGACGCCTATCCGTTTGTTCTGCGACCTGTATCAAAATATCATCGCAAGTATCCCAATAAGGTGGCTCACACATGTCAACCATGCGAACAATATGCAAAAATACTTTTGCAATTTCCTCATAAATCATATAAATATCTTCAACAATGGCATTTATAATGATTTCACTATTATTATTTTGATTCTTTTCAATTCTTGGTAAATTGCCCTTTATTCTGGTCAAAATACGTTCTATTTTATTTTTTCCATCCTCAACATATTGGATGAGTCTGTTTTTATATTTTTCGTATATATTCTCATGTTCCTCTAATGTTGTGGGATAGATTCCATCTGCTACCTTAGGGATACTTACCCCACCTTTTCTGATGTGAATGAGTTGCTGTTTAACTCTCATTCGAAAATATTCATCAACTCGTTCATAATCAATTAAGTCAATTCTAGTATCTATATTATGTTTGACTTCATCGCGAATTGTATCAAAGCATTGATCATCTGAAATACCCCACACTGCAATATCTATATCTGAAGCCTTGACGAACCAATCTCTTTCAGAGAGCGAACCGCAGACAGCAATTTTCGTAACTTTATAATTCTCATAAAGGAAGAGCGGAACACGGTGTGCGAGATCCCACCCGAGTTCAAGCGAAACCTTATCAATTTGATGGTTTTCCCATTCTTGTTTGAGGTTTTCTCTGCATTTTGCAAGTTCTGATGGTGTCATTCTGTCCGCTGTTCTGTGCATAACTATCCCATAATCTATAAGTCAATTTGAAGACAAGAATGCTTGTATGACGTATCTTTTTTTTCGCAATAAGTAGATACGGGATTCAGCAATTTTAATTTTTTACAAAATTTATTTTTTCGCAATAAGTAGTTTTGGACACATGAAATCATGAGATTTTGTCTAAATTATTTCTGTGCATTCGTCTTTTTTTTAAAATTTTACGCATTTGAGCAGCAATTTCTTTTTGTTTTTGTTCTATTGGATATGGAACAGGTTGTACTGCCATCGGGCTGTTGCTGTTGTGGCTGGTTCTTCTACTACCAGACAACAACTGTTGTGTTCTTTGCTATGGTTATGTGCAATTTCTTTCGCCTGATTAACATCGGCAAACGTTAGGTTGATTGGATAAGGCTCATTAGGATCAAGGAATGCTATATAATAGCAAGTATAATTAGACATCGGATTTCTCCTTGTAAGTGTGAGGGGATATGACTCATAGTTCAGTTTCAAACCAATGAAGTATGTAACTGATGAATATCATAATGCCTACAACGACAGATATGATGCGTATGTATTTGATAACACGTTTCCCCCTTGACCCCACCTCATCTTCCAAAATTAAAGTTATGATCAGTGGAATGCCAAATATGAATAGTAACACCCAATACCAAGCTTCCCAGAAATTCATCTATTATTGCCTTATCCTTTGCAGGTTTATTGCCTGCTTTCGCGTATTGGTTCAAGTAGGTTTACGTCATAATCTATGACAATTTTTTTACAAATATCAGGGAGTTTTTGCCATGATGGGTAGTAGGAAATTAACTTACTATCTATAAAAACAATATCATTATGCCGAAACATACCTTCCGTATCAGCAATTTTATGCTGAATATCTGTTATTTGTTTCTTAGACAAATAAGGTCTTAAAAAAGCCATTCTGAAAATACTTTCTGTTAAGACATACGAAATAGCAACAGTTTCAATATTCAGGTATAAAACCTCTAAGCGTAGATGATATTGAGAATAGTCGTTTTTACTTACAATCTTTACATCTCCAAGTGCACGCAATTCTCTTTTTATGTAACTTTCAATTTCATTTTTCAGAGTTTGATTTATCATGCATGAAACTTCTACGTTAAATGTAAAAGTTTTAGGTGATAGTGGTTTAACTTCTGATGATTGGCCTGTAAAGCAAAAACCCAGTAACAGTGTTGCCGTTATAGTCAACAAAGTTTTTCTAAACATTCTAACTCCTTGCTTGATATAATGGTGCATAGGGTATTTTTAGTGCGTTATGCACTGCTCAAGTAATATTAAGATTAAGGGTTATTTTATTAGTTTACGGGTTTACAGAACATTACATACAGAACATCTCCGATTTCGGTCGGTATTAGTAGGGGTTGCCTCAAGCGAGGCAACCGAAATCCCCTACTGATGTTCTGTGATTTAAAAAGGATAGTATATTTAAGAGGGGTTTGTCAAGGAAAAAGTGGCAAAAGGTTAAAAATGATGAATCCCAAAACGACTAATTCCGTTTTCCAATAACCATTGACGGACATATTTTTGCGTAGGATTGCCAAGAACGCTTTCTGGCAAAACTATACACATTTTACCACCTTCGTTTAGTAAGTTGACGCATAACTCAAGGAATAGTATCTGCGGATCAGTTGGTTCGGTTTTTGCAGTCTTATGCCAATTTTGGGAATGTTTATCTTGTATCCACTTGTGTCCAAGATCATACTGTTCAAGAATATAACGATGTTTTATTTTAACGCAATGAGTAGTTTTGGGCTTATATCTCTGTTTGTGAACATATAGATTATTATTTGTTATGAATGGTAAAAATCAACATAAGTCTGAATTCTCATCAAGCTCAAGAATTTCTTCAATGGAATCCGAAGCATCAGAGATATTACGTGTCTCTATAAAATCGCCATATTCGTTAAGCATAGAACTTAACGTGTCAAGATTTTCGCGCACCACAGATTTTATTTTTAATTCACCAGTCATAATAACCTCCTTATTTAGATTGAGGTGCAAAAACACTTCTTGTTATAGTTAGTTAGTTGATTAGTGGTTTAGCAATCATTACGAATCCTAAAACATCATTGACAACATAATGACCGTATACATAAAGGGTCATTTTGTCTTGTTTTCTTACATCATCAGGAGTGCCTAAAACACTAATAACATGCTTTATAGTGATTTTGGAATCGTACGTATATAGAACAGTCATTTGACCACCAATTGACTTAGTCGCTACATGTTGTGGAGTTCCCAATTCCCGAAGTCTGCTTTCCACAACTGCATTGCGTTGTGCAAGCTTCCTATCCCTTTCCGCTTGAATTGCCAATTGCCGTTTTTGGGATTCTATCTCTGCGTCCAAAATAGAATCAGTGGCAGCAATACCAGTCCGTACAAACCCTTCCGAAAAATCCGACATTCCCTGCGGTGAACAACCATTGAATATGCCAAATAAAGATAGGAGTACAATTACACAAACCAATATCTTCATAACGTACCTCTATTATTTGTGAGGGGAAATTTCCCCCACGCATCATGAACTCAGTAGGTTTAGGATTTATGTTTGATTCCGCCAAAGTTTTATCCAATTTTGATAATCAAAATCGCTACTTTGAGGAAGAGAAAATAATAATCCATCAACCATCTGAAGTACAATCTCATGACACCTTATGTCTCGTTCAAAAAATTAATGAAAGTTTCCAGTTCTTCTGATACACATTTATAAAGATTGCCAACTTGCCTTGCATGTCTTTCCGCTTCATTATAAAGCGATTCGTGATCTTTCGGATCATCAATATTGGTACAGTATTTCAACAGTCTAATTATTTTCTGAGAAGTATCGGATGATATAACTGCAGGACGTTCTTTTCTATTTTTACCCATTTGTGAGATCAATTCGTAAGTCCATTCTAAACCAAGTTCCTGTGCACGCTCATCAATGAACTCAGCACCAGATGGTAAGCTCATATCTACATTACGAGCAATCCGATGAAAAAGCTTCTCTATACCTTGGTATAATTTCATGAGATAACAGGAAATTGCCTTTTCAATATATTCTCTGTAATTGGGTGTATCATCATCCAAGTCATGCAATGCCTTTGTAATTTTCGCTGTAGTCTGTTGGATTGTTTGTAGTGCATCAATAAGACGTTGTACGATATTCTTCTTATATAATATGAAATGTTTCTCTCTTTCATTGAATTCTGTATCAACCGTACAAGATTCTATTGTATGGACATCCATTCCACCTTTACTGAGTTGTTGTGCTTTTTGTTGAATTCTCTCAAGAAGACTTCCCTTAATAAAATCAATATTCTTTAGTTCTATTCTGAATTTTAGACATAAGTTGTGTAATGCCAATTCAGCATCATCAAACTTGTCATCTGGGAGTCCCCAGACTACCATGTCTATATCAGAATGTTCGTCGAATAACACTTGATCAATAAGGGAACCGAAGACCGCAACTTTAGACGCTCCGTACTTCTGATATAGCACGGCTGCAACGCGTTGTGCATCTGTCCAGGCGCGTTGTACCAATTCCTTATCTACCTTTCGGGTTTCCCAATGGCGTCTAAGGTTTTCTCTGCATTTTGCCAGTTCTGATGGTGACATTTTATCCGCTGTCATGGTGTTATGTGCAGTTTATAGTGAAATACAAAAACAAATGCACACTTTTGGTCCATTGAACTTAACCGACAGACTTGACCATGCTGTAGCATAAACTTTTAGTTTGTGCAGTAGCGTACGCAAACTAAAAGTTTACGCTACAATCGTGTGCAAGTAATTATGGATTTTACCCTAATTCTGTAGGTCGGGTAGAGCAAAGCGAAACCCGACAGGATAGACACATTAAGGTTCGATTGAACCTGCGTATACATCGTCTAAGGCATCTTCGGGTAATGGTTCAGGACTATTCTTTGCGAATTCTAATGCTTCTTCAAGTTCGTTTGCGAGTTCTGTTTCCATCGTGCCAAGTTCTTCTTGCGTTACATCTTCCTCTTCAGTGAGAACTTGTGCGAGTCGTCTGATAGGATCACGTTGGCGTTCCTGTTCTTGCACCTCTTCTCTGTCTCGGTATGAAGTTCCTGGGTCTCCGATATGATGTCCACGGAACCGATACGTATCACAATTTAAGAGTGTAGGTCCCCCACCTTCTCTTGCACGTTTCACAGCTTCTTCAGCTGCAGTAAAGACTTTTAAGACATCGTTTCCATCAACGGTGAGTCCTGGTATGTCATAAGCAGGCGCGCGGACTGCTATATCTACTACGCGTTGATGCTCATGTTGTGGTGTTCCCATACCAAATCGGTTGTTTTCGCAGACAAAAACGACTGGGAGTTCCCATACTGCTGCGAGGTTTAGTGTCTCATGGAATACACCTTGATTCGTCGCGCCATCACCAAAGAAAGAGACTGCGATCTGTTGCGTTCCACGATATTTTGCAGAAAGGGCAGCACCTGCTGCGAGTGGAATTCCTGCACCAACAACACCATTTGCCCCCAGAATTCCGGTCTCTTTATCGGCAATGTGCATGGATCCACCCTTTCCTTTACAGTACCCCGTTGTACGAGCAAATAATTCAGCCATCATCCGGTCGCGTTTGCCACCCTTTGCGATGAGATGTCCATGTCCCCGGTGTGTGCTTGTGATATAATCATCATCTTTTAGATGTGTGCAGACACCGACAGCAGTCGCTTCTTCACCGATATATAGGTGAAGAAAACCAGGGAGTTGTCCGCTTTGATACAACGTTCCTGCGGCTTCCTCAAATTGACGGATTTCAACCATCTTGCGATACATAAACAGCATCTGCTCTTTAGTTGGTTTTGACATAAATGCTTCCTATCATAATGCATATCTCAGGAGGATTAGAATAAACTTCCTACTGTTTCTTCTTCCGTGATTTCTTGTATATACGACAACGGTTTGATACATTCAGGTGAATCATTCGCGGGCCGATTAACATATTTTGAAACTGGATATGCCTCCATCTCTTCACCAGTATAGGGTTTAAGAAGTGGTTGTAGCACATCCGGTGTCAATTCATCGGGTGAGAGCCACTGGTCATAAGAATCTTGTGGCAGAATCACAGGCATTCTATGATGTATGCTTTCTAATGTCTTGTTCGGTGGACATGTGATAATCGTACAAGAGCGTAGCGGTGTTTCCATCCAATTCGCCTGCCATTCTTCCCACAACCCCGCGAAGGCAAATGGTTTTTGTGATCTAAGACGAATATACACAGGTTGTTTTAATTTCTCTCCTTCAACCTTTTGCCATTCGTAATACCCATCTGCTAAGACAAGACATCGTCTTCGTTTGTAGGCAGCGCGAAAAGAGGGTTTTTCTGCCAGTGTTTCTGAACGAGCATTAATCATCCTACTTCCAATTTTTGCATCTTTTGCCCATGATGGGATGAGTCCCCACTGGAAGAAGTCGTAACTTTTCTGATCCTGTCGTCTATCAGGATCAGGCTGCCTATTGGAGATGACTGCAACATCTTGTGTTGGTGTGATGTTGTAACGTGGGTTAAATTCTAACCAGAAATCGGATTCGCCGAAGGTATCCTGGAGTGCATCGAGTTCGCTTGCAAGTGTAAAACGTCCACACATTACATATCTCCTTTCTACCAAATGCGTTGTGGATGTAGGATCCATCCACAATTATCATTTCGGTTTCGGCACCAGAATGTCATCTCTCCAACGGAGTCGGAAGGATGGACGGACCAATGCCTCTGGTGATTGGAGTGTTAAGCCGCCATCTGCTGTCAATACGATACCTGTGACGAAGTCTGCCTCATCAGATGCTAAGAAGAGCGCAACGTTCGCAATATCTTCAGGCTTTCCGTATCTACCAATGGGATAACAATCACGAGATGCTTCATCCTCTAATGAATCTGCCGCAAGTGATGCTTCCCCGCGTTCCCCGACGATCTGTCCAGGTGCTATTGCATTTGCGCGTATACCTTCTCGACCATAATCAAGTGCAATGCTGCGTGTTAAAGCGTTTAACCCACCTTTCCCAGCACCGTAGAGTCCGAATCCAGGATTGGTAATCGTTGCATTGACTGTAGAGATGAAGACGATGTTGCCGCCACCGTTTTTTATCATTTCTGGAATACAATATTTTGCGCCAAGCCATGGACCGCCAAGCGTTACACCAAGACTTTCGTTCCATTCTTCGGGGGTGAATTCAATTGCTTTTTTTGTATATGAGTGTGCAGCGTTATGAACCAGCGTCGTTATTTTTCCAAAATTTGTTAATGCTGCATTGACAAGTGTTTCCCATGTTTTTTCATCTGCGACATCCCCCATAATGGCAACTGCTTCACCGCCAGCATCTTCAATATGTTGGACTGTCTCAGCAAGTTTCTCTTCTCTACGGCGTGTATTGACAACAACTTTCGCTCCTTCACATGCAAACCGATATGCTGTTGCTGCACCGATTCCTCCCCAAGCGGCACCAGCGATAATTGCGACTTTTCCTTCCAACCTCATAGTTTATTCCTTTCTTTACTTCAGAATGAAGTTTGACAGGGTCTCTACAGGCGTTTTGTGTCTCGGTATGCCCTACCGCGACATTTCTCACGTTGACTGAGTCAGTCCTAATAGAATATCACAAAACAACCTAAAAGTCAACCTGGGTGTGTAAAGTTAACATTGGGGGTGTGTAAAATTTTTGTAAAAACCCTTTCAGTGTAAAGCGATTAAAAAATTGTGTAACGCGGTTTCTGAATCGCGCCAATTATTTAACAATATAGTATATATCTTTCTTATAAAATGTTACGAATTTCTTACAGTTCGTAACATTGGTAAATTGGCTTTTAGACCAGTGTCAGTATGGTTTCATTCGGGTTAAATTCGGTTACTCAAATTTCAAATATTCACCTCTACAATTGTCATCGTATCATTGCCAAAAATATCTACAACCTTAACAGCAATTTTGCGAGTTCCGGGTTCACAGTCATAAGCAATGCTTGTTAATTCCAGAGAACGGTCCTTCTTTGTGCGGAAACTTTGCCACTCATTTTCAAAGATGAAGTCACCTGACCACTGTTCCTCCCACTCCTCTGTGTCAGGATTCTGCACACGGATAATTTCGCGTTTGCTCTCAAAATCAAAATCAACTGACCAGTAGTCAATCCAGTCTGTCCATTCTTTAGTTAACACTTCACGAGTAGTCACGCCATCAGCATCCTTGCTAACCTTTACGACTTGCCCTTTCTCCACCACGATCTTACTGCTCTTATTCTTCAGTGTCTGCTCAGCACCAGAGATTGAATCCTGTGAATAGAAAACGGAAAAATCGGTCAATTCTACGGTTACAGTCGGAAGTCCTCTTCCCCTTTGTCTACCACGGAAGTCCTCTTCCCCCTTGTCAAGGGGGGTTAGGGGGGTTGCGGATTTTGAGATTTTCCTTTCAGACAAACGTTCGCGCAAATCCTCATAAACACCCTTAAGATTATTAAGTACCTCAGAATTAGTATATCGAACTACTTCAATGCCATATTTATTCAGGTTTTCAGTTCTGTTTTTATCATATTTTTCTTGTTCAGCATGAGTATCACCATCAACCTCAATAGCAAGCATTAATTCTGAACAA
>JAAXGN010000088.1 GCA_012267415.1 Candidatus Poribacteria bacterium | reverse complement strand
TATACACCTTTCGCCCCTCTGGGACTTGGGTTTTGCAGAAACTTACTCTTCTTTTTACTCATGCTTTTCTACTATAACTTTACACCCCACACGCTTCAAATGAATTGAATTTCAACGACTTATGTGATAAAATGACATTAAAACATATCCTTAAAGGAGTTTGTAAATGTCCCATCCCTCTCATAATCTATTCAATACCCGAAAAAACTTAAGAAACGACGTTTCTGATTGTGTCTACTATTCTCTACCTACCTTGAGTGAAGCGTGTAACGTTTCAATAGATACTTTACCTGTAAGTATTCGTATACTGCTTGAATCCCTACTGCGAAATTTTGATGAACGTCAGATCACTGAACAGGACATCATCAACTTGGTAAATTGGGATGCCAAGAATCCAAAATCTGCAGAAATACCATTCAGACCTGCTCGTGTTGTTGCACAAGATTTCACAGGGGTTCCGCTTGTCGTTGATATCGCTGCAATGCGGTCCGCTGTAGACAAACTCGGTGGTGATCCCAGCATGATCGAACCACTTGTCCCTGTTGATTTAGTGATTGACCACTCAATTCAAGTAGATGCTTACGGAACAGAAAATGCCTTTCAGTTCAACACCCAAAAAGAGTTTGAACGCAACAAAGAACGATACGAATTTCTTAAATGGGGACAACAGGCTTTTGAAAAGTTCAATATCATTCCACCATCAATAGGAATTGTGCATCAGGTGAATCTTGAGTATCTCGCTCAGGTCGTCATGGTAGAGGACACAGTAGCATACCCCGACACACTTGTCGGAACAGATTCCCATACCACAATGATTAACGGCTTAGGTATCGTCGGATGGGGTGTTGGGGGGATTGAAGCTGAAGCAGCAATGTTGGGACAACCGGTATACATACTAACCCCAGAGGTCCTCGGTGTGCACATGACAGGAAAACTCCAAGACGGTGTAACCGCAACCGATCTCGTGTTGACAGTAACGCAGCAACTTAGAGAAGCATCAGTTGTCGGAAAATTTGTTGAGTTCTTCGGTGAAGGTGTTGAAGCACTTGCATTGCCAGACCGAGCAACAATATCCAATATGTGTCCTGAATACGGTGCAACGATAGGTTTCTTCCCGCCAGACTCTGAGACCATGAACTACCTCAGACTCACAGGTCGGGACGAAACGCATGTTGATTTTGTAGAAACTTACCTTAAAGCACAAGGTTTATTCGGTATCCCGCGTCTCGGTGATGTAGAATACTCTGATGTGTTAGAAATTGATCTGAGTGAAATTGAACCGAGTATAGCAGGACCAAAACGTCCACAAGACCGAATTCCGTTATCAGATGTGAAAGAAACCTTTGGAGAAATCCTCACACGTCCAATAGCTGAAGACGGATTTGGTGTGGCAGAAATAGCAGGTAAGGGAACAGTTAAACACGGTTCTGTCGTCATCTCTGCTATTACCAGTTGCACTAATACAAGCAATCCATCAGTAATGATTGGGGCAGGACTACTTGCGAAAAAAGCAGTAGAAAAAGGTTTACGTGTTCCTGACTATGTAAAAACGAGTTTAGCACCCGGTTCGCGCGTTGTAACTGAATATCTACGCAACACCGGATTACTCCCTTATTTAGAAAAAATCGGATATAACGTCGTAGGGTATGGCTGCACGACCTGTATTGGTAATAGCGGTCCCCTCAATGAAGTCGTTCAGGATGCGATTGATGCTGAAAACCTTGTAACTGCAAGTGTCCTAAGTGGGAACAGAAACTTTGAAGCGCGTGTGCATCCAGAGATAAAAGCCAATTTTCTGATGTCACCCCCACTCGTTGTAGCATTTGGTCTTGCAGGACGAATCGATATTGATCTGGCAACAGAACCCATAGGATACAGTGATGCAGGTGAGGGTGTCTTCCTCAAGGATATATGGCCAACACGTCAAGAGATCGCTGAAATGATCGCCACTGCAGTAAACCGAAGTACATTCAAAGAGATGTATGAATCCATCGGCAATCAGGCACCTGAATGGGAAGAACTTGCGGGAGCAATAGGTGTCCTTTATCCTTGGAACGAAAGAAGCACTTACATACAGCATCCTCCCTTTTTTGAAGGATTTACATCTGAACCTGCACCAATTTCGGATATTTTTGATGCACGCATACTCGGGATTTTTGGAGACTCTGTCACCACAGACCATATCTCACCTGCAGGAGCAATTGCTGCATCGAGTCCTGCTGGCAGTTATTTGCAGGAACGCGGCGTAGAAACTCGTGATTTTAATACCTATGGTGCAAGACGCGGCAATGACCGGGTCATGAGTCGTGGCACCTTTGCCAATAGACGTGTCCGCAACCTGATGACACCTGATGTTGAAGGTGGATACACTATTCTCTATCCAGAGGAAACACAGACGACAATCTATGAAGCAGCAAACCGCTACCAAGAGAATGGTGTTCCGACGGTCCTCTTTGCAGGTCAAGATTACGGTATGGGAAGTTCACGAGACTGGGCAGCGAAAGGACCAAAACTCCTCGGCGTAAAAGCAGTCGTTGTAGAAAGTTATGAACGGATACACCGCAGCAATCTAATTGGGATGGGGATTTTACCGCTACAGTTTATGGATGGTGAAAATGCACAATCGCTAAACCTTGACGGTAGCGAGATTATCAGCATCACAGGATTTGCCGACGACCTGCAACCGGGACAGATGGTAACCATGAAAATCGACAGAGGGAACGGTGACATACAGACAACGGAATTGCTTCTCCGAATTGATTCACCTGTGGAAGTGGAATATTATAAGAACGGTGGGATTTTGGATTATGTAATACGCAATTTCTTGTCTGCTTAGTTATAGTAGAGATGTAAACGAAGGAAACGCGACTGACGTTACTACTGTGTAAAATGATGATTTTGAAATAATCTTTCTCATGAGTAGAGCGATCCATTCGTTTTACACAATTACCCAAGGGGTTTCCGACCTCGTCCATAAGGAGAACCTATGAACCGCGGCTTTGAATACATACCACTGTTTGTCATCTGCGTACTTACATTTGCAGTAATCGGTTGCGCGACACACACCATCCAACATGACCATGATGTTGAAGCCTTTTATAGTCCTTGGCTGAACCAGTCCTTTGAAGAATTTTTGGAGAAGCACCCTGATCCAAAACATTCAATCCCTATAGGTCAAGGGAACTATAGGCATACTTATGTTTACGATATTGAATCACAAACTGAAATCGGTGTCAATCTATTAGCGGCACTGGGAGACACAGATACGGGACACGACGATTACTACCATATCTATGTTTTTGTGAACAGTGCTGGCGTAATATATAAGATGGACTATCGACGTAAAACTGAAAGATGGTAATGATTCCAAAGGGTAATATCAGTCTATCTATGCACGGAAGTAGTCAATGCAGCATTGAAGACATCCAAAGATCTTCAAATATAATCCGGGAGATTTCGGGACCAATCTTCTGGAGTTCTGCTTTCAATCTCGCCTCTTGTATAGGAACAGTGGCAACGAATTCCTTTTTACTTAAATCAAACGGGAGACCGTTTACTTGTTCAATACCGTCGCGGGCGTACCGAACTAGTGCTAAGGAAAGCTTGCCATCTTCCCCAGCATAATGGAGTTCCACACACAACAATTCAATAGAATCAGGACATGGCACCCGTCCTGCAAGGTCGACCGTCTTAATCCTAAAGTTCATTTTATTGATGTTGTCAATAATATGTTTCATAAGAGTATCTCCTTACTATTAGACGAAATTGCATTACTTTTCCAACACTTGTTTGTCTTTATAGATTGAAAATCGCTCTAAACCATAGATCCACAATGACATAAATTATACCACGCTTAAGTTAAAAAAAACAGGGAATTACAAGATGCAGTCTCTGAAATACCATTGAAAACTAATCGTATAATGTGTTATATTGATAGTGGAGAATTACAATGCAAAATACAATTAAAAAAATTCCTATAATCACACTCATCCTCCTATCCCTAACCATTGGATGTGACAGAGATGAGGCAGACCATACTGAAATACTCACTATAGGCCCCTATAGAACTGACTGTGTCGGTGCTCATCCACAGGAATGCTACCTTGAATACAACGAGGAAGCAGAAGCATGGCATTTCTTTTATGAGGCTATACAAGGGTTTGAATATGAGGAAGGATACATCTACACCCTAAAAGTCAGTCTTCATGAACGACCGGAAGGAATTCAGGACGTAGGACGGTATGCGTATCGTCTTGTTGAAGTGATTAGCAAGGAAGAAGCACCCGTTGATGAAAGACCACCACGCAAACCAACGGAATAAGTCATATAATAACCCAAGTTGCTACCTTTTAGTTTTTCGTCATAGAAAGTCCGTCTTTAATGAAAAATATGCTAATAATAAGTCAGTATTTGTAGCGCAAACTGTTAGTTTGCGTTTCACAGGCACAATCTAACAGATTGTGCTACAAGGTGGCAACTTAGGTTATAATAAATGTGTTAGTGTCGATCATTTACCTACCGTGAAACTCACTTAAATCCACTCTTGAATCCACATCATCAGAAGCTCGGTTCTTCGCCAAATCTTCATAGATCAATTTACAGAGATTAATTGTTATGAGAAAGTCTTTAGTCCCGTAGGGACGATATGTTTATAGAAAAACGTTATCCTAACTCTCGTTAGTCCCTTAGGGACGCTATGTTTATGTTATTGCTTTAATTTACACATATCGTCCCTACGGGACTAAAGAACGGGTGTTCAACCATGATCTATAAACATATTGTCCCTACGGGACTTAGGACACTAATAGATTGGATTTATCTTCTTAAATTTTCGAATTTGGTGACAAGAGTCTTACACACCCATCAATCAATATATAAAGTTATTCCAGTCGAGGAATTCCTATTTTTTTAGTGTGAATTCAATGAATAGTTGATTTTTCACCACTGGTAATGCCGATTATGTAACCTTTTCAACGAAATTACATTCTTACATATAAAAGGTAGTATAATCTTGTTGAGGAATTGATAAAAACGGTGATGGAAATGGATAAACGCCATGACGAAGATTACATAACTGACAATTTAGATAATACCGATGAAGGAACATTCGAAATCCTCTATCACCGTTACGAAGGGCCTCTCCTCAGTTTCTTCTACAGACGTGTTGACAACTGGGAAACCGCACAAGACTTAGTACAAGAGACATTTATTAGAGTGCATCAAAATCTCAGCACACTACGTAATCCTAAGAGTTTTTCAAGTTGGCTGTTTAGTATTGCACATCAACTTGTTGCAGCACACTTCCGGAACATTGAAACAAAGCTTGAAATCACTTCAATTGAAGGAAATCCTGAAGCCTATCTGGTAGACCTTGAACATCGCTCTCCCATTTATCGTATTATCGCAAAAGAACAGTTGGAGATTGTCCATGCATTGGCACAACGACTACCGAAGTCCGAACAAGAGGTATTTGATCTAAAACTGGCAAATCCGAAAATGCCTATGGACGAAATCGCAGATTCCCTGAACATTGCACTGTCAGCAACGAAAGTGCGGTTACATCGTGCAAAAAAGAGAATTCGTAATTGGATGAAAGCAGAATATCCCGGAGAATTTGATAACATATTTCGTAAAGAAGAGAATATACAGACAGACTAATTTGGCAAATCACACAAAGATGTAACCTTTTCAACCGATTTGCATTCTTACTCTAAAAGGAGAACACAAATGACACCGCAAGAGGTCAAGGAATTACTAAAAACCTTAATCGCAGAACAGAAACTACCGATTAACATCGTAGACATATTGCCAAACGAGAAATCAGATGGTAAGGATTATACAACCGAAACACGCGTAAAAGACGTGATACATCAATGGAACTCGGATGGTAAAATCCATACACAACCTCCCGGAGAAGGTTCCATTATGAAATTCTACACGAAAACCGATGCAGACGTTCCCTTAGATGAGTTTTTGGATTATTTCAAAATTGTTCCCTTGCTTGATTCTGTTATTGCTGATAAAGAAATGGCTATCAGGTATACAGATTACGGTTTCAGACTGGTCACATTACATGAAGAAGACACATCACGGTATCCCATAAAAATCCTGCACGGTGGATTCTGTATAGAGAAAACTACAGAGGGAGAAATTAGCACATCTCAGCTTGAAGGTATAGCAGATCGTTTTGAGAAGACTTTAAAAGAGAAACGCACAAAGGCGAAACTGCTACATAGAGGTTTCAAATTAGAAAACCCGTCTGAAAAGACCTTACCGCTTGCACAGGTCAAACAGATCACAAAGCTGATAGATGAAACCCTAAACATCAACTATGTGATGGATTCCTACAATTTCACTGCAGGTTCAGGGAAAGAGACACCAAATATGACCGAATGCAATAGCGCAAATATCCGCATTTCGTGTTGGCGTTACAGACACCGACACTGGTAAGTTTTCAACTTGAACATGGAGAATACCCGCAACACAGATAGTAAAGGAGAAAAAACCGTGAAACCTAACGAAGTAAATGAAATACTAAGATCCATAATTCAGGAACTTGCACTACCGGTCGACGTGGGTGATGGTCGCACACTCTTGATAGTGGAAAGTGCTAAACCAACAGAAAAGCAGTTAAATCAGTTAATGGAAGAGCATAAACTAACAGCAAAGCAGTTAAAACAGTTAGTGGAAGGTCCTGAACAAACAGCAAAGCAGTATAAAGAAACAATATTAAAGCACTGGCAGGGAGAAGCTGCATTGGATGCATATCTGAATAAAAACAGGATAGATGGAAACTGGCGGATGACTCACAGAAGCACGTTATCCGAAATACACAATAAGGTTGAAAAACTCGCGATAGCCACGTACCGAGTGGTAGAAGTTAAAGAGGTATTACAATCCCTAATTACGGAACGGAAACTACCATTTGAAGTCTATTATGAAAAAATATACATCGCAATTCTTCCAGATAATCCATCAAACTATCAGACAGACGATATGGTAGAATTAGAAACCGTAATACAAGAAATGCAACAAGATTCTATACCTGAAGGAAATGACCTAACAGTATATGTTCGGCACGGCGGGTTTGTACTCTATCAAGAGGAAGATTACATTGATGTGGATTTTTCGCTGGTTCAACAAGCAGCACAACGATTACAGTCAGAAATAGAAAAGCACGGACTACAGGTAAGACTACTACATCAAGGATTTGCGTTAGTAAAGGATCGTGGAATAGAGGCACACATTTCTGAAGCTGAAGAGTTGGCATTTCGCCTCACGGTTATGACAGGTATCAACTATCGCGTTCTTAGCTACAGTATGGGACTGATTGAAGGTAGAAAACCTGGATGGACACACGAAATAAATTGGCAAGAAGCAAGCCTATTAAATGACCGAGCATACCCATATATATAACACCAAATATAAAACAATTGACAGGAACATTAATAAATAAAACAAATACAAAAATAAAGGATAAACAACATGACTTATGTAATTTGCGAACCTTGCATTGATGTTAAAGACCACGCATGTGCTGAGATCTGTCCTGTGGAATGTATACATCCAATGCGTGATGACCTCGAAAACCCCAATAAATTTGATGAAGAAGAACAGTTGTATATTGACCCAGAGGAATGTATTGATTGTGCTATATGTGAACCTGCATGTCCCGTTGAGGCTATTTTCATTGAGGAAGAAGTCCCTGAAGAGTGGGAACATTTCATACAAATAAACGCAGAATACTTTCAAGAATAAAACAATATTTGACATTTTGTGAAAATAGGATATAATAATAGGAGAAGAAAATGACTTATGTGATCTGTGAACCGTGTGTTGATGTAAAGGATAGTGTGTGCGTTGATATATGTCCCTGTGATTCCATTCGTCCACATCCATTGGATGAATCTGATGAATATGACGAAGTAAATCAACTCTACATAGATCCAGATACATGCATTGAATGTGGCGTATGTGAACCTGAATGTCCCGTTGAAGCGATCTTTTTTGAAGACGATGTCCCTGAAGAATGGGAACATTACATTGAAATAAACGCTGACTATTACAAAGATAAAGAACAGCGTATAAGTTGATAAACTGAATAATATAACTTAATAGAAAGGAGATTCTATTATGACTTATGTAATTTGCGAACCTTGCATCGACGAAAAAGACAGTTCTTGTGTTGATGTCTGTCCTGTCGATTGCATACATCCCCATCCAACGGATGCAGAAGAGGAATTTGAAGAGGTTGAAATGCTCTACATTGATCCCGAAGAATGCATCGATTGTGGCGTATGTGAGCCAGAATGTCCCGTTGAGGCGATCTTCATGGAAGAAGATGTCCCAGAAGAATGGGAGCATTTTATTGAGATAAACGCTGCATATTTTGAATAGAACACCTCAAAATATGCAGGTGTGATTCCGCAACATCAGATGGTTGGTGTGCTTAGATAGCGCATCAACCATTTTTCATTTATAGTGAAATACAAAAACCAATGCACACTTTGGGTCCATTGGACTTAACCGACAGACTTGACCGTGCTGTAGCATAAACTTTTAGTTTGTGCAGTCGTGTACGCAAACTAAAAGTTTACGCTACAATCGTGCGCAAGTAATTATGGATTTTACCATAACAGGGATGAATCAGATCATTTCAAAATCAGCATCTTGCGCGTTGCCTAAAATCTCCAGCGAATAAAGTGTAGAAATAGATTCCACTTGCTACGGATTCACCCACCTCATTCTTTCCATCCCAATACGCTGCACGACTTCGGTTTTGATAGATACCCGCAGCCTGATGTCCCAATCCTAATGTCCGAACAACCGATCCGTTTGCTCCGTAAATGGTTAGCGTAACCTCTGCAAATGTGTTTATTTCCTTGAAGTTTAAGTTTTGACCCATTTGTAAACCCAAAAGTAAATTATTGAATAAATATATGAGTAAATACTTGACAATTCTATGAATATATGGTACAATAGGTTCGTAAATCAAATGTTCATTAAAACTAAATGGTTTCTCTCTCCCATCCAAATAAGCGTGGAGTTACCTTATTCAGAAATGTCTCAGAAACGAGAACTGAGCGACAAGCAAAGTAAGTCCTGTGACAGATGATGGAATATTGAGGTTTGAGAAACAATAAAGCGCAATCAATCATCTATCTGACACAGATGAGCGATTGTAATGTGAGGATACCCTTTATGACAACGAAGTTGAGTCCAGAAATACAGGAAATGCTGAACAATCGTATCACAGAGTTTTGGAAAGACGCTGAAGGTTTTTCTTGTTTCAATGTCGATAATGACTATTACAAAATCATTTCCATCAACAACCAGAACAAAGTCAAGTTAGACCTATTGCGTAAGTATGAATTACCAGCAGTATCCGTAATACTTGACCAAGACGGAGTAAATACATTCAAATGTGTATTGAGAAGCGGAACAAACTCTCGCATGCCTACTTCACTTGAAGTTCATTGTATCGTTGAATGCTATCAGACAAAAGAGGAAACCGAGTCAATACTTGCTAAGTATATCAACGCTTTCACTGAAACGACTCTCAGCAAGCACGATGGTAGAGATTATCACGAAATACATCCTGATGGTTATTTGGCAAGAGGAGTGAAAGATGGCATACCGTACGAACAGGTCTTAGACGCTGATGGGAACGCTACCTATACAGTGACGGTAAGAGAAAGTCTTGTTGGTATGTATTTCTCTGAGAACTGCTACGCAGTTGTTGAAATCCGTGATTGCCAGGATAATGACACAGTCCGAGATATTCAAGGCAGAACCGAATTCGTTGAGAAAATCCGAGATGAAACAAATAAGGGAATGTCTGATAACGAGGCAATCTGTTATCAAGCTTTCTTAGAACTCTCGTGTCCACGATGGGGGATGTCTTGGTAAACAACTGACAGGTGGTATTATCTACTACCTGCCTACTCTTTTATGAGGAAGAATCTGACACTCTCATGCAGGTTGGTTTGTCTTTAGTCCCGTAGGGACGATATGTTTATAGAAAAACGTTATCCTAACTCTCCTTAGTCCCGTAGGGACGCTATGTTTATGTTTTTGCCTAATCTTTCACATATCGTCCCTACGGGACTAAAGGAACTGTGTCCAATCATGTTCTATAAACATATCGTCCCTACGGGACTGAAGTTACTATCAGATTGGATTTATTTTCTTAGAATCTCGTTTATGGATTGTGCATGTTGTAGCACATTCTTCCGGATTGTGCGGGTCATCTATTTTATCAGGTTGCTGAATAGCCATTTCTAATGTCAAATTAGGTTCTATGACAATTAAAAACACTTCAATAAAAACCTGAAGGCATTTTTATTTAGGTAATCCTACAATATCACATATCTATGGTAGATCAACACTATATTTTCATTCAACTAAAGCATTCAAAAATGGCGAAGGTATTGATCTTAACAAAACACTTGAAATTAATCGCTAAAAGTTTATAATTACATCAGAATTCACAATATACCGCTGAATACACTGGGATATACTATGGGCAAAAAATCGGCTGAGCAGGTTATTTCTGAATGGATTATAGACGCGAAAACCCCCAAAGACGCGTGGCAGACCATGACCTATGAACAGATTGCTGAAGCAACTGGTATTAGCAAGGGATACATCAATCGCGTTCTCATAAAAGTTGTCGCACAGACGCTAAAACTTGAATATCAACAGGCAAAGGAGATGCGTTTAAACGCGCGCGCCGGTGAAAAGGGAGTTGCAATTTCTACCGAACTCGTTGATAGAATCAACGCACTCCTTACTGAAAAGGATAGAGCTACTGTCGCAGCAGAACTCGGTCTAAGTTATTCCACTGTGGCACGGTATGATAAAAAGACCAAGAAAAACAGGAAGTCAAAAACAACAAGACGTGGTAAAAAATGAAGTATCTGTTTTTAGGAAATAGCGGTGAATCCGTGATAAATATTGAGAGTAGACAATTTTGAGAAATACCAGTCTCTTTTCTCTTGTTTTTCTTATATAGCTATGATATAATATTCTATGAAAATTAATTAGAATAGGTTTAGTGTTTTAAAAATTAAATACATCATTCTAAGTAGACAATAAACTACACGAAATTCCTAAAGTACACATAACTTCTTTTTAAAACACCTTGGAAATTATTTATGATACGCATAATCTCTCCGAGGAAATAACGATTACTGTACTCTCATTCAAAGACATTAGTCCTGATTTCTTCAAACCTATAACTTTGAACAATTGATACTTCCGTTCAATATTTGTATCTGTTTCTAATGAAATGAAACGCTAATTTGCTACGATACGTTTTTCTCTTATAGGAAGGTGCGAAATTATGGCAGATTCCACTTATAGTATCTTTGATTCACGTACACTTGATGATATCCATAGTGAGATTCAGAAAGTTTATCTTGAAAATGCAAGACCATGGGTAATAGGGTATAGTGGTGGAAAAGATTCAACCACAGCACTTCAACTCGTATGGTATGCGCTCAAAGAGTTGCCGCCTGAAGATCGACAATTTCCTGTTTATGTCATTTCCTCTGACACCCTCGTTGAAACACCTGTGATCGTTAGTTATATTACAAATACATTGGATAGACTTGAAAAGGTTGCTCAGAAAGAAAATATGCCTTTTCAGACCGATATAGTTCGTCCTAAAACCACAGAGACATTTTGGGTAAACCTAATAGGCAAAGGATACCCTGCACCTTACAGCAAATTCAGATGGTGTACGGACCGCATGAAAATTAAACCTGCGAATCAGTTCATTTTGGACAAGGTCGCTGTATATGGTGAGGTTATAGTGGTGCTTGGGGTACGTAGAGGGGAGAGTGCTACACGCGATCAAGTTCTAAGCTTGCACAGCATAGATAATTCTTCCTTGATGCGACACACCACGTTACCGAATGCTTTTGTCTACGCACCTATTGTTGATTTCGGTTTGAACGATGTCTGGTTTTATTTATTGAACGTTCCTTCACCCTGGAATAACAATAATAAAGAACTTGTTACGCTTTACCGTAACTCAAATGCCCAAGGTGAATGTCCACTTGTTGTTGATGAAACGACGCCTTCTTGCGGTAACAGTCGTTTCGGGTGCTGGACCTGCACCGTTGTGACTAAGGACAAATCTATGGAAGGATTTATTGATAGTGGAGAAGATTGGATGCTGCCACTTCTTGAGTTCCGAGACTTCCTTGCAGACGCGCAAGACCCAGCAAAGAAACCTGAAATCCGTGAACATAGACGTAGTAACGGTCAAGTCACTATTTTGAATAACAAACTTATCCACGGTCCATATACACTTGATTTTTGCAAAGAACTTTTAAGAATGCTACTTGAAACACAGGAAAAGGTTCGTCAAGAAGGCCCTGAGCCAGATATTAAACTTATTACTGACGATGAACTTGATGAAATTCGTAAAATTTGGAGAACACAACGTCAGGACTGGGAGGATGCAGTACCCAAAATTTATAGTGAGGTTGTAGGTCAACGTAAATGGGTCATTGACGATACCACCGCTTTTACCGCTTCAGATAAGAAACTCTTGTCTAAAATCTGTGACGAAAATGGAGTACCTGTTACGCTTGTCGCTAAATTGTTAGATACCGAACGTCAGATGGATGGAATGAGTCGGCGTGCTGGAATTCAATCTCGAATTGACAAAATCTTTCACGAAGATTGGCGTTCAGAAAAAGAAGTACGCGACAGCGTAGGTGGTAGTGGACAACAATGATTCTCCACAAACTCACCCTCAACAACTTCGGTCTGTTTCGTGGATCACAGACTATTCAGTTGACACCCAATGGCACAGGACCAATAATCCTAATTGGCGGAATGAATGGTTCAGGTAAAACGACACTGCTTGATGCGGTTAGACTCTGCCTCTACGGAAGACGTTCTTTAGGGGCACGGGTTTCTTCAAATGAATATCACGAATATCTTTCTTCAATGATCCATCGAAACCCACCCTCAGATAAACCGTTGAGTTATGCCTCCGTATCACTTGATTTTGAATACGCACGCGGTGGTGAAAAGAGACTGTATCGTGTTGAACGTGCTTGGAAACAGCACGGTAAAAGCCTCCGCACTATAAAAGAAGACTTAACCTTTTACCAAGATAATCGTTTAGACCTTCAATCTGATGGATCACACTGGCAAGATTTTATCAATGAACTAATTCCTGCCGGTGTATCACAATTCTTCTTTTTTGACGGTGAGGATATTCAAAAGTTGGTTGATGATGCCAGCCATGACGAGTTTCTTGCAGAATCAGTTAAAGCACTACTTGGACTTAATCTTGTGGAACGGCTGCACTCAGATCTGCGTATCTATGCCAACCGTCTGATTAAGCGCGACAGTCCGGTTTCGGTACAGGGTGAAATAAGTGAATTAGAATCAGAAATTGCATCTCTCAAGAAGTCGCTCGCAGACTTGGAAGAACATAGGGAAGCGTTACAGACAAAAATTGAGAAATCAGAAACCCAAATTGCGCGTCAAGAATCTCGTATTGCTGCCGAAGGGGGTAGTTATGCTGAGAAAAGAGATAGCCTAAACCTGCGACAAGGACAACTTCTCGCCGATATTGAAGCGTTTGAAAATGATATACGAATGCTTTGTGAGGAACTGTTCCCTTTTGCATTAGTACCTGACTTGCTCAAAAAGTTAAGGGATAGACTCCTAAAGGAAATAGAATTAGACCAGTGGGAAGCGGAAAATAGAGCATTGAAAACACAGAATACTGAACTTCTTAAAACTCTTGAATCTGCTACATCTTGGAAGAATACTCCTTTGAATAATGAGCAGATAGAGGCTGTTCGCACACAACTTACCCCAATTTTGAAAAAACGAATTGAACGTCCAAAAGAACTACGCGGATTTAAAAAAAATCGAGACCGTTCACCTTCAGAATACGCAAACTTGTTAGAGTGGATTGATGTTTGTCTTGAAAATGTTCCTCAAGAATTTGTAGAGTTGAACAATTCACTAAAAAAAGCACGATCAGCACTGAAAAAGGTTGAGGATGACCTCCAAAAAGTGCCATCCGAAGAGGTACTGAAACCGATGATTGAGAAACTGTCCACATTGAACCAAAAACTTGGAGAGTTAAATAAGGACGTACAGACTACTGATGACTCTATTCGCTCTCGGTCCTATCAGATTGAGGTAGCAGAAAGAAAACTTGACAGATTATATGTTTCCCAGCAACTTGGACAAGCACATATTCTACGTCAAGAACAGGTACGTGAGGTAAGGTCGGTTTTATCTACTTATACAAATGAACTCACGCAGGTAAAAATTTCTGGGTTAAGTGATGCCATCGTAGAAACTTTCAACTATCTATCACATAAGCCAGATCGAATTAAACGGGTTCATATCAACCCTGAAACCTTTGGTGTTACGCTTTATGATACCTACAATCAACCACTTGCAAAGGAAGAATTGTCGGCAGGTGAAAAGCAGATATATACGACTGCTCTCCTATGGAGTTTAGCAAAGATCTCAGGTAAACCACTCCCAATGATTCTTGACACACCCCTTGGTCGTTTAGATACCAATCACCGAGAGCTTCTTGTTGAACGTTATTTTCCGTATGTTAGTCACCAAGTTATCTTACTCTCTACTGACACTGAGATTGACGAACACTTACACTCACTTTTGGCGTCATCTATTTCACACACTTTCCATATTGAATATCAAAAATCAGACGAACACTCAGCCATAAAAGAAGGCTATTTCAGGTAGGTTGCAATGCAGTTAAACCGAATTCATATCTCAGAAGACTCGCGTAATAAACTCAGAATTCTCAAAGGTCGGACAGGGTTACTGCCCAATGTACTCAGCAGGATCGGACTGATGCTTTCGCTTGCAGAATCTAATGAACCCGAACTTGATGCAGATTCTTCGGATGGATCTGAATTTAATCGCTTTACACTGATGGGTGAGTGGGATCCGTTAGTTGTTGCACTATTAGAGGAACGAGTGATTTCGAATGGAATGTATGAGAATAATGATGTGTTGGTCAAATACTTTCGTGCACATCTGAATCGTGGAGTGCGTTTGCTTTATGGTCGGGTTAAAGGCTTAGAGGATTTGACGGACCTTATGAGGTGATCTTAAAGTTGTCTTTTCTGTTTTCATTTAAGAAATCTAGGATTTTTTTTATGCTTCCGCTACTCTTACTGGGTAGAATGTCTTGTGTAGAACTATAAGCATTTGAATTAAATACGATGTTTAAATTACTATCTCGTCCATGATTAAATCTTGTCAATATATTCTTCTTTATCTCAGCAAGTTCAGTTTCTATTTCATCTATAGTATTATGTGTTTCAACAAATTTTTCTAACAATCTTATGAATGCTCCAAAATATTTTGCGCTCATTAAAAAAGAATCGTAATTTCCCCAATCTCCCTCAAACACTTTTCTAATTAGAGAAAAATACCTTTCTAACAATGTTACAGAGTGTTTGATGAGGTCTTCACAAGTATCACCAGCTTCGTTTTTATTATCTGATTGATAATCTAAAACCGTTTTTATTGAATTTATATTATCAGGCTTAGTTATTCGCGCTAATTGTTCAATTACAGAAATAATAGGGATTGGTGGTTTACCAAATTTATTTTTCTTTATTAATGCTCTAACGGCAAATACTCTTTCAAGGACCCCATTTGGTTTAGAATCACACATTTTTAATATTTTTGATGCAATGGCTTCAGGAGTTTTTTCACCGAGAACATCATAAGAAATCATCAACATCAACTCTCGTTTAATTTTTGTTTGTTCTCTATTTATAGTTACAAAGGTCTGGGCAGCATATTGGTTTATTTCTCCTGGTTTCTCAGTTAGAAATTTTATTGCCGTAACAATTAGTTTTCCTTCATTACGAAGTTTTTCATTTCCAGATACCGTATATGAAAATAAACGATGCTGTCCATCAATAATATCAACTGAAGCGTATTTTGCGGGTATATTTAAGAAATCACCATTGATGGTACATTCATTGGACAATACTAATGTCAAATTAGTTGGGAATGTAATATCCGGATTGTTGTCAACAAAATCAGATAAATCCTTCAATTTTTTATCACTTAACAATCTCTGGTATCCTCCGTCTTTTAAATTACTTGACTCTCCTTGTGACTTTGAAATAGTATCTGAAACAGTCAAAGGTTGACCTTGGTACCGTGATACCCTAGCAATCCGTAAAAGCTCTTGAGGAGTAAAAAATGCAACTGCTAGATTGGCTTGTACTTGTTGTTTTGCAAGTGTAATATTCTTTAGATGCAAACAGGGTTTAGGTTGAAGAGAACTTCCTAAAACGGGATCATTCAACAAATCTGGAGTAATTTCTAAGGATGCAAAAAACTCATACTGAGCCGTCTTATTTATAGCCTTCTCAAGAGCTCTAAAATATTCCCAATTTGATTCATCAAAAATATATATTAGTTCTGTTTCTGGAAAATTCTTTGCAGATATACGCCCAGTACTCAATTTATGACTAGTACCAATATATAGGTATCTCCATTCTGAGATTCCTGAAAATGCCGGAAGACTATCGTTATCTATACCTTCGAATAGAGAAAACAGTGTGCGTTTATCCAATTCACATTCTCTGATTAATTCACATTTTCGAATGAAATCTTTTATCTTATCCTTATGTTTGTCTTGTTTTGTTGTAGTTTCAATCAAGATACAAACACCTTTAACCAAACATACAATGTCAATTTCCAGATTTTCGTCTGAAGAAACATCTGAATATAGATTACAAAGTGGAATTTGGCCATTAGCACCGTAGGAATCTATGCCCATATTCTTTAGAGTATTCAATACTTGTTTCTCAAATCTTTTCCCTTTTGTGTCCTTTTCCATTAATTCCTCCCTATATTCTAAATTTCGACTAAAATTCAGGCTGACTCATGTTGAATACAATTTGCCAATAAATCAAGAAGATTACCAATCCTGGCACCAGGCATCTCACAGACTTCTTCTTCAATTTGAAGAATCCCACCATTTGCATATTCTTCGGCAATTTGTAAAATCTTGATCCGGTCATTCAACACATCAACTTCGTTAGTTACAGCAATGGATAATGCATCCAACAAAGAAACTTCATCAGTTGAAAATCCACGCCAATTGAATATTCCAATTCCTTTTTCTAAAGGAATACGTTTATCATTATTATAACCTATAAATGTAGCCAACATAAAAAGGTTTTTCATATTTTCAAATGGTCGTATATCTGTTCCCTTTTCTGTATTTTCTCTGTCAGTTCGTTTGGCTAATTCTTGGTATGTTGAATGATGAGACTCGTCAACAGAAATACGATATTGTTCAACTGACTGTTGTTTTCCTTTTTCCATTAAATGCTCCTACACGAATGATATTCCAGAGTTTCAAATTCTTGGAATACGGGTAATTGTGGTCGTAGTATTTTTTTCATCTTCCCTAGTGAATTCGAGCTTATATTCTGCTCCAATCCATGACTCGAGTTTCGTTCGCGCTTCACCATGTAATTCCTCGTCAGTGACAAATAAAACCAATTGATCAGCAATTTCAGGAAAGACATCAGCGATAGTTTCTCTGTGTTCTGTAGATAGCCTACAAAATGGTGTATCCATTACAATTGGAAAAGGTTCGTTTTCCAAGTTTGGAAGCATGTTTCTGATTGCCATTTTTGCAAGTGCCCCTATGAAAGAAAGACTGAGAACTTGGCGTTGGCCCGCTGACATTTCTGGAAGCACGTCATCACCTAATGCATCAACTACAACAAGCTTATAATTTTCTTTGAGTGTAATTGCCGTAAAGTGATCTGCATTTTTGATAAGTCCTTTAAAAATAGGTCCGACTTCTTCTTGAATTTTTTCCCGCATGTTTGATGCATGCATCTCATAGATCTTTTCCATAGCATTTGCAGATGAATTGGTTAGTCTATAATGTCTGCTTAATTGTTCAGTTGCAGCATTAAGTTCTTCTTCCTTATTAATTTCAGTATCTAATTCACTGATCTTATTATTTATTTCTTCAATACGCCCCTTGGTAAGAGTTATCTTATCCTCTAATTCTCGTATTTCCGATTCATGTCTTTTTCGAGCTTCCTCAAGTTGGTTGATTTCTTCATCTTTAAAATTTCCAAGCTTTTCTTTAATTTTTTCCAAACGTGTTTCTTTTGCCTGAATTTTAGATTCAAACTCTTGCAAATCGTTCAAGGTAGATTGCAACTGTATTGGGATATTCTTAACTTGTTCATTTAACAATTGTTCTAATTTATTTTGGGTTTCTCCCACTATAAACTTTGTTTCTGATGCATCCGCAATATTAAGTAATTTAACAATATTATTGTATTCAATACTATTATGTGTAATTGGTCTGCCACACAAACATCTAGTTTGATTCAAGAGTTCTTTTAGGTATGCCTTAGGAATGCTACTTGGAGCGTCATTTTTCTTTATTATTTCTAAACTTCTGAGAATTGCAGGTTTAGTCAACGGATAAAAGCCTTTGTTGGCCAGATCGCGTATTTCAGCAAGTTTATCCAATCTGTCTCTATTCATTCCCTGTAATTCCTTCTCAATACTATTTCTCTCTTCCGCGAGTGACCGAGCTGATGCAATAGCTAATAACCGAGCATCTATTTTCTGTTTTAATTTCTCAGCTGCAGCAATTTCCTCCTTATCCCTCTCTATATTCTTTTCTAATTTACTACGTTTAGACTCTAGATTCTTCATCTCATCACGTAGTTTCTTCAAGTTACCTGTTGACCTTTGATTTAATTCCCTACGATATTCTGATGCGATATCTGTTAGATGTTTGAAGCCACGATTAATATCTTCAATTCTCAAGACGTTACGAACTGCATGCTTTATTTCCTCTTCATTCCCGGGTTTCGTAAAATTATAAATCTGTTCTCCATCAAAGAAAAAATGAATACTTACACTTTCAGGGAAAATTAATCTAATACGTTCATCAGCATCATCATCAAAGTATTTGCGTTTTAATCCAAAGGTATTGTTACTGCTTAGAAGAGTAGTCTCGTCAGAACCAATCTTTGACCTGCTAATACAATACTGGTTTCCACGGTAAGAAAATCCAATTTCGACCATGGTTTCCGCAGAACTGTCTTCTCTGACAGCGCGTCCGTTTTCTAAACGACCAATGTTGCCGAATTTCTCTTGAACAAAACCGGTCCCGTAGAAACACCAATTGAAGGCGATAAACAATGAGGTCTTACCCGCGCCATTAGCACCATGAATAACAGTCACATGACGATCTACATCAATAGTGAAGGAAAGAGTCTGTTCACCGTAATATGATCTAAAGTTCTTTAATCTAATATGATTAATCTTCAAGTTGTTTTATCTCCTCATGGATAATTTTCTTTATTTGATTCTTAATCCCTCTTGGCTTACTCAACTTCAACTTCTCACGTTCCAACGCTAGGACTTTTTCAATTACATTTTTGACTTCAATAGGTAGACTATTCAAATAATCTTCTATATTATTTTCCATTATGTTTCTCCTAATAGACCTAGTAAATTGTAGATTCTCGCCAATTCACTTATTTTTATTAGTGATTGGTTCTTATTCAGAGCTAATCCCGCAAATTCGTTAAACCTTCTCAATTCCTTTTTTACGATTTTACGCTCTATATCAAATGCTGAACTTGAATACTGCTGGTATCCAGAAGGTGGAACTGCAATTAGATCGTGTATTTCAGATTTTTCTTTGCCGTGTGCTTTTCGAAGAATTCTACCACGACGTTGTATAAACTCTTTCGGATTACTACTACTTGCGAGAATGTATGCCGTTTGGGTACTTGGCACGTCAACACCTTCATCAAGACACTTCATCGCCACAAGTGCTTGTAAATGACCAGATGCAAACATATCAAGTAATTCTAACCTTTCAGACGCAGATTCCTGGGCGGTAAATTTGTTGACACGTACACCTAAATCTGTCAGTAATGAAAGCACTAAGTCAATTTGTTGCGGTGCACAATAGAAAAGTGTATGATGAATCATGTCTGCCTTTTCGGTTAACAAATTCAGCAAAATCGGCAGTTTTCTTTCCGCGTTGTTTAGCAGCTTAGCACGTTTTCTCAACAAATGCTTAAGTGGTTCATTTGGCTGATCAGATTTTTCGCTATAAAACTGCTTTGATATTTTTTTAGTGAGTTTTTCATATTCTTCAAGTTCATTCTCAGTTAATTCGGCTAAATGAGGATGATATTCATACTGAGAAAGAAATCCTTCCTTAATCGCTCTGTCAAGAGGAAAATTAAAAACAGTTTCTCCAAAATACTCTTTTAATGTATCAGTACCTTCATCATCAAACCATCTCTCCAAAGTCGCAGTCAGACCCAAACGATAAACAAATACGTCTGTCAACTTTTCTCGGCTGCCAACCGATCCTAGATGGTGTACTTCATCTGCAATCAAAATAGCATCTTGCGGTTTTTTAGAGAGTAATTTCTGCATATTTCTGCTAGTAAAGGTTTTGGCAGTCGTAATAACAGAAATCACATCAAGATTGCGCCAATTGTACTGCACTGATACCTTACTAAGTAGTTTAATCCACGAAGAAGAGTTTTTGTAAGCCAAAATCGGCTCAAAACCAAACCTCAGAACTTCTTTGTGCCATTGGTCAACAAGATGCTGATATGGACAAACAATCAGAACAAATAACCGTTTCTTTTCTTCTCTCAATTTTGCAAGGGCAGAAAGAGCTGTGATGGTCTTACCTGTTCCAGTTGCCATCTCCCATATCCCCCGGCAATCATTTTGAAACCATGCATCAATAGCTTCAACTTGATAATCTCTTAAATCAATATCATTTGGTAAATACGAAGTAGTGTTTTCAATAACTGTAGGAGTTTCTATTGTATCTTCTTCTGTTTCGTATACAGGCTGATGGATTAAATGTTCATCTGAAAAAGCACTCAGAAAATCCATTATTTCCAACCTGTTGGTATTGTTATCCCACAATCTTTGAAAATTGTCAATCTTTTGTTGAACGCGTCCTTTTTTATCATCCCATGACCAGTGCACATCAATAGATTCAAAATTATTCAATAAGCCACCCACTGTTTCATTTGAAGAACCCGTAAATGCTATGGCGTAGTTATCATCATTTATGAATACACCGATCTTTTCGTGATATATTCCACGGGAATATGTAGTGTCTAAATCGGAAGGTAGTGCAATTTTGATATCCAAATATTCATTTGCTATTAACCAAGTAATTAACATCAATCTATCGGTAGAGACACCATCAAAATCACAATCAAGAGAGGAGTTCAACTTATCTGTCCTGGCTTCATAACCGCTTTTAATAGCTTCAATATCATCTTCCATTAAATTAGGACCTGTCACTAAATTTAATTCTGTCCTCCATTCTGGATAAAGGTAGGTAATACATTGACAGTTTGCTGGAGACCAGTACTGCTAAAATATGCCACCGCGCGAAGATATCGCGTGGCATTGTTCAGGCACGGAGTATAAAAATCCTTTATAAGGTTTGTCTTATCGGAACGGTATTCGTGTTTGAGAGAAAGTTCTTTTAGTGACATAAGATATATATAACAAAATAATGCTGAATGTTATTAATTATAGCATAAAGACAAAAAATTGTCAAGTTTAATCAATTGTTTTTTACTTAAACGGTTTAATTTGCAAACACCGCAAAAATATATTATAATATATACATCTAATTTTCAGAATAGTGACAGATTATCGGGGCGTAGCGCAGCCCGGCTAGCGCGTCTGCTTTGGGAGCAGAAGGTCGGAGGTTCGAATCCTCTCGCCCCGATACCACATGCGCCTATAGCTCAATTGGATAGAGCAACAGCCTTCTAAGCTGTGGGTTGCAGGTTCGAGTCCTGCTAGGCGTGTATCGTATCACGGTGGATGTAGCTCAGGGGTAGAGCGCCTGACTGTGGATCAGGAGGACGTGGGTTCAATCCCCATCATCCACCCTTAACTATAGGCGTCCGTAGTTCAATGGATAGAGCAATGGTCTTCGGAACCATAAGTTGGGGGTTCGAATCCCTCCGGACGCGTGCGCTGTTAGCTCAATTGGCAGAGCATCTGACTCTTAATCAGAGGGTTGAAGGTTCGATTCCTTCACGGCGCATCGGTTCTGCCACACGGGCGGGTGCTGGAATTTGGTAGACAGGATAGACTTAGGATCTATTGGGGTTACGCCTCGTGAGGGTTCAAGTCCCTCCTCGCCCATCTCATAGCGAACCGATGCAACGACAATACATCGTAACGAAGGGAGAGCTTAACTTGAGAGTTGAAGTGGAAACCTTAGATAACACACAAGCAAAATTAGACATCGAAGTCCCCGCCGAAGATATAAACGAAGCATTAGAAGAAGCATATAAGACGCTGCGCGGTTACGTAACGTTACCAGGCTTTAGAAAAGGACGCGTGCCTCTAACGCTACTAAAATCACGATTCCCTGAATATATAAACAATGAAGTTGTCAGAACGGTTGTCTTTCCTGCTTATGAAGACGCACTCTATAACAAACAGATCGTACCGCTGGCACAGCCAACCTTTGACCCACCTCTGGAGAAAATGCAAGTAACCGAGGACCAACCCCTCGTATTTACTGCCACCGTCAGCGTAAAACCGATCATTGAACTGCCAAATTACGAAAATATACAGATAGACAAAACGCCTGTCAATGTACCACGGGAAGACGTAGATGCATTCATAGCACAACTACAGGATCAGTCCGCAACTTTTGACCCAATACAAGAAGACCGACCCGTTAACGCTTCCGACTGTGTTCGGTTAGATTATACCTGCACTTTAGAGGGAAGTGAAATTGAAAGTGAATCTGACCAAGATATAGATATTGACCTAACAGATGAACGATATCACCCCGACCTAATTAATGGCATAATAGGCATGCATATCGGTGAAACAAAGGCAATTGCGGTTAATTTTGATGAAGCATATCACACACCTGAACTGAGAAACATGCAAGTGATATACAATGTCATACTGCATGCTATCACTCAAAAACATCTGCCAGAACTCGATGATGAATTTGCAAAAGACCTCGGTTATGAAACCTATAGCCAATTGCACGGTGTCATTTGGAACAATATGGTCGAAGATGCACGCATACAACAGAATCAAGAACAAAAAGTTGAAATACTTGAACAGTTGATTGAAATGACAAATGTTACGATCCCTGATGATGTAGTTGATCAATATGTGCAGAATGCAATAGAGAATGTACGCAAACAGCTTAAAGAAAATAATCAGACACCTGAACAGGCTGGCGTTGATTTTGAAGTATTGCCTACAGAAATGCGGAAAGATGTAATACAGCAGACAAAACAGAATTGGATTTTTGAGGAAATCGCTACTTATGAAGATATTCGTATAAGCGACGATGAATTAGAAAACGGAATTCGTCGTGCTGCAGATATACAAGGTAGAAAACCTGATAAATTATCCGAGTTACTAAAAGAAAACAATCGTTTAGAGGATTTCAGAACACAACTTGAACACGAAAAAATATATCAGTTTCTGATACAAGAAGCATCTGAGAAAAAATCATTGATCATTACGGGATAGTTTCAAATGAACCTTGTACCTATTGTTGTTGAACAGACAAACCGTGGAGAACGTTCCTATGATATCTTTTCCCGGTTACTTGAAGACCGAATTATCATGATTGGCACGACGATTGACGATAATGCAATCGCGAATCTGGTCACTGCACAGATGCTCTTCCTTGAAGGGAAAGACCCAGATGCCGATATAATCCTTTATCTAAACACACCCGGTGGCTCAGTTTCAGCAGGTTTAGCCATCTACGATACCATGCAATATATTAAAGCAGATGTCCAAACATGGTGTTTAGGACGCGCATACAGCATGGGAGCAGTGTTATTAGCAGCAGGAACCCCAGGTAAACGGTACGCCTTACCACATGCCAAAGCATTGATACATCAACCTATGGCAGGCGGTATTGGTGGACAAGCAACGGACATCAGCATCCATGCAAACGAAATATTAAGGGAACGCGAAAGGCTTTACAACATTTTGTCGCAACATACAGGACAGAGTTTAGAGAAAATTGAGACCGATGCCGATAGAGATTTCTATATGACTGCTGAGGAAGCTCTCGACTACGGAATCGTCGATACCGTAGTAGCACATCGTCAGTAATATAAAACTAGTAGAGTGTCTACCGAAATATTGCGGGTAAAGGTCGCGATTCGGAGATCGCTCCTACCGAACATCTCTCTTTGTAGGCGGTGAATGCCTAAATGGCATTCATACCGTTGATTGAACTCCGATTCCCGACTATTGTAATCAGACTTGATTTTTGGGATGGACAGTCCACTAGGTTAGGTCTTCATCGTGTGTCCGGTAAAATAAAACAATGGCAGATTGGAGGAAAACATGTCAGAATCCGTTGATAGCAGAGTATATTGCTCATTCTGTAATAGAGAAAGTAGTCAAGTAAAAAGACTCTTTCAAGGATCAGAAGCAAATATTTGTGACGCGTGTATTGATTATTGTAATCAAAAGCTCGCGCAAGTAAAATCATCAGAAATGACTGAACAAACGACTGAGGCTGAGGAACCCAAAGAGGAAGATGTCGCGCCGCCAGTATTGCTACTTGAACCAGCCGAAATAAAAGCGAAACTCGACGAGTATGTAATCGGTCAAGAGTACGCAAAAAAGATCCTATCCGTTGCTGTCTATAATCACTATAAACGACTGCAGCATGAGGACACAGATGATGTTGAACTGGATAAAAGCAACATATTGCTCATTGGTCCCACAGGCACGGGTAAGACACTCCTTGCACAAACACTGGCAAGAGTGTTAAATGTTCCTTTCGCTATCGCGGATGCCACTACTGTCACTGAAGCAGGTTATGTTGGCGAAGACGTTGAAAATATAATCCTGAAACTTGTTCAGGCAGCAGATGGAAACATCCAACGCGCGCAACACGGCATCATATACTTAGACGAAATTGACAAAATTACCCGAAAATCCGAAAATCCATCCATCACCAGAGATGTTTCTGGTGAAGGTGTACAGCAAGCACTCCTCAAGATTTTAGAAGGCACAGTGGCTAACGTACCCCCTCGTGGGGGTCGCAAACATCCACATCAAGAGATGTTAGAAGTTGACACTAAAAATGTACTCTTTATCTGTGGGGGCACCTTCATCGGTTTAGAGAACCTAATAAAAGATCGGCTCGGTAAACAGAGCATCGGATTCGGTTCAACCTTAAAATCTAAAGACGACAAGAAGATACACGAAATCCTTGAACACGCCACCGCGAAAGACCTCGCTAAATACGGATTTATCCCTGAACTGATCGGTAGGCTTCCTGTCGTCGCAGTCCTGAGAGAATTGGATGAAACTGCACTTATTAGAATCCTAACTGAACCGAAGAACGCTCTCGTCAAACAATATAGGAAACTTTTAGCGTATGAAGGTGTGCAATTTGATATTACCGATGATGCGCTTACTGCTATAGCAAATCAAGTTATAGAACGCGAAACTGGCGCACGCGGATTACGAGCTGTGATGGAAAAAATCATGCTGGAAACCATGTATACTTTACCATCACTCACTGAAATAAGCACATGTCAAATCACCGAAGATACAGTGTTAGGGAAAAGTCCACCTGAATTGATTAACGATACCTCTGAAGAACTCAAAACCGCGTAAAGGAGCAAAACATGAACCAAGAAACTGGAAACACCCAGGACAATTCCGTTGTTATTCTGCCAGTTATAGCTTTGCCACCCTATTTTGAGACTTTCTTTCCAAAAACAAAAGCGGTCTGGGACAAAAGATTGATGGATTGGACACCGCTAAAAATTGAACGTGAAATGAGTGTGCTTGCTGCACAGGCAGCACTTGACACGAATATGAGGGTACTGCTCCTACATCAAGAACACGAAATTGAGGATAATGCTGAACCTACACCTGAAGACATGTGTGATGTTGGAGTCGTCGCAACTATCGTTGAACCCTATGACCCAAAGGACGGTTCTCTCAGTATCGCAATAGAAACAACCGCAAGAGCAATAGTCGTGCAATGTGGACAGGTGGATGGTTACCTAACTGCTGCTGTCAAAATCGTTTCGGAACTCACAGGCGTAGCAGCCGCATCTAAAGGACTCATTAAAAAAGCACGCGGTGCATTTTCAAGTTTTGCGAAAGCGAATCCGAAAGTAATCCTTCCCGATGCCGAAAGACATATTCGTACTTTAGATGAACCCGGCATCCTTGCCGATAATATTGCACGTTTTGTTGCAGGTTCGTTATTAGAAGGACATACCGCTGAAAAACGAGAAATTCTCGAAGAACTTAATCCGATAAAACGACTCAACTTCGTCATTGAACTACTTGAAGCTGACCTTGACATGATTGACCTAAAAGAAGAAATTCTCAATGAAGTTAAGGAATCCGCTAAGAAAACAACGCGTGAATTCTATTTGCAAGAGGAACTAAAAGTAATTCAGCGCAAACTCGGACGTGGTGATGAAATAGACGAAATTGATGAACTTCGCGAACAGGTCAAAAATGCTGGGATGACAGAAGAAGCAGAAGAGAAAGCACTAAAGGAACTTGACCGACTCGCACAAATTCCACCCATGTCCGCAGAGTCAGGAGTCATTCGCAACTATGTAGATTGGCTTCTGGCAGTACCATGGAAAGAACGTACTGAGAATACCATTGACCTTGAACAAGCGGAAAAGATACTAAACGAAGACCATTACGGGTTAGAAAAACCAAAAGACAATGTCTTAGAATATCTCGCTGTCCTGAAATTGGTTGAGCAAGTAAAAGGTCCTATTCTCTGTTTAGTCGGACCACCGGGTGTTGGGAAAACATCTATGGGTAAATCCATAGCACGCGCGACTGGTAGAAAGTTTGTTCGCATGTCCCTCGGCGGGGTACGAGATGAAGCCGAAATCCGAGGACATAGACGCACCTATATCGGCGCAATCCCCGGACGAATCATTCAAGGATTACGGGATGTCAAAACAAAGAACCCGCTCTTCCTACTTGATGAAATCGACAAATTAAGTGCCGACTGGCGAGGGGATCCCGCATCCGCACTCCTTGAAGTTCTTGACCCAGAACAGAATGAAACATTCAGAGATCATTACCTTGATGTTGAATTTGACCTGTCGGACGTTATGTTTGTTACAACAGCGAACACACGGCTAACGATACCCGCAGCACTTGAAGACCGAATGGAAGTGATTGAACTTTCAGGATATACCGATTTTGAAAAACATAAAATCGCAACGTTCCATCCAAACGGATTAATTCCGAAGCAGTTGAAAAACCACGGTATGAAGGAAGAAAACGTTACTTTTGCCGATTCTGCTATTTTTGACATCATACATAAATACACGCGTGAAGCAGGTGTACGAAGTCTTGAACGAAACATTACCAGCGTCTGCAGGAAAATCGCAAAGCAGATTGTCACAGAAGATACACCAGATGTTGAAGTAAAGATTACTGCCCTTAACCTAAACGATTACCTCGGACCACCGAAGCATACACGTACAAAAGCACAAGAACACGATGAGGTCGGTGTGTCTACAGGCATGGTCTGGACACAAGTCGGTGGCGATATCGTCTCCGTTGAAGCGACACTTATGGCAGGGGAAGGTAAACTCAATATGACAGGACAACTTCAGGATGTCATGCGGGAATCTGTTCAAACGGGTGTCGCATATCTCCGATCACGTGCAGAACACTTTGAAATTCCTAAAGAGACTTTTGAAAAACAGGATATCCATATCCATATACCTGAAGGAGCAGTGCCTAAAGACGGACCCTCCGCAGGTATAACCGTTGCCACCGCTATTCTCAGTGCAATAACAGGTAAGAAGGTACGCAAAGATGTCGCAATGACAGGAGAAATAACGCTTCGAGGACATGTGCTTCCCATCGGCGGACTCAAAGAAAAATCACTCGCGGCTTATCGCAACGGAATCGTTGACATCATCATGCCAGAGGAAAATGAGAAAGACCTCGCGGATATTCCAAATGAAATTAGAGAGAAAGTCCGATGGCATCAGGTGAATGATTTTACACAAGTCTTGGAATTAGCACTCAAACCATCAAACAATAGCACTGAAGACGAACCCGACAGCGAACAGGGAGCTATCACACCTACTACAGATGATGCAGCAATACAGAACCCAGATGTAATGGGACAAACTGGAAGCTAGTGCTTACTCAAGTGTTATCTGATGGCATCAAAAAGTCGGGAATCGGAGTTCAAATCAACGGTATGAATCATGGCGAATGCCATGCGCGCATTCGCCCAAAGGCATTCACCGCCTACAATACAAAAGATTCTGTAGGAGCGATCTCCGAATCGCGACCTACAATAATATGTTGACTAAGCACCAGTCTAAAGACTAAAACAGAATGCGTTTAGACAAGTTTCTGCAGATTTCACGTCTCGTCAAAAGGAGAACCGTTGCCAATACCTTGTGCAGCCGAGGCAAAGTTTTAGTCAACACAAAAACCGCAAAAGCTGGCAAAACACTCAAAATCGGTGATAGGATTACCATCATTTCAGATCCATTACCAACTGAACCCGTACAGGAATTGACATATCAGATTCTTGAATTACCATCAGGCAATGTTTCTAAAACGCGGGCAGAAACACTATATCGACGCATTGAGTAGGTTGTATGTTACCACGTATCGGAATAACAATGGGAGATGCTGCTGGCATCGGTCCCGAAATAATCGTAAAAGTCCTTACAAACAGATACATCTATCAAATCTGCCAACCGATTGTCATAGGAAGCCTGCCAATTATTCAAGACGCACTACATCTTGTAACCGCAAAGAACGGACGGCCTGATAGTCATAAGAACTTACCACAAGTCACATCGATCCAATCCCCAAAGCACGTTACAGCAGATTGGACATCAAGGGTCGGCACAATTGATGTGCTTGATGTGAGTAGTTTAAAACCTGATGATGTCTCTTACGGAAAGATTGATCCTCTATGTGGTGCTGCAGCAGTTAAAGCGATTGAGACAGCCGTTGAACTTACACTTGATGGCATGCTTGATGCCATAACAACCGCACCCATCTGTAAAGCTGCCATACAAAAAGCAGGTTCACCCTTCCCAGGGCATACCGAGATGCTGACAAGTCTGACACAATCTGAAAAGTCAGTTATGATGCTCAGAACCTGGGACACCCCCCAGACATTTCTGCCAGAATTTGGAATTGAACGAAAAAAAACGAAGAAAAAAACCGCTACCTCAACAGATATTAAAGATAGTCTTACCGTGTCTTTTGTCACAAACCACATACCAGTTGCTGAGGTATCAAAGCAATTATCTGTGGAAAGAATCAGTGATGTCATACAATTAACGCATGAGGCACTCATTCGATTCGGTATTGAAAGACCACGTTTAGTTGTAGCAGGACTAAACCCACATGCAGGTGAAGAAGGTATGTTCGGAAGAGAGGAAGAAATATACATCCTCCCAGCTGTTCAACAGGCACAAATGTCAGGTATTCAAGTTGATGGACCTCTACCAGCAGATACGTTATTCAAGAAGGCAATCCGAGGGGAATGGGATACAGTAATCGCAATGTATCATGACCAAGGAAATATACCGATAAAACTGATAGGATTTGGACACATTGTAAATATTACATTAGGTCTCCCCATTGTACGTACAAGCGTTGACCACGGTACAGCCTTTGACATCGCAGGAAAAGGTATTGCAAGTGAAACCAGTCTAATGGCAGCCTTAGCTGCCGCAGCACAATTAGCGAGTAATTAACTATGATAAGACGTTTGATATGTCGGATGTTCCTGTTCCCTCTGTTGATAGGGATACTACCAGTTGAGATAGATATAGAAGGTATCTATAATGCAAATGATGCGTTTGCACAGGGTCAACACAGGCAACTACAGAATCTCAGTCCCTACCTTAAAAGCAATTCGCCGATAGAGATCATAAAATCTGAACCGCATTTTCTTATCCTTCGTTTCCGACTCACCCATTTAAATATGGAACTGGTAAAAACGCAAACACATCAACTGAACGGTCAATCTGCAACAAAAATTCAATTTGATGGCTCATCCTGGACAACCGAATCCGGCAAACCCAAATTACCCATCTATTCCGTGCAAATTGGGTTGCCTTCCGCCAGTAGCGTGACTACGACAATAATTGACAAACAGAGTTCTTTTAAAACACTTGAAACGCCACCACTCACAAACCAAGAAATTGATCCCGCCCCTGAATTTAATAATGGCAGTAATGGCACAGATATGCAAGATAAGAAGAAACTTGCATCTCCCAGCAGTTCAATCATGTATCCTTCTAAATTAGTAGAGGTGATACCAATTGGTTTTGTACGTTCACAACGGATCGGTATCCTACACATCAACCCAGTTCAATATAATAGCACAACACGACAGATAAAAGTTACGGACGACATAACGTTCCGTATAGATTTTTTCGGCTCAGTTCAATATAATGGCACCGCTGCATCTACATCTTTACCACTGCATTCTCTTGATAGTTCTGCTTATGAAAACATGTTTCAATCAATTCTGATTAACAACAAACAAGCAGCACTGTGGCGACACAACCAGCATCAACAACAAATGCGCTCAGGACATTCTCCCAATATCGGTCCGATGGCACCCGCTGCACCAATTAGTAATCCGCGTAGACGTTTCAAAATTCCCATCACAGAAAACAATATGTACCGCATCAATCACACCAGACTCATGGCATCTGGTATTGAACCTGACACCATTGACTTTGACAGCATAAGGATTGAAACGGGTGGGAACCAACAGGGATTCTATATCTTTGATATTGACAGTGATGAAACATTTGATCCTGAAGATAAGATTGTCTTTTATGCTCGCGGACTGGTAGGTAATAAATTCACGAATACAAACTACTATTGGTTTAGTTTTGTTCCAAAAGGTGCAGTAGCGGATGAAGATGAAAACACATACCGTATCGGCACCCGGTCAGCAGCACCAGTCTCAGATAATGTTATACCACCGAAAGCATTCCTGACAAAAAAGCGATTTGAGGAAGAAAACTTTTATGACCCCCTTGATGGAAGAGATGTGAGATCAGAATTAGCAGACCACTATTTCTGGACCGCTTTTAGAGGCGGAGCAGATTCTAATATAAAAAGAAAACAATTTCCAGTTCAACTACCAGGTACTATAAACCGTTTTGATACAGAAGAAGATGCAACCGTCCGCATCAAACTTCAAGGCTCATCTCGTAAGAGTAATGTACTTCACAGAGCAGTCATTATATTTAATAATGATCAACTTGGGGATGAGGAGACATGGAGACGGCAAGGAAACCCTCTGGTCATACGGGATATCCCACAGGCAAAAATTGACCATACTAACGTCAATTATCTGTTGATAGTTGCAAATGATACAAATGATACATCAGAAGGTTCTTACGACTTTTACCTTGATTGGTATGAGTTTGAGTATTGGCATACTTTTCGCGCAATAGACGACAGACTCGATTTTAACTCAAAAACCGACCCAAAAGCCTTTGGAGCAACGCAATTTAATGTTAGTGGTTTCTCTAATGACAGTATAGATGTTTATGAAATAAGTCTGCAAACAGGGATAAAACAAAAATTGGTGGATGGTTTAGTATCAGGTTCAATTGCTAACTACCGGATAAGATTTGAAGATGAAATAAAAAACTATACCAACTACTACTTTGCCATTGCCAATAACGCCTATAAACCCGTAAGTAGTCTCACTGAAATACCGCAGAGCTCCTTGCGAAATGATGCTACACAAACCGATTATATCGTCATCACCCATGATACCTTTTTGGAACGTATTCAGCCTTTAGTTGCGTTTCGACGTTCACAAGGACTGACAGTCAGAGTCGTGGATATAGACGAAATTTACAATGAATATAGCCACGGACTCTTTAATCCATTCGCAATTCGGACCTTCCTGCGTGATGCATACCACTCATGGCAACCACCAGCACCGACTTATGTTTTACTCGTAGGTGATGCACATCACGACTATAAGAGAGTTATCGTAGAACGTTACAGGAGAGACAATAGAGTCTACGACTTATATCCGAATTTTGTGCCAACATACCACGGATGGGCACCAGAAAGTGGTGAAACCGCAATGGATCAAAGGTTCGTCAACATCGTAGGAGCAGACCCGCTCCCCGATATGTTTATCGGAAGACTATCTGTTCAGACAACACAAGAGCTTGACGTAATAATACGAAAGATTATGAACTATGAGCAGAAACCGATAATCGGTCCGTGGCAAGCAACGTTAACTCAGATCGCAGATAACGAGGTAGACAATCCTTCAGACATCGGTTTTGAGTTGTCCCGCGATGAACTTATCAAAGACATCATACCTTTAGGTTATAGAACGAGACAGATTTATCTCCGAAAAATCGAACGCGCCGACACAGCAAGAGGCTATATCCTTAAGGCATTTAAAGATGGCACAATCGTAATGGAATATGCGGGGCACGGAGGAAACCAGACCTGGGCAGATGAAGGGATATTTCACATCAACGATATCGCCAAACTACGCAACAATCGTCTACCATTTGTTATTTCAACAACCTGCCTAAATGGAGAATTTGATAAACCGCAACAATACGGGAGACACTCACTCAGTGAACAGTTCTTACACGGTAAATATGGGGCAATTGCATCTCTTTCCGCTACCCGTCTTACTTATGCACCAGCAAACGCACAATTTGATACCGACCTCTTTACCACCATGTTTGAGCATGAACCCTTTGAACAGAAACAGGGGATCGCTGAAATCGCTGCAATACCGGCAACACTCGGTAAAATCGTCACTGAAGCCAAAATAAGATTTCTCACCCGGACCAGTAATCCGCAATGGGTCCCCGGAGCTGAACAGTATACCCTCTTCGGAGACCCCGCAACCCAACTCGCACTGCCTACACTTGACCTACAAGTCAAACTTGAAGAAGTCGCACTCAACCCAAGCAAACAGATCGTTATTCTAAACAATGAAGCTGGAATTCATGATGTAAACGGAACATGGTGGAAGGCAGAAGAATTTAGCACAGAAAACCTTATCGCCTCCGCTATTTTTTATAATGAATTCGACGAAGATATAGAAAATGACTTTACTGCACAAACACCAGGTAAAATTTGGAAAGGAGAATTCGGGACAATTCGCATGAATATTCCATCCAAAGCCTTGCCCGGGAGAGGTGTCGTCAGCTTGTTCGCTGATGATGGAAAACGGGCAGCAGTCGGTGGCACAGTATTCTGGGTTGATACACCTATTATAGAGGATGTAAGGGAAATATTAGATTCCGTAGATACGCATACCCTCAACGTCCAAACGCTTGTTTATGATGACTTAGGAGTCAACGGTATCCGCTCGGTTGAGGTAGAGTGGGATGATACATTTAATTATAGAGACAAATGGAACCCTATGATCAAAATGCCGCAACCGCCAGACACAAGCACCATGATGAAAGTTGTCCGACCCGGTGGACAGTGGTACGAACTTAAAGACCCTATCCCACTACCACGAGGTGGACATAAAATCCGTTATAGAATCGAAGTTACAGATATCAACGGTTTTAAGTCTGAATACCCAGGACCAAACAAACGAATTGAAGTTAGAGCACCCCAAGGACCCAATCTACAGATTGCTGCAGATGGAAGCACACGTTATCCAATTCAGTATATCTACAATGATCAGACAAAGGAATATTCTATAATCGCTGAACTCATTAACGACGGGGGAAGAACAGTAAAGACTGACTTTGATGTTATCTTTGCTGAAGGCAATCCTGATATTGACGGTGACTTCAAAATCAACGATGACGCTAAAATCATAGGTACTATCACTCTCCAACCAGACGATTGGGAGGAAGGTGAAACAGTTTTACAGAAAGCAGTCGCAAGACTCACATTACCTGAAAACCTTGCCACAGGGGTTCATGAAATATTCGTTATGCTTGACCCTGAAGTAGATGCAAGCACACAAGACATCATCGGGAGTGTGATTGAATACAACGAGAAGGATAACAAACGACGCTTTACATTCGTTGTCAATGAATACTTCTACAATACATCACAACCTTTGACAGCGCATAGCCTTGATCGAGTGTTTAGTCTCGATTTTCCCACTGCAGCAGCTGCAACAGAAGATGAACTAATTCCATTGAACGTCTCTTCAAGCGCGCCATATTCCATCACACAACCCGCCTTAAGTTTCGCTACGATTCCACAAGTTGCCGCACTCCGACGAGGTGTCATCCGAACAGGAGAGGAACGTTTACAACAGTACGATGTCTCTATACAGAAATCCGATTTTGTGCTTCAGAAACCCGTAACCCTCAAAATACGATTTGATATCAGCAGCTTAGAAGACATCGTCCGAGAAAATACGCCATGGCACGATGGCAGTAGGGATTTCCAAGGCGCGTTAATTGATGAAGCAGAAAAACTTGGCATTTACGCATGGAATAAAGAATACGAAAAATGGAGACGACTGCCATCCCAAGTGGCTTATACCACCGGAGATGAGAAACCCACACTTGACACGGAAGGACCTATCTTTGAACTGGAAAACTATGTCACACCTATACAGATCGAAAACGGGAATAAACAACCCTTGCCAATTGAAAATGTAAAAATTAGTCCAGAACTAACACCGGCAGGTACGTGGGTTATCCTTTTCTTAGAACCTACACATTTTGAAGTCTACCTGAAAATAAAAGAACACATCCTATATGAGAAATTTGACACCGCAGGACAACTCGACATCCCATATCGTATTGAAAACTACGGGATGGAATTTACGATTACAGAAAATTGGATCGTTCCACCGGAACTAAATGACGGCTCTCCGATTGTGCCGTTTGAATTCGCCGATATACTCGTAATTGAAACCGATTATTCAGAAGGGGCGGCTATCTTGAAAGGGACACGAAACAAGAATGCAGGGAACGGTACAGCAACTGTTGAAGTAAAGCTCGGCCCAAGTGAACAGTTTGCAGTAGGCGACTGGTTCATCTTTTTTACATCCGAAAACCATTTTGAACTCAGAGACCGGACAGGTGCACCGTTGTATCGACCAAATGACGTTCGCATTGATGGGAGAGTCAACGAAATAGAATTCCTAAACCACCTTGGTATAGAGATACTTGTTAAAGCAGGTTCCGAACCATTTCAATACGGTGATAAGATCAAATTCAGCACTGCACAAGTCGGCACAATTACAGCAGAAACCACCGAACTCGCACCTTTTACGCTCATTAGCAACGAAGACTACTCACCACCAGATTTCAAACTATGGATCGACGGCGTCAAACCACAGAAAGGAAGTGTCATCGCACCGAGACCTCACATCTCAATTCTGCTTGAGGATGAAAATGGTGTTGACCTTGATACGCTTGTTATCCGAAGAGGAGATAACGACAAACCGCTTCAACCTATCTCTGAATATATCCTGAGAAATCCTAAAGATGTCAATACGGTCCCAATTGACTATAAACCTATTCTATTTCCCGGTGAATATGCGTTTGAAATAGAAGCACGCGATTTTAACGGAAATGCTATCGGGGGAAAAGAAGGTAAAATACAAACACAGTTCCTCGTGACAGAAATGCCCGATATTATGCCACCTGTTATTGAAATAGTGGTAAATGATGAAATGCTTATCGGAACGGAATTAAATGCTGATTCTCTCGGGGAATTGAAGAACTTTGGCAAAAATCGTATCACACAGCAACCAAAATGCGAAATCCGCGTTACTGATGAAACTGCATTGGATATCTCCCTACTTAACATCACCTTTAACAAAATTATGACGGATGGTGCTGAAGGTGATGTCACACAACGTTATCGTGAATTTGAAACCGCGAAATGGGAATATGATAGTAATAACCCCGGAGAAGCACACTTCAGTTTTGACCCCGACCTACCAAACGGTACATATCGTCTGCAGGTAACCGCAACAGACACAAGCGAAAACACGACCCAGATCGAAGCAGATTTCACGCTTGATGAAACAGTCGGATTCCAAAACCAAGTCTTTAACGTGCCAAATCCTGTTCCAAATGGCAAAACCGATTTCATCTATCAACTAACGCAACCCCCAGATAAGGTGACTATCAAAATATACACGGTGAGCGGTAGACTCATCCGCACGATAGTTGATGATAGTGCAAAACGAGGGAACAACGAAACCTTTTGGGATCTAAAAGACGAAACAGGAACCAGATGTGCAAATGGCGTATACCTCTATCGGGTGATCGCACACACGGGAAATAGCAAGGTCGAAAAGATAGGAAAACTCGCTATATTACGTTGATAGGTTATGGTGTTTGGCGTTAATAGGCTCTACTGCTACTTTGCTAAATCTTCATATAACCTAAGTTGTCACCTATGTAGCACAAACTTTTAGTTTGTGTAAAATAGACGCAAACTAAAAGTTTACGCTCCAAATAAGGTCTCCTCGCCCGTTGTAGAGTGTATCATTAATTCTGAAGTCCACTATAAAATCCCAAACCTATCATAGACTTCACGCAACGTAGCACCTTCCTGAAGGGCATCACGAGTGCGGTTTTCAGCACTCACCTTTTCCAGTGCAGCTTCAATCACCTGTGTTTCCACCGATTGTGGAATAACCACAACTCCATCAGCATCCCCGAACACAATATCACCAGGGTTCACCGTGACACCGCCACATTCTATCGGGACGTTATATGCCACAACTTCACCGCGTCCGTTTGAGTCCACGGGTGTTATACCGGTTGTAAATATAGGAAATTGCATCTGCATGATCTTGCGAACATCTCTGATAAATCCCTCAATCACAGCACCGCGTGCCCCGCGTGCACGTGCAGCAGTTGACAGAAGTTCTCCCCAGAAACAGATACGCGTGCTACCGTTCGTAGAGCAGACAAGGACATCGTCCTGTTTCAGACTATCAACTGCTGCTATCTCCTGCTGATAAGGTTCATCAGGTATTTCATAGACATCAAGACACAAGACTGGCATTGCACGACCAACAACGACTGTCTCAGGTAGTAACGGACGGATAGTGTGTTGCATCGCTTGCTCACGGAAACCGGTTGCATCTAACGCATCGGAAATCACAGCAGCATACAGATACTCTTCCATCATATCAAAGAGTTCTGTATCGTTTTCCCATTCTCTTTTCTCTACGTTTTCCATGCTGGTCTGTCCTATGTCAGAAATTTCTAATAATTCTCATACCCTACTTCTTTAAGACGTGCTGCCTTTTCAGCAACGCCATCACTCATTTTCTTTTTATAGGCTTGCAGTTTCTCCTCTAATTCAGGAAATTCCAGTGCAAGAATCTGCACAGCAAATATCCCGGCATTCCGTGCACCGCCTGAACCAATTGCCATCGTTCCAACGGGGATACCGGGAGGCATCTGCACCGTCGCGTATAACGCATCAACGCCATTCAGTGGACCCCCGTCTATCGGCACGCCGACAACAGGCAGAGTCGTATGTGCAGCAACGACCCCAGCAAGATGTGCTGCCCGTCCTGCTCCTGCGATGATCACTTTGCCACCATCTGCCTTGAAATTTTCTGTCCACGTCAATGTGCGTTCAGGTGAACGGTGCGCCGAAGAGATTGTTATCTCAAATGGCACTTCAAAATCTTCTAAAACCTTTGCGGCTTCAGACATCTTTTCTAAATCTGAATCACTCCCCATCACAATACCGACAAGGGGTGTCTTCTGTTCCTTTAGAGACATATTTGTATTTGTACCTCAAAAAGTTATGGATAAATAATATACGTGTTTCTCTCAATAATCAACGGTTCAGGACCATCAGGTGGGAAGTTTGCTGCCCACTCCTCCGGATCATAATCACGGATAACAAAACATGACCGATGCGCTGGTACCGCATGCTTCAACCCAATACGCGTCGCCATTTTAACACATCCATCAAAAAATGGAAACTCCCCTTCAGTCGGATGGTTGGTCAGGAAACCGACATCAGGTCCATGTGCTGCGACTGCTGAAATCAGATCCTCATGTTCAGCGAAATTATTAATCGGATCACCACTGAAGTAAAGGTTCACACCATCACCAGAAATAACATAGCCTAAATGTGTAACATCGGGAGGACCAATATCTGCAGAAGGATCACCCTCCGGCGGTTTCGCATAAACGGCATGCACAGTGAGATTGTTGAGTTCTGCGGATTCCCCCGCGGATATCTCTGAAACATTGTCATCAGCAACATCCGTCTCTGATGAAATTTGACGAACACTCTCCTCCGGTCCTATGAATCGTGTAGCAGTAGAAGTCTCCCAAATTCTCCGTATAGATTCTGGACATGTATGGTCTCCGTGCGCGTGCGTTAATAACACAAAATCGGTGGGTAGGTCCGACTCATCAAGAGGCGGTTCAGTATGAATAAAGCGGTCTGATGGACGGGTCCGTGGAAAATAGGGATCAATTTGAACAATAGTCCCATCAGAATCTTTCAGCGCAAAACTGCTCTGCTCAAACCAATGAACTGCAAGAGAACCTTTTGGTACATTCAAGTCAACAAGTGGATGCATTTTAATTCCTTTCTTTCTTTTCTTATAGTAAAAATAGACTCCTAACACACCAGCAATCGAACCGATTACATCGGAAACCCAATCTGCTATTGTAGCAAACCTACCAGGGACAAAATACTGATGAATTTCATCACTGGCACCGTAGAGAATAGAGATGAGTGCAGCTGTAACCCAAATCAATCTTGCTGGAAACCAACTTGGTGAGGCATTAACAAATGCGATAGTCAACAATACACTCAGGATACCATATTCTATGAAATGGAAGAGTTTGTCAATACCTATCCACTCAAACTTTGGCGGTGGGATGGGTGGCTGCTCCAGAGACGATACAATAAAGATAAGTGTCATATAGAGTAAGGGGGGTATCCAATATTTCCATTTCTTCATGGCAGTTCTATTTTAAAGCATTCAAAATCGCATCTACATCGTAGACACATCCACCCCAGGTACCGCCACCAACAGATTGTAACGCTGCCCAAAGCCGCGTATCGTCTGGTATTGCCGCATCTGGTGATAAGTCTGATCGGGGTTGTCTTTCGCTTAGAACACGTTCACCTTCTACTGCACCGAATGTCTCACTACCGTGTCCCACCAGATCAATACTCCCCACCAACTGCCGAGTGTCAATCTCAATCTGTATAATATCCCCATCAAGCACTTTTCCTATCGGACCATCTGCCAACGCCTCAGGTCCGACATGTCCGATACACGCACCCGTTGATACACCAGAAAACCGTGCATCCGTAATCAATGCAATATGTTTCCCAAACGATAGGTGTTTGAGCGCAGCTGTCAGTTGGTATACCTCCTCCATTCCTGTGCCTTGTGGACCACGACAACACAACACCATGACATCACCCGGTTTCATATCCCTTTCCCCTTGCCCCTTAAGTGTTTGTATCGCATCAGTTTCTCGTACAAACACACGTGCAGGTCCTGTCATACGGTACACGCCATCAGAATCAACGACACTCGGATCAATTGCAGTACTCTTGATAACAGAACCTTCTGGCGCAAGGTTACCGCGCGGAAAAGTGACAGTACTTGTCAACCCCGCTGCCTGTGCATCCTCTGGATTTAGAATTACTTCATCGGGGATAACGTTATCTCGTTCTTCAAGTAGCTCTCTTACACGATTCCGTCGATCTGAAGTCTCCCACCAATCAAGATTACGTCCAAGGGTTTCACCCGTTGCTGTCAGTACGTCTTCGTTGATAAGTCCTCCCAATTCACGTAAGTGTAACATCACCTCAGGCACACCCCCCGCAAGAAATACACGGACTGTTGGATGTCCTACCGGTCCATTCGGCAATACATCCACAAGGCGTGGAACCTGTTGGTTTATCTCAGTCCAATCATCTACTGTGGGACGTTCCAGTCCTGCAGCGTGTGCAATTGCAGGTATATGTAGCAGCAGATTGGTCGAACCGCCAAACGCAGCATGCACCACCATCGCATTTCGAATCGCTTCCGGTGTAACGATGTCCTTCATCGTCAAGCCTTTCGCTGCTAAATTCACCACAGCCCGTGCCGAACGCAACCCCATATCTGACCATATATTCTGTCCAGACGGTGCCAATGCAGTATGTGTCAAACTCATACCTAACGCTTCACCAACAACTTGTGAAGTCGCTGCTGTACCCAAGAACTGACAGCCACCCCCTGGCGTAGCACAAGCACGGCATCCCATATCTGCTGCATCTTGAAGGCTAATCTCCCCGTGTGCAAAACGCGCCCCGATTGTCTGAATCTTACCCGCATCTTCACCTACAGTTGGTGGCAGCGTGACGCCTCCCGGTACAAGCACAGCAGGCAATTCACGCATTGATGCAAGTGCCATCATCATTGCAGGTAGACCTTTATCGCATGTGGCAACACCGACAACACCTTTTCGTGTCGGCAGTGAACGGATAAGTCTACGGAAGATTTGTGCTGCATCATTACGATAAGCAAGACTATCCATCATGCCCACGGTACCTTGTGTCCGTCCATCACACGGGTCAGAACAGTAACCAGCAAAAGGAATCGCCGCGAGCTCCTTTAGCTCATTGGCGACAGCCTGCATCAGTAATCCTACTTCCCAATGACCCGTATGATAACCGAGTGCGATAGGACTACCATCAGGTGCGCGGATACCACCTTGCGTGCTGAGTATAAGAAACTCTTCACGGCGCAGCTGTGTCGGTGCCCATCCCATAGCAGTGTTGTGGCTTAATCCAAAAATATCCCCGCTTGGTCGGTTTAGAAGCATCTCCGCAGTCAGTGGCAGACTGCCTTCCGGACCAGCAGCATGTGTTTGGATATCGTAAATATTACTATCACCTGTTTCTAAGATGTCTGTGTAGTTAACTGGTTTTGGCATTTCGCACTTTTTCTCCTATTTCTTAAAAATACTCATCAAATTCTAAATCTCCTCGCACACTTCGATAAAGTTCTTCTTCATTTCTTACGAGATCTTTGTCATCCATTAAGCAACCACTTCCATAGTACTAAACAATTATCAGAATTAAGATAATCTATTTCCATTTTCATATCAACATTATCTCCCCATACTTTAGTGTATTCCACCTCGTTCTCATCAATTTCAAGATGTAACTCCCGTTCTCCATTATACCATGCTGCCGTTATATAACCGTCTTCATCGCTGGAAATGAATGGGGTAAACCACAGTGATTCTGAAGAAACAATATCCAACATGTTTTCTATAATATCTTGTGCCCGTTTTAAAATCAACGCTGTTGGTTTCTTTGAATCGTAACTATCCCAGTTATTTTCGCGCTGGGCTAACACTTCAAAACGTTCAGATATTTTTCTCCGTTCTGTGTCAGGGATGATTTCCTTGTAGAGATTGTGTTTATATTCTACATTTTCAGACTGTTTCATGTCCATAGTCTCTTACCTCAATTGATTACATATTGATGTAACAAGAAATGCTGTCTCTTTACTGATCCTGATTTGACAAAAGTTCCACGACTTTAATGCTACCTGTTATGTCACTTTGGTGGGGTTTTCGCATGCACAGTCAGAAGACGAACAATCTTCGCTCTACCGGCTTTTATCGCTGCTTCATCTACTTCAATCGGGATAAATTCTAATATCCCTCGTGTGATTTCCCAGTCTAATGTAGCGTTGTCCATAGCACTACCCCCGACATTACTACGGACGTTAATATCAACGCCGTTTTTCAGCAACAATTCCACCGCATCAGCACGACCAAGGAATGCTGCGGCATGCAACGGAGTGTTGCCATCTCCTTTCCGGACATTGATATCTGCTCCCTTCTCAATCAAGTAGGTCATAACCTCTGTGTGCCCCATCAACGCAGCTGTAAATAATAACGGGTCTCCTGTAACCGGATTCTTAGCATTTACATCCATTCCCTCGGTTATTGCCTGTTTGACAAACTTCAGGTCACCGATAAACACCGCCTCCCACACATCTCTTGCAGACTTCTGGGGTTGCGATACCTCTTGACCTGCAATCATCTCTCTTATCTTTTTCCTACCGTCTTCTACCTCTTTCTGTTCCAACTCAAAATCAAACATGTTCGTCAGAAATCGCGTGAACACCCAAGGAACCATCAAGCCATTCGCTGGTATTTCACCCCGATTGTTCTTTGCATTCACATCCGCACCTTTTTTGAGAAGGAGTTCAGAGATTTCGGCACGACCCAGAAAGAAAGCGATATGTAATGGTGTTCCACCATCTTCTTGTCGCACATTAACATCAGCACCCAGTTCAAGAAGCAATTTGACAGCCTTTGTCTCCCCCGTCATCGTTGCCCATGCCAAAGGTGATAGTTGTGTCTGTTCAGAAAGTTCATCAATATCAGCACCTTCCTTAAGATAACGTTTGATACCATCAAGATCACCTGTTCTCGCTGCACCCCACAGATTGTCTTCAGGTAATTCAATGAGTTGTCTCATCGCCTCCCCATCAAACCCCTCAGGTCCCATAACAAATGGCGGGTTCGGTCTCTTCCTCCAGATTGGCATCCCATCAGAAATCTCAGCTAAAATCTCACTTCTACGTACACGAATAAACTCACGAGTCTCATCTAACTTATCATTGAACGAGATCGTTTTGCTTTGTCCCCATCCTCTTTCTTCTCGGATAGAACGTTGCTGAGGTAGCATGTGGGGTTCAACCATCTTAGCGATTCTATCAGTTTCGGCAAGTAGAGCCGTCTCGTCCCAATGATTTTCGAGAATGTCCATCATAGTTTTCGCATACCGTTCTCTTCCCGCCTCAAGTTGATAGAGTTTGTGTGCTATTAGACCTTGTGTCTTGACCGAAATCGGTTTGCGAGAATCTCTTCGAAAATCAAGCATACTATGTTTGACAAAAAGAGAGTCTGCTCCCCACGGCAAAAAATGGAATTTATCTGTGTCAGGATTAAGATAGACAAAAAAGTTGTTATTGTTTCCAGAGTATCCATCCCAGAAACCGAGTAACCCTTCAGTAACCCAGAACGGATAGAAACTATCCAAGTCAACATGTTCAGCGATCGCTTCTTCAGTAACCTCATCCTCAGCGAGTACATCAATTAAAGCAATTATCTTTTTTCGACCTTTTTCATCATCTCCTTTTTTATGTTCAAAACTGTTCTCCCACTCCTTATGAAAATCAACAACTGTCCCTTCATAAAGCACACCTTTACTATTACCAAAAGCACGTTTGAGCAACTGTTTACGTACACTTTCAACGTGGGAATACAATCCCAATTCTTTGCCGTTCACTGTTACCTTAGCATACGCACAACGTGGTGCTGGAGAACCGATAGCGTTGAACAGGGCATACCCCATAAATTGACTCACCTGACTCGTATCCTGCTGATTATTATTAAGTGTTAGATTTGTCAAACCCTCAATTGAACCATCTTTGTCAACATGGTTCAATTTGATTTTAAGCGATGGCCGCACATGATTCTGCGAACCGATAAACCCCTTCTTACGAATTCCCACCTTCGGGAACACCACCCCATCAATACTAACACTCCCTTCAACGTAAGTATACGGATGATCTATCGGCTTAAACTGACGTGATTCATGCAATGCCTCAGCAAAATTCCGTGACTGATGCCGAATTTTATTCCAATCCTGTGCTGATACAGTAATCTGTATATCTAAAACCCTATCCGTTGGAAAAATATCATCCAATGTCAACTCCTTCGCGGGACAACTATATACAGCAATCCCTAAACAAACAATCGTAGTCAAACACAAAACCGCCAGAATATTCTTATGTGCCATCTTTCTCTCCTCATTGTATCGTAATTTTATTAAAGCAAGATGTTGGATTTGTTGTAGGGGCGAGGTCCCCTCGTCCCTACGGATTAGGAAACCTAACCCCTACGTAAATTTGCTTTTTTGTTGAGAATTTGCTATATATCAAATTCACGTTATTGTATATTGCTATCAGTAGAAAATCTATTCAAACAGTTCTGAAACTGCACACGAAAACCCTTCAATAACATCCTCACCCGTTAGTGTATCTTCATAGTTTAGCAGTTGATGCTAAAAGAAAATGTAAATTAGATCCTATTTCTCCATGAATAATTGCTGCAGCTGCCATCGGTACTAATTCTCCCTGTACATACTCATAACCCTCCAAATCATTATCAAGAAATTCCTCCATCGTCAATGTAACTGGGGGTGCTTCTTTTTTTATAGTAATGTCTTGAACAGATTCGGGGTGCGTTTGCGAATTGTGCATCTGATTCCTCCTTCATTTCATAATATCCATTTTACCATCTTTTTTCCTTAAAGGCATGTATGCTGCTACGAGAATCATTTTAACACATTTTACTCTTTTCTGCTTGCTATTTTTAAGACGGGTTGGTATCATAGCCTAAGTTGCTACATAGGTAGCAACTTGGGTTAGTAGTATAAGTGAAATGCAAGCTTGTATTGACTGGAGAGGTAAGTAAAACCGAGGGATTTATCCAAACAGACTCAGCTGCTCTGTTTTATTGTCCGTTTCATCTGTCTCATGCTGACCTTTCTGACTTTTCAAGTCCCGCTTTTTCATGTGTATATCCGTAGGATCAAAAAGCGGTATAGTTTTCAGTTCACCTGTCATCACTAACTGTGGGTCTTCCAATGCCAATTTCTGTTCTGAGGCCGAACCGCGCAAAGCGCGACCCAACCTTTTCAGTTTTGCCATTGCATCCGCCAGCATACGACAAATGTCCTTATAGCGGTATCCGAGTGCTTTAGCGATCTCCTTCGGGGTCATTTCTATCGGAATACCGTAAGAACGTTCAACGACAAATCGTTCATGTTCATCTAGTTTAGAGAGAAAAAACTCTAAATCGCCTTCAAGTTCAACCTGAATGTATCCGTTTTCAGCATTCTCATCAACGACAATATCCATCAAAGTCCTTGATTCTCTTTCTTCTTTACCGATATGTTTATCAAGTGACATAACATTGATCACATCACTTTCAAGGTGTTTGAGTTGCTCAATTCTTTCTGGGGAAATCTGTGTCATTTCCGAAATAGCTTCAACAGAAACTGGACACTCCTGTCTCAATAATTCCCTTTTTGCTCTCTTGATTGCCCAAACCTCCTGACGCACATATTCTGGCACCCTTATCATACTATGCAGAAACTTGCTACGCTTCACAGAATCATGGATCCATAAAACCGCGTAGGTAGATAACCGAGTTCCAAAACTTTCATCGTACTTACTTATTGCTCGGTGAAGCCCAACAATACCATCCGCCATCAGATCATCAGCTGACACATGGGGGTTTAACTTAGCATACTTCTGAACAATAGAATTCACCAACTTTAGGTTACATAAGATTAGCTTCTCCAGAGCAAGCTCGTCTCCTGCTTGTGCTTGACGAAGCAGAGACTGTTCCTCAAACGCATAAAGCAACTCATGCTGCAATTCCTTAGCATAAACAGATTCATTTCTATTTCTCACCGACAACACCTCCTTTAATCAATTATTCCCTTATCCTGCTGGACTATAGAGCAGATTCCGCGTTCGGTAGCGATAATCTCTTGTCGTTTTACAACACATCTATCTTGTTCTAGTGCTTAGTCAAGTGTTTTTTGATGGCACTAAAAAGTAGGGAATCGGAGTTCCCGCCTACAAAGATCGATGTTCTGTAGGAGCGATCTCCGAATCGCGACCTGCAATAGTATGTTGACTAAGCACTAGGAAAAATGGTTTCCTTTCCAAATAATTAACTTTTCCACAGGATAGGATACCCATGTTATGTTTAGTATATCACTTTAATAGTTGTGAAGTCAAATGAATTATACTTGAAAACAGACTGATATTGTGATAACATTATTAAAATAGGAACGAATGATGAAAACACTACTAATTCTCCGCCATGCCAAATCCAGTTGGGACAATCCGAATCTTGCAGACTATGATCGTCCTTTAAACAAACGTGGTAAACACGACGCGCCACGAATGGGTGAACATATACTTAAACAAGACTTAGTCCCAGACCGAATCCTTACTTCTTCCGCCAAACGTGCAAGAAAGACCGCAACGAAGGTAGCAAAAGCGTGCAATTTCGCAGGTAAAGTCAAAAAATTGGACAAATTCTACCATGCACCTTTCGGTGTGTATTTAGAAGAATTGCAGACAGTCTCTAATAAACATGAGTGTGTGATGGTCGTTGGACACAATCCTACCATGGAACATCTTACAAGACATCTGACCAGTGAGATTGTAACAATGCCAACCGCTGCGCTTGCACACATTGAACTTCCCATCCAAAATTGGGATTCTCTTGAATTCCATACCAGAGGAAAATTGGTCAATTTATGGATACCAAAAACGGTCTTCACCGACTGATTTCAACTACCTTTTCCACCAACGTTTCCGTTCTTGATACGCCTTAAGCAGGTTAGATATCGCTTTATTCTTCTTGTCTATGTGAAGTACTTCCTCACACGCCTTAATGACTTTCTGTTTGTCTCTGTCATCTCTCGTGATTTGATAAATGTTGTGATAGCACTCTGCAATAGCACTGTGAAATTCACTTGCATCAATTTCGTTTGGTATCTCAGTTGGGAGTTTGCTGATTTCAACTTGAGCTGTGTCCCATTCCTCAAGCGCGGTATAACAGATTACCTTTTGAAACAGTGGAACAGATTGAGTGTTGTCCAACCAAATTGCCTGATCATAACAGTCTACAGCGTCCGTAAATGCTAAACTGTCAATATGTAGTTCTGCAAGTTCAGTATAGAATGCGTATAGTCCACTATCTGAGATAGTATAGAGTTCATCTCCATTACTGACTAACCAGCTATTGTCGATAAGAAATTCAATCGCAGAATTGCGATCATCCTCTGTTATTCTAATATCTGTAAGGAGGTGTTTTGCGACTGCTGCGTTAGGATATATCTTTGTGCGACTTTTCATTATCGGATAGGCTTGGGTAGGTTTATCCATAGTCAACAGTTTTATACCGGTCGCAATACGGAATAGTGATACGATCTGGTCGCTATTTTTTTGAGATATCTGGTTTGCAATTTGGTCTCTATGATCAGAGAAGTATTCCTTTAGACTTTCTACTGACTTCAGTATGTCGGTATTTTGAGGATAGAGTCTGTGTGCATTGGCGAAAAATCTGTTTGCTGCGATGTATTCACGCCAATCCTTGTAGATAACGCCTAAGCGGTGGTTTGCTATAGCAAGTGTCTGTGAATCGGCATCACCTCGGATGACATCCTCATACGCCTGAATCGCTTCAGGGATCTGTTGTTGATTTTCTAATGTTTGTGCATGTGAAAGCAGTTCTGACATAATGACATCACCAAATGCAAGGTGCAGAATTCATTTTATATTAGTTTCAGACACATGACTTCAAGAGCAGTAATCTTTGTAACAAACGTATTTTGGATAAGTGATTTTGTTTCAAGTACATTCTTAATTGCACGTTCAATCCGCAGACGTGAATACCTTTTGACAAGTTCCTTAAGATCATCGATTGTATTCGGATGTGTTAATAGTTCTATGGGTGCATCCTGTTGCAGAAAGAGCAGGTCACGATACCACGTAATGAGTTCATCTAAACTCTCAAGATTCTTCTCAAGTTGTTCCGCGATTCTAAATGCAGCCATGGGGTCAGTCTCTGATAGAATATCTGGGATTTTTTGGTCTGCGGAGATGCCATCTTCTATCAATGAAATAGCCTTCCCAACGATTCCATTTGATAGAATTGCAGCTGATGATGCGGTTTCTTCATCAACCGAAAAATGTTTCGCTAACTCAGTCGCAAGTTGCTTTGTGTGCATTGGGTATAACGGTATAATCTGACAACGCGACCTTATGGTTAGGATGATAGTTTCTATGTTTTCAGTTAATAGAATTAGCGTTGATGCAGCAGGGGGTTCTTCCAGAGTTTTGAGAATAGCATTTGCGGCAGCATCGTTTAAGCGTTCGGTATTCGTCAGGATGTATATTTTTCGAGGTCCTTCAAGGGGTTGAAAGAAGATCTGTTGCTGCATGTCACGTATTTGGTCAATCTTTATCTGTGCACCGTCAGGACGAATAAAATGTAAGTCAGGATGATTTCCGTTCTGTATTTTTCGGCACGCGTTGCATTCTCCGCACGGTTTTAATGCATCATCCGTACCTTGACAGAGAATAAGATTTGCAAAGTAGCATGCTACAGTCTCCTTCCCAACACCTTGGACACCAGTGAACAGATAAGCACCAGCAACCCGTTCAGCCTTGACCGCTTTTTTCAGTTGTGAAATGATGTTCTGATGACCGATTATCGTATATACCATGGACAAACTCTTTGAAATACGTTGCCTTTATCAGTATCTGTGCTGAGGCTTCATTTGCATCCGTCTTTTTGATTCTGAAACCAAAACCTTACTCACTTCGTCAATATCACGTTGTGCGTTGATGATTATCACTCGTTCCGACTCAGATTTAGCCAATGCCAAGTATCCTTTTCTGACTTTCTCATGTGATGTTATCGTTTCCAATTCAAGTCGCGTAAGGGGTTCATCTGACTCTCTCTTGCGATTCAGACCAACATCGGGTGGCAAGTCAAGAAGGAAGGTAACATCAGGTTTTAAACCTTGTGTGGCAATACTGTTAACCTGTTCAATGCGTTCTAAGTCAATTCCCTTACGGTAACCTTGGTAAGCGATAGTAGCATCACTAAACCTGTCACAGATTACAGTCTTACCATCTTTTAATGCAGGTAAAATTAGTTCTGAAACATGTTGTGCACGTGAAGCAGCAATCAGCATCAGTTCAGTCTGTGCCGATATCTCTGCTGCTGTTAGGAATATCTCTCTAATCTGTTCTGAAATTTGTGTGCCGCCCGGTTCACGGGTAACGATTACGTTTTCACCGAGTGCTTCAGCCAGAAGGTTGAGCTGGGTCGTTTTACCAGCACCTTCAACACCTTCTAATGTAATAAAAAAGCCGTTATGTTTCACAGTATGCACGTAATAAAAATGAATTGGATGTATATTTGTTTAAAAGTCAAAATAAACATTTTCATAAAAGGACAGACATCCACATTAGGAATAGAGTTCTCCTTACATACCAATTTTAGCAGGAATCGGTGAATAGTGCAACGAATTATTCTCTAAATGACGCTTCCTGTTTGCACCAACACCCATAACTTCTCACGAATGGGGACAGGACTCAATAACAAAATCCGACAAATGAATTCCTCTGGCTTAATACCTAAAGCGAAACTATATCAGAGTCTTAAAGCATGCAGTCTCATCAGTGGAAATGTCTATTGGTGGGTATCGGGTGTTCTATCCCACTGCAGGCTATACGGCAGGTTGAATCAAAAGTGCTTCTACAACTTACAAAATATGTCCTTATCATCCCTATTATTGTACCTATAACACACATATACTCTTAAAAAGGTGTATTTGCTACAGAATAATCATGATGTGTCTCATACCATTCATGCGCGGAAGAGGTTAAGATGGGGTGGTCATGTCTATAAGGTTGTCAATGTAGCACTGAGGACATCCCAAAACGCATTTTCGTTCTGTTCATTATAGAATGGCATACCAATCAAGCGAAATTCTTTACTATCGAACGTTAAAAGTTTATCTTTAAAATCGGTGGTAATATCACGCATGAAATTTTCTTTCCATCGGTCAGTCGGTTGGAGGAATTCACCTTTCGGTTCAACAAAGAATTGAATACAGACGAAATTTCCCTTTTTCTCTTGTAGGAATAGTGCAAAATCAGGATAGAATGCTTGTCCATCAGAGAAGTTATAGATTGCAAAATGCATTTCGTTACGTAGTAGATAGATTTCATCATAATGTGCTGCTAATGTCTTTACCTTCCTGACGAGTGAATCTACAAATGCTTTTTCTTCACTCGTGCCGTAGAGGGAGTTGAATGGAAACCAATCTTTGTCCTCAAACTGCCGATCAATAGTTGCGCGCGGGTTATGTATATTAAACTTCAGGAGTTTGTCTTTGAAAACATCATGAACCTGTTTTGGTCGAAAGTGTTTTGTTCCTTCGAATTTCGTTACCTGTTCTCGAATTTCGGTCTCAATCTGAATTAACAATCCTTCACATGCTGCAAGTTTTGCAGGACGATTCTCTTCTAAATTTGACAGATTTCCCTTGAAAGTGATTGACAAGCTTCCCAAATAGTCCTCCGATGTCATAAATTCACGTACAGATGTCAAATGTGGACAGTACCTTTTGAGCGATGCAAAGGTGAAAAATGGCGTGCGTGCGATTGCGGTTCTAAGGATATTCTGTTCAATATCAACAACGGGTATGTCCCGTCCATCGTCGTTTTGCTGTGTCGGTGTTGTTTCCTCCGCCAACACAGTAGTTTCACCTGCTGCCCCTGTGTGGATAGTATATTCAAAGTTTTTCTGCTTCACACTTAGATTTGCAAGGTCATCAAAAGATTGGACATGTTGATAATCTTTTGGCACCTGATCGTTGAGCCAAATAACGCCGAATTTGTAAAAATTGGTTTTCTTGAATTTTTCTTTTAGCTTCAGCTCGCGAGTCACAACGCGTTCATCCATCATACCTTGATCAATTAGTGCAGTTCGGATTTCAGATATGTAGCGCGAATCGTAAATGCTATGGTAGTGCAGCTCTTCTAACACGCGGAGTTCATGGTCGAGATCCTCATCAAACTTTCTGCGGAACCGGTCTGAGTGGTCTGGCAAAACAAAAGGGAAATACCGGGCACCGCGTCCAATAAGTTGCGCTTCGGATATTGTCGTCTTTCCAATTTTACCTTGACCTGAATCGCGAGTTTCATAACAACGGACAATATCAAACAGGTTTAGCACGTCCCATCCTTCGTTAAGTTTTTGCACGGCAAAGATAGCACGGATTGGGTTGTCTTTATCTTCAAGGGTGTTTATCTGCATCTGATAGTTCTTCTTCTCATCTTCATCATTAACCGAGAGGCAGTATGCTTCCTGAAATTCAGATTTCAAACGTTGTATGAGTTGTTCGTTACTGATTCCGTTTTCGTCAAAGAAGCGAAATGCCTGTTGAACAATCTCCAATGGTGAATTCCGGATGCTTTGCATTTGGTCATCGGTGAGTCCATCAATCAGTTTGTGAAAGTTTTCCTTGTTTTCTTCCGATTGTGCAATTGTCTTCTGTGCCTTGAAAAGAATGACAGGTTTTAGGTTAATGCCATTTTTCGCCGCGACCAGCTGCTTGTATTGATTGAGAACGAGTGCCTGCAAGATACGTAATTCCTGGTCTAAATCCGAATGTACAAGCACGACCTCTTTTGAAAACTTATCGTTCCGAAAGTTTATCAGATCATAACGATTGATAACCTTATTCCGATATTTTTCTACCATCGCGGGCGTTTCATAATCATGCGTTGCGGTAAATTCTAACAAGAGATTTTCGTCATTGGACTTAAAGATATGCTCCACCGTATTTTCCCAACTTTCAAATAACGCCATTCCTGTTTGTGTTTTTGTGCTAACGTTCATGTGATGTGCTTCATCTGCCAAAAGCACAATTTGCTGCTCAGCGAAACTTTCATAAGTTAAGGCGTTTTCCTTTTTCGAATTCATATCGGTGTGCAGTTGTTGAATCGTTGTGAAGCAGATGTTGATGTCATTTTCGTTGACACCTTCAAAATTATCTACTTGCGTCACTGCAACCGGTTTACCTTCAAAACGGATGTCTTGACTGAAAAGGTATTTCGCAGCGCGCGGGTTAAGGAAGTTGTCCTTTGTCTTTTCAATGATATTGGTAGAGTTCACAAAAAAGAGGAAATTACGATAACCTTGTTCGTAAAGATAGAGAATCAGACCTGCCATGATTAGCGTTTTACCGCTACCAGTTGCCATGTTGAAAAGCAGATGAAGCGGTTTTTCTTTTTCCTCAAAGTCGTTTTCAAAACAGAGAAGAAAACGTACGAACGCCTCTTTTTGATATTCACGGAGTTCAAAAGTTGGGTTTAGGTTATCTCTGATATAAGCAGGAACCTCAGTTTCTCGTAGCGTTCTCCGTCCAAATTCTTCTAATACTGTTTCGTGCAGAAATTTTTCGAGCATAAGAATAAAGGTAGTCGTGTTGTAGCACAAACTTTTAGTTCGTGCATCGTTGCCTCATAATAAAAGTAGTTTTGTTGTAGCATAAACTTTTAGTTTGTGCATCGTTAGCACGCAAACTAAAAGTTCGCGCTACAATAATAACTCCACTGCCACTTTTCCCACTCATCTACTAAACCTGCTTTTACAGGATTATTGAGTACATAACTTATAATCCGTTTCAATTCGTTCGGGTTTCGCACACAATGATCATAGCTTTCATGCTGCCAGAATGTGCCGCGTCGTCCTAAAAGTTGATTAGCTTTCCTTGCCGTATAACCTTTGAGCGATTGCATAATGGAAGAAAGTGGATTGTAGCACAAACTTTTAGTTTGTGCATTATTATCATTGGCAGGTAAATCGCCAGTCTGCGATACATCCGAGGATTGTATTGGAAGTGGTGTAAAGACAATATGAACGTGATTTGCCATAATACAGTAAGCACCCAATTGATACACTTTTCCATCTAAATAGTGCATACTATCTGCCACTTGTTTAGCAATCCGATCATCTTTGAGCCATACAGGTCCACTTTGGGCATCATCTAACGTCTTTTCAATCTTCCGGAACCATTCACGTTTTTGTTCAAATATCCTATTCTCAACTGAAGCGAGATCGACATCGTTTTGCATCTTGAGAATACGTAGTTTTTCTGCCTCAAGCCGACTTTTTTCTCCTCTCCACTGCCGTAAGACGTTTCGTGGTAAGGAACCCGCAAGATGGAATGTGAAAAAGAAAGTTGCACCTGGTGGTTGTATATGCGGCAAGTTGCGACTATAGAACGGTTTGTAGTCAAAATGATTCATTTGTTGATCCGAAATTGTAGCACGCAAACTAAAAGTTTGCGCTACAAAGAACCTCTATTACTGCTGTAGCACAAACTTCCGGTTTGTGCATCGTTATCACGCAAACTAAAAGTTTGCGCTACAAAGAGCCCTATTACTGCTGTAGCATAAACTTTTAGTTTGTGCATCGTTAGCATGCAAACTAAAAGTTTGCGCTACGAAGAACCTCTATTACTGCTGTAGCATAAACTTCCGGTTTGTGCATCGTTATCACGCAAACTAAAAGTTTGCGCTA
>JAAXGN010000004.1 GCA_012267415.1 Candidatus Poribacteria bacterium | reverse complement strand
TTGAGGCACCTGGGCAGTTACGCGTAATATACATAAAACAGTTAATACAGAGCTTCGCCAAGCGCACGAAACAAGAAAACAACTATTTAAGAAAATTGAGAAGAAGTTAAAGGGTCGCAAGCTTGTAACATTTTTCACATCATTCAGCTTTAATGTTGATATTTCTGATGATGATTGTGATATGCTCCAAAGCATTCTCCAAACCATGGATTTGTCAAATGGGCTTGCGCTCATGGTTAGTTCCCCTGGTGGAGATGGCTTGGCGGCTGAAAGGATTGTTAACACGTGTCGCGCATATAGCGGCACCGGCGACTATTGGGTAATTGTCCCAGGGAAGGCAAAATCGGCCGCGACTATAATTTGCATGGGGGCGAGCAAAATAATGATGTCCTCATCATCGGAGTTAGGCCCAGTCGATCCACAAATCCTAAGAATCGAGGATGGAAGACGGAAGGTATTTTCTGCGCACAATATTGTTTCATCGTATGACAAACTATTTAATGAAGCTGTTAGTAGCACTGGAAGACTTGAACCTTATCTCCAGCAGTTGGAACATTTCGATGATCGTGATATTACAACATATAGGTCACTTATAAAATTATCAGAAGACATATCTATTAAAATCTTGCGATCTGGAATGATGAAAAATTTAAATGAAGCAGATGTAAGAGATAAAATAAAAGTATTTTTAATTCCAGATGCGGGAACATTGATCCATGGAAGGCCTATATATTTGGAAGAGGTAAGCTCTTGTGGATTGAAAACAGAAACACTAGATGTTAAGGACTCTTTATGGCGTTCGGTTTACGATTTATACACAAGAACGGAATGGTTTGTTTCTTTGCAGGTTGGAAAGGCGGTTGAAAGTGAAAAGGAGTCGTTCTATGCGCAAGCACCAGATCGATAAGGATGAGCGTTTTCGCCGCGCGCGAGAAAACCTTTCTGAGATTATGGAGAGGATAAAGCCATTTTCTCGAAAACCCGTCGTGACGGAAGTCTCGAAGAGATCGGATTGGCGACCATCGGACGAGTTTGACCTAAATGGCTTCAATGGGAGGAATGCACCAGACCGAAAAATAACCGATATAGCTTGACGCTAAGCATAAACGGTCATATTGTAGGGGGTATGAACCGACTGCCCCTTGAGAAACGCGCGCAAATTCTAAACTTGCTGGTTGAGGGCATGGCGATACGGGCCATCGTTCGCGCAACTGGTGTGTCAAAAAATACGGTTACAAAACTGGAGACCTCTAAATACT
>JAAXGN010000167.1 GCA_012267415.1 Candidatus Poribacteria bacterium | reverse complement strand
TACCAATATTGGCAGTCCCTAATTAAATTAGGGACTGCCAATATTGGTAAACAGTGTTGTAGGTCATACTTAACAATTTCAAAGGTATTCCGTAGTATCCTACATGCTCTATTTGGAACCCAATGTGTCCATTTATCTATATATTTGTTATTAAGGTTATCAAGGTCCTCCAATAATATTGCATGTGGATGTGGATGGGATAAAGGAGAGGCCTTTCTCTAACAAAGTTCGGACACCATAGGATAGCTTCTTTCCACTGAGATTGATTATATTAAAATGAATTAGTTTCTCTATAGGTTGTTTAGTAGCATGTGGTTTATAGTTCCTATTAGGGGGTATATTTCTTAGGCAGGCGTTATTTGGGGTAAGAAGGTCAAGTGGGAAGGTATAGTTCTCATTCTGACAAATAGGGGGAAATGAACATGCAGAGACAGAGTATGTGGGAGGGGAGGGGCAAACAGAGGAGGTACATGTTGTATAGTCCTCATTTTGGCTAATAGGGGGAAATGGACATGCAGAGACAGAGTATGCAGGAGGGGAGGGGCAAGCAGAGGGGTATAGTTTTCATTTTGACTAATAGAGGGAAATGAACATGCAGGGACGGAGCATGCGGAAGGGGGGGCTGCATGGGGGAAAATGCTCTTGTTTTATTAAGTATGGCATGCTTGGTATTACCTGACTTACCACCTCTTGCACTATTTCTTTAATCAGGCCTGGGTCCCTGTTGGCTGCAGACAAGGAAGGACCTCCACCATAGGGCTGAGAAGGGTACCGTTGAGGTCCTTGTTGTGAGTGGTGGGTGAACGGGAACAGCGAGTATGAAGGATAGGGGAAAACAGGGAACAAGTATGAGTAAAGTGGAGAAGTGGGAGGGGCCCCAGGAGCTGGTGCAGGGAAGGGGACATGCTGAGAATGAGATAAGAGGGGAAACAATAGATGGGAGAGAGTGAGTATCAGAGGATGCAACCGATGGGGGGTGGGGACAGTCAGAGATCTGCCAGATGCAGAAGAAGGGGTGCTATGTGCTCCAGCCCTCTTGCCCCTGGTTCTTCGTTGGATGGCCTTCTTTGTTGCTCGCGATCTGGTGAACTCCAAGTTGGGTTTTGACCTCCTCCCCTTAGGGGCTTGATCCTTGTCTCTAGGTGGGGATCTCGGTCTCTTGTACGGATTGAAGGGCAATGGAGCATCCCTCTCTAGAGCTCCATTGTTAATCCTGTGCCTTCTCTGATGGGTAGTAGCAGTAGTGTCGTCTTTCTTATTTGACGGGTCCCTGATGTCCTGTTTATTTGGGTTAAGTCCGGGAGTCTTGTATTGAGTTTTACTCTTCCTGATTCTCTGTAGGGCTGCTCTCAAACTATTCTCCTCCCTCTCCATCGCTGCAATCCGTACCTGTAATAGATCAAGGATGGTCGCAGAGGAGTCTGAGTGTTCTTTGATCCCATTTATTCTCTCCTCTCCTCCATGTCGATTATTAAAAGTGGCTAATTAATTTGGTATAACTAAGATTTAACGATAATGTCTCGTGATTTCATAACACTTGCTGGCTACGTAATGTTTCTTTGTTTTACAATATGTTTGGAGAGTATATTGCTAACATCAGTATGTGCTCGCTATGTCAGATCTACCAAGTGTTCAGTTCCAGAAAGTTTAGGAAAGATGTGCAGGGTGAATTGTTGTGTTGCGAAATGTGTGCTTTCCCAGTGCATAAGTTCAAAATGATGTCAGTTTGCATGTAGAAAACAGCATCTTCTTTTATTACCTCTGGAATCCTGAGGTAGAGAAGGGAGGCTAATGGGTTGGTAGCTCCCAGTGGTATTTAGTTCCACTAAGATTCGTATAGCAGCAGTACACAGGAACCTGCAACAGAGTGGTTGTAGCCATCAACTTTACTTGTGTTCCCCAAGTACCTGTCCGCAGTTGATGCTTTAGATGTTCCTGATACAACATTGGTTTCAATGATGAATTGGCTGTGTGTTTATTAACATCAGGGATAAATCGGCCCTAAAAATAGTTTTGTTCAAGCTTTCAAACCTCACGAGTAAGGTGCAAATGTTATCATGTACATGTGTATGCGTATCTTTACTGCCTAGTGCGTGGATTGTCACACATCTGAACAGGCAATTGCCATCTTTCTGGATAGCCTTTGTTGTGCAACTACTCTGTAGTAGAAACTGATGAAATGAACACAGGAGGGAGATGGTTTGACTGTCATCACTCTTGGCTTGGACATCTGCTGTTAGCTAAAGGGATAAAAGAAGTGAACAACATGATATAAATATGTATTCATTACATAGTCCTTGAAACACATGGTATTATGTAATTTTAGTAGGACTTGATACATGATGAACCTTCATCTACCTCTTGTTGTATGTCCGATGGTATGTGTGACTTCATTTCTAAATATTTTGTATAGAGCATAGTGGTTATACGTGAAGAAGGGAGTACCAAATATGCCATAGAT
>JAAXGN010000100.1 GCA_012267415.1 Candidatus Poribacteria bacterium | reverse complement strand
GACACATCCGTTTTGGTTTGCCACACCAGAAAATGAATATGCTGCACTCTTCCATAGATATATTCCCTCGTGGTTTACCGTCTCCGATAAGCGAGTGTTAAGAGGTTTCTTTGAAGGAGGCGAAAGCTTCCACACCGCAGTGCATCTCAACACTTGGCTGATTCCCGTGCTTGTGTGGACGGGGATTATATTCGCCATTTTTTTCACATTCATCTGTGTAAACATCATCATACGCAAGCAATGGACGGAACAGGATAAATTGAGTTATCCGATTATTCAAGTCCCGATTGAGCTGACTGCGCCACGCACGGTGTGTCGCCCCCTTCTGTGGATTGGCTTTTCCGTATCTGCGCTGATTGAGATTATCAACGGTCTTCATCATCTTTTTCCCATTATTCCTGGCATCCCGCTGTATTATTTCTATAACTCTACAGAAAAACCGTGGAATGCCCTGGGCTGGATGGTATTCAATATTGACCCATTTGTGACAGGGTTGACATTCTTCGCGCCCTTGGATTTAGCGTTTTCTGTCTGGTTCTTCCACCTTTTCTTCAAAGCCCAACAGATTATCACGCAAACGGAGTCGGTTTACATTTCTTTCTTCCGTACCCACGGTGTCTATGGGACGCAACAGGGACTTGGAGCATGGACGACGCTGGGTATTTTATCTCTATGGATGACCAGGCGACATCTTAGACAGGTATGGAGGATACTCATTGGGCAACCCTCGACCCTGGACGATTCAACCGAACCGCTGCGTTATAGATTTGCCGTCCTTGGGCTGGTTCTTGCAATGACTTTTCTGGTTCTTCTGCTCCAGCAAGCGGGTTTATCCTTATCAGTGATCCTGTTTTATTTTGCGATTTACTTGCTGATGTCTATCTCCATCACGCGTGCCCGCGCTGTGCTCGGTCCGCCCTACCATCAAATCGTCTTCACTTCCCCGCAAGGATTTATGGTGGACGTGATGGGGACACGTGCGCTTGGCGCGAGCAATCTGACTATCCTCTCCTTTCTATACGCTTTCAACAGAGAAAACACTTCTCATCCGATGCCGAACCAGCTAGAAGCCTTCAAGATCGCCGAACGGACAGGCATAAACAATACCCGTATCCTGTTGGGTATGGTGCTCGCCTTGATACTCAGTATCCTGGTGTCGTTTTGGGCGTATTTCCAAGTAATGTATGAACACGGCGTAGTCGCAAAAGCACATGGCCCACTAATTAATACGGGGTATGAGCTCTTCAGACAGTTAACGTCATGGTTACAATACCCTAAGCAGCCAAACTATACTGCTACGCTTTTCATCGGATTGGGTGGGGTATTTACGGTGTTTCTGATGGGAAT
>JAAXGN010000043.1:1294-1685 GCA_012267415.1 Candidatus Poribacteria bacterium | reverse complement strand
ATTTTAACCCAATGTGAGCTTTCATTCTGCACAAGCCATTGCCAGCCATGACTGATGTTGCCACACCATCCAGCTAGAGACCAACTTCATGGATGAGCCGCAAAATCCAGTTACAAAGAAAGATAACAGGCATGGCTGATGTTATGCCTGAATTACAGAGACCTCAACCAATGTAGTGTAGTATGTGTGAGAGCTTAAGGTAAAATGAGTGAGATCAGTATGTGAATGAGTGAGATGTGCTATCGACCTTCAAAAGTATAACTTGAGTGAAACATCATAGTTATAACAAACACATGCATCAAGTGCAGTTACTAGTTGCTGAGTGAGCTATGTGCTCGATTGTATGTCACAGTTGCCTTGTTGGCTGATTCTAGGACCACCTTAGGAGGTT
>JAAXGN010000043.1:640-1153 GCA_012267415.1 Candidatus Poribacteria bacterium | reverse complement strand
TTCATAATTAAGCTGAAAATGTGCTCTTATGACATATTAAAGCCACACCCTCTGTGCAAACATTTTGTGTGAGAAGTGTCATTTTGCGGGGCTGTGTGAGATGAGTGCTAATTGCGTGAGACTCAAGCAAAATGCATGAGGGTTGAGAGGCCTGTAATTACACTTCTACTAACCTTGATCTGGGTAGGTAACATTGCTTAGCAAGGAAATGAATAGAAAGTGAGTGAAGGAACCATATAGTCGTGAGTTAAGTGTTAGTTGTTTTTATTACACGCTTAATTTCCATGGCATTTAAAGTTTTGCTGTACCAAGTCTGATAGCAAATAAAGCATGGAAATGCATATACATGTATACAATATGCTGAGGTAGTGATCTAATCACAGATCTGTCCCAAGGTATTCTTTTTCATTGGGGAGAGAGCATGTAGTCCCTGGCTGGGCCTACTGTTAGCACACAATACCCCCTGCCCCAACACTAGTGGTAGCCAGGGCCACTCCATGTATGTATTATGTA
>JAAXGN010000043.1:0-597 GCA_012267415.1 Candidatus Poribacteria bacterium | reverse complement strand
ATTCATAGGAGGGGAAATGTCACCATCAGAGGGCGACATCAGACTTCTTCAGAAAGGGCCTGTGTATCATCATCGCTAATACTTTGCCTCATACTTTCTTGCTCCATGCCCTATCAATGGGAATATTTCACGATAACATTTGTTGCAAGAGTGAACAGTAAGCAGAAAAAATACTAAAGTAAGAATACTATGGTGATTAATAGTTATATCTACAGGATGGTCCATACAGTCGGTACTCTATAAAGATCATGCATTGTAGCCACCTTTCCCAAGATTGTCTGTTGTTATTATTGTCAAAAAAAATCCACAGGGAGGATGCTGGCTTTCACAGAGGAAAAGAAAGCTACTCGATCCATACTCTGAACGTTGACCCCAGAGGGACTCAATCTTGCTCCATAGGCCACATCTCTATACTACCATAGGCCTCATCAACACAGCCCACCATCATAGAAAGAGACCATTATTAACCTCTCCAGTTCCTCTCGGACACCTCCGGACTTCACAGGAACTCATTGACAGACGAGAAGGCTGGTGATTAGTGCCACTCCATCCTAAAATAGGAAGGAAAATAGAGGAACCACTTACACCTTCCTGCCT
>JAAXGN010000122.1 GCA_012267415.1 Candidatus Poribacteria bacterium | reverse complement strand
TTGAAAATCTGCGGATTTTGCTCCCAACGTTGACGGATAGCAGATAGGTGCGTTCCCATCTTTAAAAAGAGGGTCGGTTCCTTTTCGTATACCCATGTGTTTATGACACGCATCATCATTTGAAACGGGAAACCCGGTGTGACTTCCTGATAGTCATAAGTGATTTGTTGGAATGCGGCTTCCACTATCTCTTTATCAATTTCTGCGTCTGCAATTTGCGTGAGTGTCCTGACAACCAATTCTGTGAAAGCGTCAACGCGATCTGCTTCACTTCCAAATAAACCGACACTAAATGTTCTATTTGGTCCTACCTTACCATCAAAGATATTGTATCGTATATCAGTTCCGAGTTTTGAATTAACAATTGCCTTGCGGAGCGGTGAACCTTCGTTATCGAGTAGTATCCTGCGTAATATCCTGCACAAGATAGCCTCTTCAGGATCCGTTGTCCCTCCGATGATCCAACTGAGCATCAAGTATGTCTTTTCAGTGAGGGGTTCATCTGGGCTACTAATAGGATAGGTATCTGTCAGTATTCGTGGAGATTTCCACTTCGGTTGTTGTGTGATTTCTGGTCGGAGAGGATATAGAAACCCATGTGTCCCTGTCTTTGGTATAGCCGCCAGTTTATCGGCGAGAAACAAGAGATAATCTTGTGTTGGTATATTGCCGTAGAAGAAGAAATAACTGTTGTGTGGATGGTAGTAGGTTTGGTGATAAGTTTTCAATTGTTCGTAAGTTAAATCGGGCATAACCAGATAATTTCCAGCACCATTGTAGGCATAGCAGGTATCAGGTAGAAGTCCCCCAACAACAGCCAGAATCAAGCAGAATTCTGGATGGGATAAGCCAATTTTCACTTCATTATAAACGATCCCGTTTATTTTTAAATCTCCTGTTGGTTGATCCTGGGCAAAAGGTTCAAGATGATGTCCTTCACGATTAAAAGTTTCCTCTGTTAGTAGTGGATGAAAAACGGAATCAAAGTGGATTTCTGCAACATTAAATAGGTCTTTTTTTATATTGTTTGAGGTGTAGTAAAAGGCGTGATCAATGTAGTTCATCGCATTGGTACTGTCATAGGTCGCGAGACTCATCTTCATCATCTCAAATAACACCCCTTTTATCGGATAGTTCTGAGAGCCTTGCGTTACTGAATGTTCAAGGATATGCTGCAATCCTGTATCATCTAATGTTGGTGTTAGTGGACTGATTGAAAACAGGTTTCTGGGGTCGTCTGTCCAGAGATGCAGTAGTCGCGCGCCACTATGTGGATGCAAGAGTTCTATTGCTACTGCACGCAGTTCATCAATGGGTGTAATGGCCTTGACTTCAAATCCGTGTAGTTGTTGCCCTTGTTGTAGGTCCTGATTCCCTTTCAATAGAATTACCTCCTTTACTTTCGGAAGTCTTAAGCAAATCACAAAATAGGGAAATTCTTCTCGCAATAATTTTTAGTCATTGTCCTTAGATGTTTCTGGTGTTTTATGTTTGGATGGGTCAAAATACGAGACATATTTTACCCCGTTCCGTTTTTCTTTTTCTTCTTTGGCTTTCAGATAAAGATAATATTCCTCTACAGTCTTGAATTGCGCGCTAATCTCTGCTTTGATTCGATAGCATTCCTCGAGGATAGGGTCTGTGTACGTTTCTGGGTCAAATTCCGGGTGTTTTTCTGGTGATTCTTTCATCTGGATTTCCTCCATCAGTTCACTTGGTGTGCATAATGTTGTTGGTATGAATCCTGCTTCTATGCAAACTTCATTGATATGCTCACGTTTGTGTTCATTCACAATATGTTTATGATTCCACGATACCAAATAATCAACACTGTGTGCTGTGGCAATAGCAATATGTTGTGCGTCTGGTGCAGAATTTAGCGGTACAGCACCTGCATCTAATAACTTTTGCACCAAAACTCTCGCCTCTGGTAAAATTTCTAGTACTGTGAAAGGTGATATGATTTCAAGTCGTTGCTGTGCTGCACGTGCATCACCACGTTCAATTTCGTCACGTACTACAGGTGAAATTACAAACTCAAATCTATCCGCATAGTTTTGCCACAATCGTTGAGTCGTTCTTTGCCGAGATGCTGATTTTGGATTATTGCTGGGTCTCGCTGCCAAGTAACTAACAACTGTTGACTCAACGTAGACTCTCGGTACTATTGTTTCATATTGTAGCATGGAAAATTATATAATCTCCATCAGATGTTCGCAAAAAAATGTGTGCCAGGGTAAAATATCGTGTCACTAGCTATTACAATTAGGACTTATGCATCACTCTTTATATTCATATCCTTCCAGTTCATTCCTTTTCCAAGCTTGCACATACAAGTTCCTTATCATTACGTGCAAAGACATGTTTATATGCAAAAGCTGGGTGCGCCCAAGTTACGCCGCCCCTGCGGTTAAGTTGTCCCTTTGTAGGTGCAATCAGTTTAGCACGACTGATGATATTTAATCCTTCAGGTGAAAGTTCTGTAATAAGTAATTCACCCCGTTCATTAAACATCCAGACTTTATCAGCATTCTGCACAAACTGAATTGTACTCCAGCGGTCTACAGGCACTGCAGATAAATCAGTCCACACACGATCCCCTGTTTTCGCGTCAAGACAACGGAGTTCGCCATAACTATCAACACCGTAAATATGATCCCCAATCCATATAGGAGTTGACATAGTCGTTTGCAGTGCATCGGTATTTCTTTCATCTTTCCCCTGTCTGCGCCAACCGAGTTCATACTCCAGTTTGTCATCTGACAGTTTTAGTAGTGCTGCACCTTCATAGAAATTTGTAACAAACAGCTGATTGTTCTGATAAATAGGTGTTGCGATGCCGATCTCCCAGCGCGTCGGCGGCATCGGATATTTCCAATGAACTTCACCAGTTTTCGGATCCAATGCAGTAACGTTCCATCCTGTCCAGCAGATTAAGACACGTTGTCCTGCTTGTTCAATCATTATCGGTGCGGAATATGATGCGTTATCTTCAAGTGCTTTCCATCTCTCCTCCCCTGTTTTGCGATCAAATGCAACAACACATGCCGCTGGCTTTCCACCAATTTGGACAATAAGTAGATCCTCCTCAATTAGCGGCGCACAAGCGATTCCCCATATCGGCATATTGATGTTATATTCAGTATTAAGGTCCTTTTGGAATTTGATGTCTCCAGTCGCAGCATCAAAACAGTGCAGATGCCCCATCGCACCCAAAGTATAAGCAAGTCCATCGTGGACAGTTACGTTTGCGCGCGGTCCAACGGGATACTCAATTCTATAAACGCAATCGTAGGTGTGAGACCAGATTTCATCGCCAGTTTCCCAATCAAAACAGTGAACCCGTTCAACCTGTTTCGGTTTTGTAAGTCTATCCATGACATACACACGTCCATCAGCGACGGTTGGACCGCTATAGCCACTCCCAATAGGTACGCTCCAACGTATAGGTATCTCTTCACCCTCAAATTTGTCAATAATACCTGTTTCGTGCCAAACGCCATCTCGGTTAGGTCCACGCCACTGAGACCAGTCATCCTCCAATACTGGGATAACCATGGTGCAACCTATGACTAACATAGCAATGGACACATATCTTAGATTCTTCATGATGTGTTGTATATCTCCTCAAATTGGTAGTTGAAAGAAAAGAAATCTGCACTTCTGATATTACGCAATTTCCCTGATAGTTATCATCCAATACTATCCGATTCAGTATGATAGATGACACTATACTGCATCAATAATTTATCATTTTTATGTGCGTATGTCAATCTAAAATGAAGCGTGGGTCAGAGATTATGTTTGAGCAATGTGTTTATTTTGTTGCTTTTTTTCTAAGAATAGTGTATAATTTAATATTGAGAGTTAAGGAGGGGATTGCCGGGGAACTCCAATTCCTTCCCCCTCCTCCCAACTAACAATTGGGGTGTTCTTGAATCTCTCTGTCGTATCCAACAGGAAATGACTGTAGCTCTCAAACCCGCATTTTTACATAAGGTGGTTCCTCACGAGTATTTTCCGCTAATAGTTTGAATGCTATTCATGCGCCATCTCCGGGTTAAAAAATTGTGTAACGCGTCTTTTTTTATTAAAATAAAAAGACCCTCAGTGTATTTCCAAGGGTCTGAAGAGTGCAATCATTAGCATTGCAGTAAGTAAAAATATATATCATGTCTCAATAGTGAATTCTTCAGTGAATTCTTCTGCCTCCTCTGTGCTCTCTTCGGTCTGTGTAAACTCTTTCTGTTCCTCTACTCTGGCAGATAATACCCTTAGTTGTTCAATAAAATCCATAAAATCCCCTTTCTATACATAAAAGTGTTATAATCCGGTAATTATTGTTAATCAACGGTCTTTGGAATAAGGTGAGATTTCTCTCATTGGATTCCCAATCACCAGTCTGTTTCTCCCCCTGCTAAGGTGGGAGGGTGGCATATATACCCTGCAGTATACTTAGCAGTACCACCCAAAACTGGTCAGATTAGTATAACAATATTACACAAATAGTGCAACTTTTACCACCTATATTCTGGACACCATCTGTTAATAGTGACTCGGTAAGAAACTAACGCAAGATACCGGTGTCTTTTAGTTTTTGTATCAATTGTTCGTGGGTGCCCTTGCCTTTCGTGGAATTACACGCGCCACAGAGCAGCTGTAGGTTATCTATATGATCTGAACCATCTCTTGACTGTGGTACAATATGGTCAATTGTCAGGTTGCGGAAATGGAATGGCACTTCACAGCCGTTGCATTTGCCTTCTTGCTTGCCAAACAGTTCATGTTTGTGTGTGCGGTAATCTTGCAGTTGGACTTGGGACATCGACATCTCCGCAACGGTCGGCACATTGAATAGAGTAATAGGTTGTATTTCCTCTAGTGGATCGGGGACTAACCGCTCTGGAACATCTTTTCTATGGACAATCATTCCAGAAATTGAATCGCCGATTTCCTTAATCCCTTCTTCACGATCCAGACGCATTTTCACCAGTTCTACGGCTTTTGAACTAAGATCTATGCCGATCCATTGCCGTTTCAATCTTTCAGCTGCTACACATGTTGTTGCACATCCGCAGAACGGATCAAGCACAACATCTCCCGGATTACTTGATGCATTGATGATACGTGTTAACAGGGCAATCGGTTTTTGTGTGGGGTAACCGACACGTTCTTTTTTCTTCCGAACCACAGGAATATCCCACACAGAATCGGCAGGTTTGCCTTCCTTCATATACACTTTTTCCTGTTTTCCACCTCTGAGAGCGGATATTTTGTATCTTTTTCCATCCTCATCGACATGATTGTATCGTCGTATTGTTGATTCAGCGTAAGGAACGAGTATTGGATTAAATACATAATCATGTTTAGCATAATACAAAATAGTGTCGTGTTTCGCAGGAAACACTCTCTTAGCAATAGAATTACCTTTGTAATACCAAACAATCTCATTCCGAAAGTTTTTTTGCCCGAACACACTATCCATTACCAATTTCAAATAATGGCTTGCGTTCGGATCGCAGTGCAAATAGATGCTGCCTGTAAGTTTTAGGATGCGTCGCATTTCCAGCATGCGTATGCCCATCATTATGAGGTATGCCTTCATAGACTTGCCGTGTGTGAATTCCGCGGCAGCAATCGCTGAATAGAGAGCTGGTTCGCTTTCTGCGAGTTCTCCATGCCACTTGTTATCCAAGTCACTTAGCGACCAAGAGTCTTTGAATGCTGCACCTGCAGCATCGCTGCCGATCGGAGCTTCGTAAATCTTGTTAGAGTTGAATGGTGGATCAAGATAGATTAGGTCTATCGTTTCGCTGTCAAATCCTCGTAGGATGTCAAGATTGTCACCTTCAAAGATAGTTCTGTTTTCTACATTCATAGTATCTAAAACTTAGATAAAATATATTCACTCTCACACTAATTGTTTTCTACTAATATCCCAATAGCGGGGACTGTCATTGCAGCATTTATAAGTTGTGCTTCTATTTCCGTTTTGGCATCAGAGCGAACCTTTTCTTTGGCTACATCGCCAGTCTGTTTTACAACCTGTTCCGCAGGATGTGCTGTAATCATTTTTACCGTTTTGGATATGCTTAGACCGGCAAGAGCAGAGATCTAACCTCTGAACCTGCCCTGAACATTGACAAGTCCAAGTTGCCAGTGTCTGTGAGAAATTGTAGCATTAAATGCAAAATATTGCAAATTCAGGCTATGTTGTGGGTGTGTAAATATTTTGTCACCAAAATTGTCAATTTAAGAATATAAATCCAATCAATAAGTGTCCTCAGTCCCGTAGGGACGATATAGGCAAAATAAGGCAATAACATAAACATATCGTCCCTACGGGACTAAAGAAGGTTAACCGCACGTTTTTCTATAAACATATCGTCCCTACGGGACTGAGGACATACTCATAACAAATTAATCCCTGTAAATTGACACATAAGGTTACAAAAACTTAACGTACCAGAGGGAATCCAGTGACAAATACTTTACACACCCGTCAGAGATTAACTTTGACAACTGCAACAATTAATGATAAGGTATTAAGCATATTTTCTTTCTTAACATGGATGCCAGAACATCACATGAGGTCCCCTATATGCCACGTTTAAGACAATCAGAACCCTCCATGATGGAGCTATACAAACAGGTCAAGAAACAGCATGAAGATGCTATCCTCCTCTGCCGTGTAGGCGATTTCTATGAAGCATTTTATGAAGACGCGGAACTGATCTCAAAACTACTTGAAATTGCGTTGACTTCAAGAAATCAGAAAAACCAAAAATCCCCTCCACCACCCATGGCTGGAATTCCACACCATGCACTTGACTCTTATCTCTATAAATTAGTTAATGCAGGACACAAAGTCGCAATCTTGGACCAGACTGAAGACGCAAAACTTGCGAGAGAGGAAAACCGTCTGGTTAAAAGGGATGTTGTCCGCATCGTGACACCAGGAACGGTAACGGATCCGAAAGTATTAGAACACAAATCAAACAACTATCTACTCTCTATCTATCATCATAAAGAAAAATACGGGATCGCTGTTGCTGACCTATCTACAGGTGAATTCAAGGTGGCTGAACTTGACGATGGTAACCGACTTTGGGCAGAAATACATAGGTTTTCACCTAAAGAATGTCTCTTCTCAGAAGTGTATGAAGATGAAGAGGCAGAAATGTTAGAACAGATAAGGCTTGAATTGAAAGCATCCGTTAATTTCCTTCCAGAGTGGAGATTTGACTATGATACGGCACGATCTGAACTTCTGAACCACTTTCAGACGATAACACTTGATGGCTACGGATGTGAGAATCTACCCGCAGCAATCTGTGCTGCAGGAGCACTCATCTACTATTTACATGAGACACAGAAACAGGAAGTAGAGCACATCCTCTCCGTTCAAACTTATACACTTGACGACTTCATGATATTAGATGCTGACACACAACGCAATCTGGAAATAACAACGTCGATTCGCGACGGTTCAAAAAATGGCACCCTGTTAGAAGTACTTGACCAAACAGTCACACCAATGGGTGGAAGAAAACTACGACAGTGCCTATTGCAACCTTTACTTGATGAGAAAGATATAAATGAACGTCTCTATGCGGTTGAGGAACTGAGAACACAGATAAATCTACAAGAAGAGATACGGGACGCATTGAAACAGATGTCCGATATAGAACGTCTTATTACCCGCATTAGTCTCGGTTCAGTTAACGGACGTGACCTGAATTCTCTAAAGGATTCCCTTGAACTTATTCCTGCTGTCAAGCAACAACTCCAAAATTGTCAAAGTGCAATGCTGATGTCCTTGAACGAAGAATTGCACCCAATGTTAGAGTTAGTAGAAATGATCCATCTTGGCATACATCCAGACCCGCCGGCAACGATAAAGGAGGGCGGTGTGATAAATGATGGGTACAACGATGAACTTGATGAGTTAAGAGAAATTGCCGGACAAGGGAGAGCCTGGATGGCAACATTACAGGAAGAGGAGCGAAAACGGAGTGGAATCACATCCCTTAAGATAGGTTTCAACCAAGTTTTCGGATATTATATAGAAGTCACGAAACCTAATCTCAACATGGTACCAGAACATTATATCCGGAAGCAGACCCTAACCAACTCCGAACGGTTCATCACACCTGAACTCAAGGAACAGGAAGCAAAAGTCCTAAATGCTGAAGATCGGATACAGACACTTGAATACGATCTTTTCTGTGATATACGTGACGAGGTAGCAAAGTCTACCGAACCCATACAGAAAATCGCTGCAGCACTTTCTATGATTGATGTAATCGCCAATTTTGCATATTGTGCGTCAAGATACAATTACGTGAAACCTACCGTTGAGGAAAGCGATGAGATAATCATACGTGATGGACGGCACCCTGTTGTAGAGCAGATATTCACACAAGAGGGTTTTGTGCCAAACGATACATTGCTCAATTGCAGTGATGAACAACTTCATATCATCACGGGTCCGAATATGAGTGGAAAAAGCACCTATTTAAGACAAACAGCACTCATTGTCCTGTTAGCACAGATTGGCTGTTTCGTGCCTGCATCCGTCGCAAAAGTAGGACTTGTAGATAGAATCTTCACGCGTGTTGGTGCTTCAGATAACCTTGTGATGGGACAAAGTACATTCCTTGTTGAGATGAACGAAACAGCGAACATCCTAAACAATGCCACGTCAAAAAGCCTTGTCATCTTGGATGAAGTAGGACGGGGAACAAGCACGTTTGATGGTCTCAGCATTGCCTGGGCAGTCTCTGAGCATTTATTGGATGAGAAACGGATGGGAGCTAAGACTCTTTTTGCGACCCATTACCATGAACTTGTTGAACTTGCCAGTAAGTATAAACGCGCAAAAAACTACAACGTCGCTGTTCATGAAGATGGAGAGAAGGTTACTTTTCTACGTAAAGTCGTACCGGGAGGGGCAGACCAAAGCTACGGTATTCACGTCGCGCGTCTTGCAGGTTTACCGCGTTCTGTTATTGTACGGGCACAACAGATACTTGAAGTTCTTGAACAACACAATCTCAGTGTAGAGACTGATGGTGTAGCAAACAAACCACAGAAAGCAGACCAAAAAATTCCACGTCCAAAACGAAGAATTACGCGGAAGACACTACAAAACGATTCGCTTCAGATGGCACTCTTTACACCCAAAACACATCCACTCATAGAAGAGATACAGCAGTTAGAACTTTCACAAATTACACCCTTAGATGCAGTTAACATCCTATACGATTTGAAAGCAAAAGCGGACGATTCTTAAGCCGATTACAAACAAGGTCGTAGAGGTGGCAAATAATATATTCAGGACTTACGCATTCCCCCTTGATAAGGGGGTTAGGGGGTTTAAAAAGTCGTTATTTCAATAATATTTAGTGATTTAACCCCCTAAGTCCCCTTATCAAGGGGACTTTAAGAGAAACTGCCTAAGTCCTAATATTATTCCACCACCCACATACTACTGATCCTATAAAACTACCTCTTTCCCTGTCCGCGCGCATTCATAGATCGCCATGTTGAGTTCAACGGAACGTCTCCCCTCATGTCCATCAACAGCAGGTGTCCCATCTTCATGAACAACCTGTAAAATATCTTGAATAACATTACCTGGATAGGGTGGTAGCTCAATTTCAGGTTCTTTACCTTCTGTGAATTGCCACATATCAGGTCCAACACCAACAATCCCATCCTGTCCGTGAACATGAATCATTGTTACATTTCCACCCGGATAGGTAGTTGTTGTCAAAACATGTCCAAGTGCCCCGTTTTCAAATTCTAAGATAGCAGATGTCATGTCCTCTGTCTCACAGTTTTCATGATCATATACATCAAAATGCGCACCGATGACACGTTTAACAGGACCCATAAACCACAGCATCAGATCAACGGAATGTACACCTTGGTTCATAATAGAGCCACCCCCATCAAGTTCCCATGTGCCGTGCCATCCCACGTAGTAGCTATCAGGTCTTTTCCATTTCATACGGAGTTCACACAGAATCGGTTTTCCGAGTGCCCCTTGATCAAGTGCAGCCTTAATTCTTCTGTTCTTTGTGCCATACCTTTCGCCGAAATCAACAAGCAATTTTACGTTGTTTTCTTCACAGGTCTTGATGAGTGAATCACAATTCTCAAGGCTGACATCCATCGGTTTAGTCGTGATTACGTGCTTACCGCGTTTTGCAGCTTCCTCACCGAATTTACCGTGCAATCCGCTTGGCGTCATGATCATACCGACATCAATGTCATCACGATCAAACATCTCCAGTGCATCTTCGTGGCTCTCACATCCAAATCTCTCTTCTGCAGCTTTTAGGCGATCTGTCTTGAGATCAGCAACAGCAACAAGTTCAGCACCCTCTGTGCTGTGAATCATACCAGCACGATTCATACCCATACCTAAACCTACAACACCAAAACGTAAATTATTAGCCATTTTATTCTCTCCTCATATTTCATAAAATCAACATGGTCATAAACGATATCCAATTTCTTACTCCATTTTAACAAACCTACCGTTTTAGTGCAAGGACTCAGTAGAAATCAGAGTTGCATGATTCTTTAGTGACAAAAACTTTACATACCCATTCTCAGAGGACACTCTTGACAATCGTATACGACTATGGTAACCTTCTCTATATGGATACTATAATGAATAAATCTGTCTAAGACTGGACATATTGAGATGGATGCGCTGCTTGATAACTTCAGGAATTTTATCGCACGGGTAGGTTTTAGCATACTGGAGGTGTCTGATACGCCACAAGAATCAGTTGGCAGACATCTCCTCTTTGCCTACCTTGAGCAGTTTGTGCTGTTAGTAGGTGGATTTAGGCATATAGAAGTGCAAACAGGACGCGGTAGGATGGACTTATTGATCACACATAACCGGAGAAAATACATCGTTGAAACGAAAGTATGGCGCGGCGTAGCAAGTTACCAAAGAGGTAAACGGCAACTGGCATCCTATCTGAAATCGGAAGGAGCATCGGAGGGGTGCTATGTAGTTTTTGACCACCGCACGAGTCCAGAAACACGCACTGAATCTGAAAAGATCGAAGGCTTTGAAATCCGAAGTTATGTTATTCCAGTGGCTCAAGAAAGGCATTATGAGGGGCAGAAAAAAGTAAATTAGATAACATCAGGTCATGCTGTTGAGGTCACGGTTGGCTGTCCCTATCTTTTCCAAATGAAGATTAAATAAATAATCGGGTAATCCAACCCATAAAAATGATCGTAGGGGCTGGGTTTCCCAGACCGCATACTGCAGGTTTCCTCGCACGACAATTACCCAATTTAATTCTTAATCTTCATAAGGAAAAGCACCGTCCTTATTGCACGTATTCGGGCAGTTGTTTATCCCTTTCTACAAACCACAGAAAAACCACTGTCATTCAAAGGATCAAACTCTCTAATTTCGCGTTTTTTGTAGAATTCAAAATCTGTAAATCCAGCTGTCACAAGACAGTCCTTAAGTTCGTCTGGTGGTAAGTGCATATTAAAATAGTCGCACTTATAATGTATCTGCGTTTCCAAATCTATTTTGCCCCAAACACATCTTTCTCCGCCATTACTCTCATCATATTCTGCCATCTCCAGAACATATACGTTTTTCTGTATCTCGCTCAAATTTACGATAGGAAATTGCTGTTTTCTTATATGCGGGTTTGAATGAACAAAATACAACCGACCATCTGGGGTTAGGTTATTGTAAATTTGGTGTAGGAGGATAACTAAACCAGCCTTTGATTCATAGAAGAACGAACCTTCAAAGAAAATCACAGAAAACGGTTGTTCAAAGTCCATTTCATTATAATCCCCAAAGACAAATTCAATTTCTAAGTTTTCGCTTTGGGTAATTTTTTGTGCTTCGGAGAGAAAGTTTGAAGACTTGTCCAGACCTACAACATGGTAACCACATCGTGCAAATTCGCGCGTGTAACTCCCAATTCCGCAACCTGCATCCAAGATTCTATCATTTTGGGTGAGTTGTAGAACCTTTTCATAGAATGGGATGTGCTTTCGAATAAAATCGGGTGCTTCAAAATTGTGTCTGGCATGCTCAAGATACCATCTATCGTAAACTTCATGTCCAAAATCCGTTCTAAGTAATTGACAGTTTGTGGAATTCATTAGCCTCACCTAATTACAGACAATATATGGATACTCTCAACGTGCACATCACCCAGTTCAGCACGAATCTTATAAAAATACACGCCATTCCCGAGTGCATCCCCATCAGCATCCTGCGCGTTCCACGATACCTCGTTATGTCCCTCATTACCGGACACATCATTCAAAACACGGATGCGACGACCGGCAGATGTATAAACCGTAATCTTCACAACATCAGCATCAAGCGACAACCGATACGTAAAGGTCGTCTTACGCTTAAGCGGATTAGGATAGTTATGAACTTCAAATATACGAAAATCTGTACCTTCAGGTGAGAAACTTTCGTCATGTTTCTGTAGTAAACGATAGTCAAAACTCGAAAGCCATTGTGCCTCGGCATTCAACGTATTGATAAGTTCGACCTCATTCGTCTGATGTGAATAACCGAAAAGCGGGACAAACTCCTCAATTTCCTTTATCAAAGGTGGGATGGATTTTGAGAATTCTGTCGCACTCGCAAGTTTAGCATTTATAGCACTACCGGTGTTAATTTGATACCCGAGTGAAATCGCTTCAACTAACTTTTCGCGACTCTGAAACAGTAAACCCCATAATCGCATCAAGTGCATAGCATCACTCAGATCCTGTTCCGCTTCAAGGTCAAAAGGTTCAGCAAGTGCCTGCGCTTGGAATAATTCATTTGCAGCCCGTTGCTGCGGTGCCAAAAGATTAGTAAACCGCCTTATAGCAGTCTGTGCAATTTCCAATTCAGGTATAGATAAAGTATCCTCTACTGCTTTAGGACCAATTAGATTCCAGAACCGCGTTGCCAAACCTGCAGAACCGCTGCCATAACTACCGCCTATGGATGTGGAACTTGCATAGTCGGAGAAATAACTGGCTAATGTCCAACCATTAATACGTAAACCGCTGAGGATCAGATCAGCTGCTTCCGGGTTTCCGTAACGGGTAAGCAATTCATTTCGCATCAATTGCAGGTGGTCAAGTTGTATATCCCAATTAATCTGGGCACTCACAAGCCGATCGAGGTAACCTAATCCCTGTGTTGCCCCTTGAATAGTAAATCCACTAAGTCCGACAACTTCAGAGTCGTTAGCATATTTGCGTACACCTTGCACGAACAGATCGCTTTCAAGCATCCAGAACGGCATCGCCTCTTCAATGTCGTGTGAAAGCACGATGTATTGATGTCCCATCGCACCGAGGGTATTCATCTGTGATATCGGAATATTCGGATCCGTAACAGGTTCACCATCCGCACCCCATTTCTGTGAAAAGATAGTGCCTTTCGGTAATCGGCGTGCGTAGTTACCATCAGGGTCCTGAAGCCAACTTCTATTATAGCCAGATAGGTAGAATTTAAAATCTGGACGTATCTCAAGTGCTGCGTTAATAACCGTGAAGTAGACATCCCAGAGTTTCGCTTGACCTTGTGGTGTCCGGTCGCCACATTCAGGACAATTGCATGCCCGCGTCTCGTGTCCCCAAGAACGCAGGTGAAACCCGGCAAGCGCAGGATACGTTTTGACGATCTCCTGAGTTAACGCACGCGCAAGCGCGTGGAATTCCGGTTTGCTCCAACAGAACGGACGATAAGATACCTCATTCCTTGAAGCACCATATAATACTGCTGGACCCAAAATCTCAGGACGCGATGCAATTAACGCTTCAGTCGGTTCACCTGTCAGATACATGAACAGATACGCATCAATACCACGATCATTGAGTGCCGTAAACCGTTGTTGGAGAGTCTCTATCCGTTGTAACCTTTGACTACGCGGTTCGTCTTGTAAATCTGAAAAGGATGGTGAGTCAACATATTTGAACGCAGTACCGAACCCATCCTCAATGCCGGTTCCAGTCCATACACCTTCCCCCCCGCTCATATTCACACGGTGTCTTGCAAGCCAGTCAGGATCATCTATCTCTAATACAGCACGGACAGGATAAAACGGACGGGATGTTTCGTTCAGGAAAGGGATGGATAACGAGGTGGTTGGCGCAACTGCTATATCAGGATGCACAGGTTTAAGACCTGTTATTTCAGTGATACACGTCTCAATCAACGCATAAGTACCGTAGATAACCCCCCGAGATGTATGTGCGGTGACGACAATAACGATTTCACTACCAAAATCAAAAGAAAATATCTGATATCCTTCATCACCAATAGTATTAGACAGTTCAACGCCTCTATCTGAGAGAACAGAAAGCACAGTCGGATTTGAGGTAGGTGTTCCTAATACAATAACTGTAGAAGTAGTTGTCTGTTCTTGGTTCGTGCGAAGTTCAACCTTTGCGCCTGTAATTTTTTCAATAAAAGTCTGTATTTCGGATGCAGCAAACTGCTCCTGTCTTGATGCATTCGCTCCAATCTGAAGGGTCGTCTTAGATTCTCCGGAGACAACAATCGGAATCTCAGCGGCATCTATGTTAACTGTAAAGAGAAAAAAACAGAGTAAAATCAACTCCTTAATTTTAATGTACATGTCCATGCCCTGACTCGGGAATAAAATACATTGCACATATCGTCAAAACGAATCCGACAACAAATGCTATTTTAACACCAGTACTCACCTTTTCTGTTGATGAGATGTGTCCACCACGTAGACCATCCATCACGATGTGTAATAGAGTCCCCGCTGCGAAAGCGAATAAGTAGTCAACCAACTCCTCAAAGATACCGTGTAAAAATTGTTCTCCCAGAAACGCACCGATAAATGGTGCCGCGATAAAAGGTGTAAGCCAAAATGCTGTCTGGACAAGTCCGTAATTGCGCCGTAAAGTCGCTGTTAACACCGTGGCTACGGGTAATCTATGCAACATGATAGGCAGAGCCAAGGCAATACCTTCTGCCCCCTTAAGCGATGCTACACTGAGATTAAATCCATCCCCAACCGAATGTATTGATAGACCTATGATCGTTAGACTTATCCCCCAGACCTGTGTCTTCTGTGCTTCCTCTTGATTGACAAGATGTGCACGCATCCGGTGTGTAACATGCTCTATCAGATAGATTAAAAGGAAACCTCCCCAAACCAACACTATCGCAATAAAATTTCTCTCAATGAAGAAATTAATCATCAACCATAACACTATACCCAAGACTGCTCCAGCAGTAATACCGAAGATTAAGCCGAATTCTGTCTGTTTTTCCCGAAAAAACAGGGCGATTCCAGCACCAAAAAGCACCGTTACCGATGCAATAGACAAATATAATAATAGCATGATTTAAAAATATAGCAGATTTTTCTTTTGAAATCAAGTGCAACTATGTTATACTCTTAACTGAGGGATGTGGTATGCCACATGCACATGTTGCACTTGGTGGTTTATTTTATTGTGGTAATTTATGCAAATTTTGTGTAAACTTAATAAGTAGATTATATGTCTAACAGTAAATGTTCTAATTGAAGAATATAACTTCAATGTTTATCCTTGTCTTACGGAACAGACGTTTTTACGAAAATCCTAAGGAGACTATATTTATGAAGATTACAGTCAATTTAAAAACAACGCTGCTGGCGTTATCCTTTGCTTTAGCGTTCTGTCTAGTTTCTATACCTGTAACAGTGGCTCAGGAAGAAGTGGCAGAGGAAACCGAGATGGCGGCTGATGAAGATGTTATTGAACTTGAGGAAGTGGTTGTTGTCGGTACACGTGCAGCACCTCGTTCTGTGCTTGATTCGGCTGTCCCTATTGATATTGTATCAAATGAGGACTTTCAGAAACAAGGTGGAGCGGATCTGCCGGATCTGCTGAGAACTTTGGTGCCATCTTATAACGTCAATACACAGCCGATTAGCGATGCGTCAACAGTGGTGCGTCCGGCGAATTTACGGGGACTTGCCCCAGACCATACACTCGTGCTCGTCAATAACAAGCGGCGACACCGTGCCGCAGTGATTCACTGGCTCGGAAATGGTCTGTCTGATGGCTCACAGGGACCTGACCTTGCACCTATTCCCGCAATTGCCCTGCAACAGGTAGAGGTACTCCGTGACGGCGCATCCGCACAATACGGTTCTGATGCCATTGCTGGCGTGATGAATTTTCGATTGAAAGACAACTATGAAGGCGGATCGATCGAATTTAAACCCGGTATCTACCAAGAGGGCGACGGTAGGCAATTCGCACTCGCTGGCAACATCGGTTTAGGGGACGTAGATGCGTGGACTAGCCTCAGTTTTGAATACGGTGGCGCAAATCCCACCATTCGTTCTGTGCAACGCACTGATGCAATAAACTTGATTAACGCAGGCAATTTCAGTGTGAAAGACCCCGCGCAAATTTGGGGGCAGCCGATTATAGAGAATGATGTCAAATTGTTTGCCAACTACGGTGCCACTATCACCGATACCATCAATTTCTATGGGCATGCCAACTACGCAAGTAAGCGCGTTGAAGGTGGGTTCTATTTCCGAAATCCAAACACTCGCAATGGCGTGTTTAGCCCAACCGGAAGGGATGATACGTTACTCGTTGGGGATTTGCGAGGCTTAGCAGAGGAGATGGCAGACTGGGAAGCCCGAAAGGCAGCAGCGGAGGATGCTGGCGAGGAGTTTACTGAACTCTCACCTAACGATGCTGACGATATCCCGATAGTCGACCACGTTCCGGATCCCGAACGGTTGCAAGCCGTCAGGAATGACCCGAATCTATTCAATTTCCAAGAGATGTTCCCAGGCGGGTTTACCCCCAGATTTGGTGCATTCATGTGGGATAGTTCTGTCGTCGTTGGCGTTAAAGGCACCGCTCTGAAAGAAACGTTAGACAACCCCTTAACGTGGGATCTGAGCGGCTCTTTTGGGCGTAACCATGCCGATTTCTTTATCTTTAACACTGTTAATGCTTCGCTCGGTCCAGATACACCGACCCATTTTGATCCGGGCGACTATATCCAAACGGATTATAACTTAAACTTTGATGTGACAAATCAAGTGCACGAATTGGTATTCCTTGCTGCCGGGTTGGAATATCGGGACGAAGGGTTTGAAATCATAGAGGGTGAACGCGAGTCGCATCAGATTGGGCCCCTCGCAGCGCAAGGTTTCACGGCTGCCTCCAACGGATTTTCGGGGTTCAGCCCAGTTGCGGCAGGCAAGTGGCAGCGTTACAACGTTGCTGCCTATCTGGAATCTGAAATCAGACCTATTGATCCGCTCCTGATAGCACTCGCTGTGCGCGGTGAACAATTTGAGATTTTCGGTGGCACCCTGAACTACAAAGCCGCCGCAAATTACAAGGTTACAGAAACGATGCGGTTGCGGGGAAGTTATAGTAGTGGATTCCGTGCACCGACACCCGGACAGCAAAATACGTTCAACATTACCACTGAATACGATTTTGCGAAGGGTGATCTTGTTAATAAAGGAACAATTCCTTCCACTAACGAGGCTGTTGGTGTTGTGACAGGCAAGGAAGATAACTCACTTGACCCGGAAACATCAAATAACCTCACTGCTGGGTTTACCGTTGATATTCTGGGGGTAGATTTAACTGCTGATATTTTTGATATTCGGTTGAAAAACCGGTTATCGGTGTCACAACACTTTACATTGGAACCCGATCAGAAGGCGGCTCTCATCGACGCAGGTGTAACCAGTGCAGCGAATCTGGAAACATTCCAGTTCTTTGTCAATGACTTTGATACCACAACCCAAGGTGTTGACTTTGTTGCCACAGTTCCGATCCCAAACATTAACGTTACTATGAGTGGTGTATATAATTATACACAGACCAGTGTTACAAGACACGGCCAGCGTATTGCATGGGTTGAAGAATTGGAAGGGCTTGGCGTATCAGAAGATGGGTTAGCAGCGCGTGTTGAAGCGATTAAAGAAAAGCCAGATGAATCGAAAACTGAGATTGATGCAAAAATTCTTGAATTAGATGGTTGGATCGGTGATGCGGATCATCGTATCAGGGAATTGGAAGAAAACTTACCCCAACACCGTGCCAGTCTGACACTCGTGCACTCCATAACGGACGCGTGGGGAATAATCGGGCGCGCCAATTATTTCAGCGGTTGGTTCGATTCTGAAGATTACTTACAGAATCCAAGTGTAGAAGGTACTGGAGAATACACCGGAAAAGTTACTGTCGACTTGGAAACCACCTACACTACGAACACCGGATTGACACTCACGATCGGTGGAAGGAATATCCTGAATACTTATCCCGATGAAAATCCAAATGGAGCTGATTCTGTCGGCAACAGATATGGACAATTCAGTCCGTTCGGTTTTGATGGGGCATTCTGGTACTCTAAAGTTGGTTACAGTTTTTAGTTTAGATTCAACACCTGAACTATGACAATGTGTTGGCGCGCTTTCAAAGCGCGCCTCTTATATTTCAATAAGATTGTAAAGGAACAAGCATGAGCAAACGCTATCCATCCAGATACACCACTTATCAACACCCCAATTGTGTGGGACACACCGTTTTTCAACAAACAGGAGAACATTAGAGATGGGAATGGACTACTATAAAACCTTCATTTTAAAGACAACGCTGCTGGCGTTATCTTTTGCTTTAGCGATCTGTCTGGTTTCTATACCTGTAACAATGGCTCAGGAAGAAGCCGCAGAGGAAACCGAGATGGCGGCTGATGAAGATGTTATTGAACTTGAGGAAGTGGTTGTTGTCGGTACACGTGCAGCACCTCGTTCCGTGCTTGAATCGGCTGTCCCTATTGATATTGTATCAAATGAAGACTTTCAGAAACAGGGCAGCACTGACCTGCCAAATCTGTTAAGAACTTTAGTTCCATCATATAATGTCAATACGCAGCCGATCAGTGATGCGGGCACAGTCGTGCGTCCTGCGAATCTTCGTGGATTAGCACCTGACCACACACTCGTATTAGTTAACAACAAACGGCGGCACCGTGCTGCTGTTATACACTGGCTCGGAAACGGTCTGGCTGATGGTGCACAAGGTCCCGATCTTTCGCCTATACCAGCTATCGCTCTAAGACAGGTTGAAGTGCTGCGCGACGGTGCATCCGCACAATACGGGTCAGATGCAATCGCTGGCGTGATGAACTTCCAACTCAGAGATGATTACGAAGGTGGAAGTCTTGAATTTAAACCCGGTATCTATCAATACGGAGATGGACGACAGTTCTCAATCGCTGGAAACATCGGTTTAGGAACGCCAGACACCTGGATCAACCTGAGTCTTGAACGTGGCGGATCAGACCCAACAGTCCGTTCTGTTCAACGAGATGATGCAAAAGCATTAGAGATGGCTGGAAATACGAATGTCAGAAACCCAGCACAGATATGGGGACAACCTATCGTGGAAAGTGATCTGAAGTTCTTCGCAAACTACGGCAGTACACTCTCAGATGCACTTGATTTCTACGGACACGCTAACTATGCAAGCAAACGCGTTGAAGGTGGTTTCTATTTTAGGAATCCCAATACACGTGGTGCGGTATTTAGTTCTGATAGTGGCGAAACGCTACTCGTCGGAAACTTGTCCGGGTTAGAAGAAGGTGCTGATGCTACGGCTGACGACATTCCAATAGTTGACAACGTCCCTGACCAAGAAATGTTAACCGCGGTTAGAAACGACCCGAACTTATTTACGTTCCAAGAAATGTTCCCAGGCGGATTTACCCCCCGCTTCGGCGCATTTATGATAGATAGTTCAGTTTTAATCGGCGTAAAAGGTGAGATGTTAGAAGAATCTTTAGGAGAACCGGTCTCCTGGGACCTCAGCGCGTATTTCGGTAGAAACCACGCTGATTTCTTCATCTTCAACACCGTGAATGCTTCCCTCGGTCCCGATACACCCACCGAATTTGATCCAGGCGACTATATTCAGACCAACTACAACCTTAACCTTGATGTAACATACCCGTTACACGAATTGGTATTCCTTGCATCCGGTCTTGAATACCGAAACGAAGGTTTTGAAATTGCAGAGGGACAGAGAGAATCTTATCAGATCGGACCTCTGGCAAGTCAAGGGTTCAGTGCTGCATCAAACGGGTTCTCAGGATTTAGTCCTATTGCCTGTCTGGACACGTTTTAATGTTGCTGCTTACCTTGAAAGTGAAATCAGACCGATTGATAACTGGCTCCTTGCTCTTGCTGTACGCGGTGAGGACTTTGAAGATTTCGGCAGTACAGTCAATTTCAAAGTGGCAACTAATTACGGAATCACTGAAAATATGAAATTCCGGGGTAGTTACAGCAGTGGATTCCGGGCACCGACACCGGGTCAGCAGAACGCTTTTAACGTTACGACTGAATTCAATTTCGCTAAGAACGATCTGGTCAACAACGGTACTATCCCTTCTACTAATCCTGCTGTTGCAGTCGTAACAGGGAAGGAGGATAACGCGCTTGATCCCGAAAAGTCAAATAACTTCACAGGTGGTTTCACGGCTAAATTGGTAGATGTAGACTTCACTGTGGACTTCTTTGATATTCGTATGAAAGACCGTCTCGCGCTCTCTCAAGACTTTGGATTAACTGAACAGCAAAAAGATGATCTCATTAGAGAAGGCGTAACCAGTGCAGCAAACTTGCAGGAATTTCGCTTCTTTACCAACGATTTTGATACCACAACACAAGGGATTGACATCGTCATCACGGCACCCATCCCATCCCTGACAGGTACTGTAAGTGGTGTGTATAACTATACAAGAACCACTGTTACAAATAATGACCAACGGGTGCAATGGATTGAGGATTTGGAAGGACTCGGTATAGCTGAAGAAGGTTTAGCAGACAACGCCAGAATTCAAGCTATTGCCGATAAAGCTGCTGCTGATAGAACTGACGAAGAGACCGAAATTCTCACCCTAAAAGGTTTGGTTGATAATGTAGACCATCGTATCAAAGAACTTGAAGAGAACCTGCCACAACACAGAGCAAGTTTGACAGTTCTGCAACCTCTCAATGAGAAAATCGGTGCACTTGGACGGCTTAATTACTTCAGCGATTGGTATGATTCCGAGGATGATGAAACTTACACAGCCAAGTTTACCGTCGATCTTGAAGTAACCTATACCTCTGATAGCGGCATAGCCATTACAGTGGGTGGTAACAATGTACTAAATCAATATCCCGATGAAAATCCGAAATCCGGCAACATTGGCAATAAATATGGTCAATTTAGTCCTTTCGGGTTTGACGGTGCGTTCTGGTATGCTAAAGTTGGCTATAGTTTCTAAGAGTCGCTTTACACTTGTTAGGAAACACATCGCAACGTTTCCTAACAAGTTACACTTTTTGCGCGAAAGGTTTTTTGATGTTTTATAATAAGAAGACGACAATAGTTATAGACAAAGTAATTCATGTCATTCTCTCCTCAGTTTTCATCTTGTTCGGCATAATTCTTTTAGGATGTGAGCGAATTCAACCAATCATTCCACCACAAGAATCAGCAACAAAAATCAAGATCGGTCTAATCTATAGTCCACCCGATCCAGGAACAACACGGAACGGTGCTGAGATAGCGGTTGCCCTCGCCAATGAAGCAGGCGGGATCAATGGGGTACCGATAGAACTTCTCATCAGAGATGACAAAAGGGACGGTTCACTCAGTGTGCGACATGCAAATGATCTTGTTGCTGAAGGTGTCCTTGCGATTGTCGGTCCTGACTACTCTACGATTGCAATGGCTATTGGTCCTATTGTTGAACAGCACCGCATTCCTATGGTAACTACTTATCCAACGAATCCGAAAGTGACCGAAGATAGTTACTACACTTTTATGGGAGCATACACAGATCCCTACCAAGGACGGGTGATGGCAAATTTTGCGATTAAGACGTTAGAAGCGATGTCTGCCGCAGTGCTAACGGAAGCAGGAAGCACCTATTCAGAGGGACTATCCAACGCTTTTATTCGAGACTTTACGGACCAAGGTGGTACTATTGAAGCACATCAATATTACGACACGGCGGAGACAGATTTTACGGATCAGTTAGTGGCCATCGCTGCAATTGACCCCGCAGTAGATGTTGTCTTTTTGGCAGGATTAGGTCCTGATTTTCCGCTGGCGGTGAAACAGGCAAAATCTACTGAATTCAACATATCCGCAACTTTTCTCGGTGGTGATGGATGGGATCGTCCGGATTTGGTGCAAATCGGGGGAATGGCGGTTGAAGGGAGTTTTTTTGCTAATCACTTTTCACACGGTGCGCAACTAAGTGAAAAAGGAAACCAATTTGTTGCTGCTTATATGGAACGGTTTGGCATTCCACCTGATGGTCCAGCAGCTCTCGGATATGACGCTGCGACTATTGTCCTTGACGCAATCCGTAGAACAACCGATTTAACACCTACAGCAATTCGAGACGAAATTGAGAGGACACAGCACTATAAAGGTGCTACAACGTTGTCACATTTTACTGAAAATAGACATGCAATCAAAAGTTCGGTGATAAATACTATTAAGAATGGCAAAATCCAATTTTATCAATCCATTACACTGTAACACCTTACTATCATATTCAAATGTGGGGATTAGGCCCGAGAGGAAATAAACTGACATGAGCAAACAAAACAGAGACGCAGAATATACAATGGGACGTAGTGAATCTGAAACAGAACGATTGATCAAACAATCACAACTCTATGACGATGTAACGCGCCGGTTCTTCCTGAGAAGTGGAATCGCAAAAGGCATGAAAGTACTTGACGTCGGCAGTGGTGCAGGTGATGTTGCACTTACACTTGCAGAATTTGTCGGCGATGAAGGCACAGTTATCGGCGTAGATGTGAACCCTGATATCCTCGAAACAGCAAAGGTACGCGCAGCAGAAGCACAATTTAACAACATTGAATTCATTGCAGGGGACACAAGAACGCTTGAACTCCCAAACGACTTTGATGCAATCGTCGGCAGACTCGTCCTCATGTATATGGGTGAACCTGCAGACGCTCTCAAACATCTGGTAAAACACTTACAACCCGGTGGCATCGTGGCTTTCCAAGAGGTAGAATTTTCTCCTTATAATGCCGCAGTCCATCCAGATACACCATTGATGAACAATCTAATTGAGTGGGGACGTACCGTTTTTGAACAATCAGGCGCACATGTAGAGATGGGTATGGACCTCTATAAAACCTTCATTGATGCGGGATTGCCAGAACCTACATTACATTTTGAAGCACCGATGGGAGGCCCCGAAGACTGGCACGGATATGCATACCTTGAAAACAGTTTTCGCAGTATCTTACCACTCCTTGAGGCTTACAAAATTACAACAGCTGATGAATTAGATGTTGATACGCTTGCAAGTCGTCTCCGGAAAGAAGTTGCTGCATCGAAACGACCTGTTTTGTTACCCCCACATATCACAGCACACGTTACCCTCCCGACATAAACGAATTCGATCATGACTAAAACCGATGCAGGGCAGACATCCGAACCTCATAGAGATGCCACCTATACCTTAGGACGTACCTCCCATGAAACGACACGTCTCATAGAACAATCGAGAATTTATGGAGAATCAACGCGACTTCTTTGTGAACGTGCTGGTATTTCAGAAGGGATGCGCGTCTTGGAGATCGGCAGCGGTGCAGGTGATGTCGCATTCATGCTCGCGGACCTTGTCGGCACATCAGGACAGGTCGTCGGGGTTGATATCAATTCAAACATCCTCGAAACGGCGCGTCAAAGAGCAGCAGACGCGAAAATAAGAAACATCGAATTCATCGCAGCTGATGCACGGAAGCTGACTTTTCACCACAAATTTGACGCGCTTGTCGGACGGTTCGTCTTAATGTATATGGCAAAGCCGCAAAAGGCTTTCGGTAAACTCATCTCACACTTAAAACCCAACGGTATTGTTGCGTTTCAAGAACCGGAGTACACACTTTATCCTGCTTTATGCCATCCGGATACGCCACTCATTAATCAGCTCATTCAATGGATTTTAGAAGTCTTTGAACATTCTGGTGCATATCTTGACATGGGGATAGGTTTGTACCGTACCTTTATCCAAGCGGGTCTACCGGCACCGCAAATACACCTCCACTCCCCTATCGGTGCAGCAGAAAATTGGTCAGGATACAGATACATGGAGACGATTTTTCAAAGTCTCCTACCCCTCATAGAAGAATACGGAATCGCTACAGCAGAAGAGGTTGGCGTCGAAACATTAGCAGTTAGAATCCGTCAAGAAGTTCTTACATCAAAACGTCCCTTCTTCTTACCCCTCCATGTAACAGCACATGCACGACTCAGTAACATAAGTTATTAGTATTCAGTATTCAGGTGTTAAAGATATTAAAAGAAGCACAATCAAGGATGAATGTGCTACAGCCATAATCAAGATTATTTTCATACAGTGAAGTACAATCAAGGATGCATGTTGTTGTCGGTTTAACGCTTTGTCCCTTTCAACCGGCCCCATGTTGTTGCCAACTTTCCACGCGCTTCTACAGCAAGATGTTCAATCATACCGAATTCCATGATAGATTTTACCTCCTCCTGCGTTAAACCACGTTTCCACACATTCAGTTCATCCATCAACCCAGCAAAAGGACGGTTATCATCAATATTGTAACCAACACGCGCACCCTGTCCCCAGTCTCCAGCGATAGGTGTGTCCAATCTTGCTTTCTCATGACCAACCTGTTCACCGTTAATATAGAGAAATGCTTCTCCTTCTTCCCGGCTGTATGTCCCTGCGTAATGCACCCATTCCTTTGCTTTGTTTGTGCCTCCACGGATATCAAAAATCGTCCGATTTGGATTAGGACCACGATTGAGCCAACGAAAATTACCGTCACCACGTGCTTCAGGATGAACCAACCATGTCCCATCCTGTGCACGAGCATTGAAAATCGCCATGTCCGCTATCGCATCAACATTAATCCAAGCAACGACACTCATCCCTTCAGTCGGTATATCGTCAGGATTAATGTTTGGACCGTCTAAATCAAGAAAACCCCCTGATGTAAACTCAGCTGCTTTACCAAATTTTCCATCGTTAGACTGCTTAACGTTTCCATTAATTTTACCATCGTAACCCCGTCCAGATTTCTCAATAACGGTATTACCGCTAAACTCTTCAAAATCAAAATAAAGCACCAGATCCGGATCCAACACATCTGCATACAGTCCATTTATTTGTGCTAACAAAAACACACATAAGAAAACAAAAACAGTACGTTTCACCTTTTTTACTCCTTTATGTTTCGAATATCACCTAAGCAAGTTTGAATATTAAATTTGCAGGTGGCACGTTGATGACGGGCGGGGAGACCCCGCCCCTACGGTATTGATAATTCAATTATTTAATATTGCTTAATTCTGTTTTTTAACATAAAAAGTTTAACACTTTTACTTTGCTTATGCCAATGAAAAACAGTTTTTACTTGATTTATTGCCAAAATTACGCTAAATTATCTTAATTCCTTCGGAGAAAAATCGCATGATTTCAGCCATTGACTGGGCAATAATAATCGGATATATCCTATTTGCACTCGGACTCGGTATCTATTTTTCCAAACGTGCCGGTAAGGATATGAACGAGTTTTTTATATCAGGACGAAATCTTCCATGGTGGTTAGCTGGCACCTCTATGGTAGCAACCACCTTCGCCGCAGATACACCGCTTGCAGTAACGGGTCTTGTCGTTGAAGATGGAATTGCGGGGAACTGGCTATGGTGGAACGCAGTCCTCAGCGGCATGTTGGCAACCTTCCTGTTCGCCCGACTCTGGAGACGGTCAGAAATCATCACCGATGTCGAATTTACCGAACTCCGATACTCAGGCCCATCCGCCAGTTTTCTCCGTGGGTTCCGCGCACTCTATATCGGTTTACCGATAAACTGCATTACGATGGGATGGGTCATCCTTGCAATGCAGAAAATCGTCGTGCTTACACTGAACTTACCTGATACTGCATCCACAAAAGTCATCGTAGTCTTGGCATGTCTTTTAATCGCAGGAATCTACTGTGCGTTATCAGGTTTTTGGGGTGTTGTGATGACAGACATCGTCCAATTCGGTATGGCGATGGTAGGTTCAATCGCACTTGCAATTATTGCTGTCAACAAAATTGGTGGTGTCGGTGTGATAAAAGAAAAACTGACTGACATATATGGAGCAGAAAACCAGATACTAAACTTCACACCCGATTTTAGTGCTGGTAAAATGGCTATCATAACGTTCGGCGTGTATCTCGGCATGCAATGGTGGGCATCAAACGGCGTGGATGGAAGCGGATACATTGCGCAACGTATGTTCGCAGCAAAGAATGAGAGACATACACTTCTTGCAACGTTATGGTTCAACATCGCCCACTACACACTCCGTCCGTGGCCCTGGATACTCGTTGCATTGGTTGCCATGGTCGTCTACCCAAACTTAGGAGATCCTAATCACGCAAATCCGATGTTACAAGACCCAGAAGCCGGTTATCCCCTGCTTATGCTGGAATATTTACCTGTCGGTCTCCTCGGATTGATGTTAACAGCCTTCTTAGCAGCCTTCATGTCAACAATTGACACACACCTGAATTGGGGAGCCTCATATCTCGTTAACGACTTTTATAAACGCTTCTTAAAACCTGAAGCAGAGCCGCAACACTACGTCGCAATTTCCAGATTAGCTGTCATCCTCATTATGATAGTTGCCGGTGTAACAAGTCTCTTCATGGATTCCATTGCGGGGGCATGGAAATTTCTTATTGCACTGAATGCGGGTATCGGACTCGTCCAGATCCTACGATGGTATTGGTGGCGAATAAACGCATGGTCAGAAATATCAGCCATGTTAGCAGCTTTAGTCGTATCTATTGTTGTGTTCACGTTACCGCAAACCAATGAATTCGCAATACAGATGTTGATTATTGTGCCAATCTCAACAGTGGTATGGGTGGTCGTTACATTTATCACTGAACCTGTTTCTACAGAAACTCTCACCAAATTCTATAGTAAGGTTAAACCCAGCAAAATAGGATGGATGTTAATCGCAGCAGAAATTAAAGAGGAATCAGATGATACTAACAGACAACAGACTTATGCAGAAACCAGAACACCAGCATTGGTCAATTGGATAGTCGGTGTCATCTTCATCTACACATTCCTATTCAGTATTGGTAAACTACTATTAGGTTTTACCGCTATAGGATTAAGCTTTCTATCAATAGCAATTATATCAGGATATATCATGTATAAGAATCTACCACGCGAAAAGAGAACAGACGATTGAAAAGTATAGCCATTATACCAGCACGATATGCCTCAACTCGGTTTGAGGGGAAACCTTTAGCAGATATTTTGGGAAAACCGATGGTGCAGCATGTATATGAACGCGCGTCTCAGTCAAAACTTCTCAACCAAGTTATTGTCGCTACAGATGACCAACGGATTTATAATGCTGTGAAAAGTTTCGGTGGAAACGTAGAAATGACCCCGGATTGTCCCACAGGAACCGACCGTGTGACAATAGTCGCCAAGAAAATAGAATGTGATATCGTTGTCAATATACAAGGTGATGAACCTCTCCTTGAACCACAACAGATTGATCTCATGCTCCAACCTTTTATTGATAGACCGGATATACAGGTCACAACTTTGAAAGAGCGGATAGATACGATTGAAGATTACCGCAATAGGAACATCGTAAAAGTTGTCACTAATCTTCAGGGCGATGCGTTATACTTTTCAAGAGGGTCAATACCGAGTTCACCCGCAAACACAGAACCGAGCATTAACGGAAACACTTCAGTATTCAAACACATCGGATTATACGCGTTCCGAAAAGAACAATTACTCGCTTTCACAATCTGGGAACGTACACCTTATGAAATTTCCGAGAATTTAGAACAGTTGCGTCTGTTGGAAAACGGTGTGCAAATTCATGTGGTCGAAACCGATACACCTCTTATCGGTGTTGATGTACCCGCAGATTTAGAAAAAGTAAAAGCGATTTTAGAAAAGGGAGGCCCTCATCTTTGAAGGGAATAAAATGACAAAATACATATTCGTTACAGGTGGCGTTATATCGGGAATAGGAAAAGGTATAACAACTGCATCGTTAGGGAGACTCCTCATAAACCGTGGATTCAAAGTAAATGTCGTCAAAATTGACCCGTACTTGAATGTTGACGCAGGTGTAATGAACCCATTCCAACACGGGGAAGTATTTGTAACACACGACGGTGCTGAAACTGATCTGGACGTAGGGAACTATGAACGTTTCTTCGGTGTTGACCTAAACCAGCAATCAAACTTTACAACCGGTTCTGTCTATCTTGAAGTGATAGAAAAAGAACGCCGCGGTGATTATCTCGGACAAACGGTTCAATTAATACCACATATTACCGATGAAATCAAACGCCGCATCTATCAGATCGGTAAAGACAACGCTGTTGACATCGTCATCACGGAGATTGGCGGCACAATTGGTGACTTTGAAATGCTACCGTTTGTTGAAGCTATCAGACAAATGGCTGTTGAAGTCGGTAGAGAAAACACGTTATTTCTCCACGTTTCACTTATCTACACACTCCCAAACGGTGAAAGCAAGAGTAAACCGACTCAGCACAGTATCCGCAAACTTCAGGAATTAGGTGTACATCCGGACTTACTGTTATGCAGAACAAGTCAACACATTGATGAGAGTGTTCGCAGGAAAATCGCCCTTCTGTGTGGTATAAGTGAAGACTTCATTTTAGAAGGATTAGACACAAAATGTGTTGATGAAATTCCACTCAACTTTGAAGAACAGGGTATGGGACACCTCGTCTCAAAAAAGTTAAGGCTTGAAAGACGTGCTACCTTGGACGCTGAATGGATCGCAATGGTGGATAAACTGAAAAATCCACAACATAAGGCGCATATCGCTATCGTAGGGAAATACACGACGGGGTGTGATGCGTATATCAGTGTGCAAGAAGCAATAAAACACGGTGGAATCGCTAATAACACAGAAGTCCATATAGAATGGATTGAAGCTGAGGATGTAACTGAACAGACAGATTTAGATGCACTGTTCCAAAACATTGATGGCATCTTGGTCCCCGGTGGGTTCGGTGACCGTGGCATTGAAGGGATGATTATGGCGGTTAAATATGCTCGTGAAAACAGTATCCCTTACTTCGGTTTGTGTCTCGGTATGCAGTGTCTTGTCATAGAATTGGCACGAAATGTCGCGAACCTAAAGAATGCAAACAGCACTGAAGTAGACGAACAGACCCCCTATCCCGTCATAGACCTGATGTTAGAACAACGCGGAATCGCTGACAAGGGCGCGACAATGCGACTCGGACATTATCCTTGTGTGCTAAAAGAAAATACGATCAGCTACAACGCCTATCAGCAACCGATTATCTTAGAACGACACCGACACCGTTATGAAGTGAACAACGATTACCGATCACAATTAGCTGACGCTGGACTAACACTTAGTGGCGTTTCCCCTGATGGGCGTCTGGTCGAAATCGCTGAGGTGGCAGACCATCCATGGATGATAGGTTCACAATTCCATCCGGAATTTCAATCTAAACCGCTCACACCCCATCCGTTGTTCAGGGATTTTATCGCAGCGGTATTGACACATCAACACCAAGAACTTGAATAGAGGATGAGTTATGAAGAACACTGCTACTGTCCGATCCGGTGCATGGTACGGGGATAACGAACTCACACTCAGTTTTCCAACCGATTGGCATATAGAGATGCTGAACCCTAAGGACGCACCTGCCCTCACCAACGCACAGATCGAAAAAGCCTTTGCTGAAACAATCGGCACAAAACGTATCTCTGAATTAGCCAAAGACAAGAAGAGTGCGACCATCATCGTAGATGATATGAGTCGTCCCACACCCGCATATCAGGTTATTCCGTTTCTACTCCGTGAATTTAACACAGCAGGTGTGCCTAAATCGGAAATCCGATTTGTTGTCGGCGTTGGTGGACACCGTCCTATTTCCGATGAAGAGATGGTAAAAAAACTCGGAGCAGATATCGTAGCAGAATATGAGGTGACAAACCATGACTTCCTAAGCAAAGATTTACGCGCATTGGGAAATCTTGAAAACGGCACGCCGCTCTATATCAATCGCACAGTCGCGGATGCAGATTTCAAAATCTGTCTCGGTGGGCTCCATCCACACAGTTCAGTCGGTTTTAGTGGTGGGGCAAAACTCATCGTTCCCGGCACCGCAGGTTTCTCAACCATGTATTATTTCCATAAATTTCCTCCCGGACGCGGACCCGCCGTAATTGAAGGTGAGAGCGACGAACCCGACAGAAGGGATACGATTGAGATGGCAGCAGCTGCGCTCGGATTGGATGCTATCGCCAATGTCGTCCTCAATAGTCGCCGAGAAATATGTGGTCTCTTCGTGGGAGATTTCGTTAAGGCACACCGTAAAGGTTCACATTTTGCCTTGGATACCTACAGGACCAAAATATCCGAAACAACTCGCACACAAAGCGACCTGGTCATCATAAACTGCTATCCGCTTGACGCAGACGCCATTCAACTTGATAAAGCACTGGCTGCCTTCTCCTATTTTGAGAACGCATACACCATTGCACTCTATCCAGCAACCGATGGATCATGTTTTCACGGTCTGTTCGACCGACTCGATTATCCGAAGTATGTACGTCAGAAAATAGAAAGGTTACCCACGAAACCGACCCCAGAACCAAAACTGGGAAGACAATCACAACTTCATGTCTGGTCTGAGCATTTTGATAGAGATGATTTCTACAAAGAGTATCCATCATCTCTCCTCTTCCGAGATTTAGAGCAGTTGATACAACTGATGACAGAGAAACTGCCACCTAACGCGAAAGTTGCCATCCTTCCTGCAGCGGGTATTCAAGTATTACAATAGTGGAAGCGTAAATGGGTGGAAGGATGGATGGACAAGAGATAAAACCGCAGAGAGCAGCTATACCGCAGGCCGGTAGGTGCGATTTCCTAATCGCACCTACCAGAATGGGAACAATCACTAAATTGACGCTTATGGTGCGATAGGGATATCGCACCTACCAGAACGGGGTGTTGCTAAATTGACGCTTATGGTGCGATAAGGATATCGCACCTACCAGAATGGGAACAATCACTAAATTGACGCTTATGGTACTGCAACGTATAAACACCTTCTTGAGCAAAATCGAAACAGTTCTGTTGTGCTTAATCATTGCTTTAATGATCGGACTCGCAATTCTTGAAATCGTTTTACGTTACGGTTTCGGTATAAGTCTGCTCTGGAAAACGGTGATGCTTCAAAACCTCACACTCTGGTTATGTTTTCTGGGTGCTGCACTTGCCACTGCCGAGAAACGACACATCAGCATAGATGTGCTCAATCACATCTTACCCGAAAAAATCAAACACTACTGCCATTATCTCATTGATATTTTAAGCATAATTGTCGTAAGTATCTTAGTCTACTACGGGTTCGTATTCCTGATTGATGAACAGGAGAGTCCGAAAACTCTCATCGGAACAATACCTTTATGGTGGGCAAAGACAATCATACCCATCGGATTTTCTATCATAGATATTCACCTACTGCTACAGCTCGGAATCCGTTTGACAGGTAATGATACGGTTACTGCTGATACCGAAGGAGACATTGACTAATGGGAATACTTATCGGTATCGGATTAGTGGGGTTTGCCCTCTTGGGAGGTGCACTCTTTGTCCTACTCGGTGGCGCAACGATTATCGGATTTGCAGCTGCCGATTTTCCAATCAGTGTAATCCTCATTGAAATCAATAGGCTCACAGCATACACTACAATTAATATTATTCCGCTCTTTACACTTGCCGGATATATCATTGCAGAAGGGAAAGCACCGCAAAGGTTAGTTGCATTCGCCAGAGCAAGCGTCGGGTGGTTACCGGGTGGTATTGCTATCGTTGTCCTCGTGACATGTGCGTTTTTCACCACTTTCACAGGCGCGTCCGGCGTAACGATCATTGCCCTTGGTGGTTTAGTCTATCCTATCTTACGTCAGACCTATAATGAGAACTTTTCGCTCGGATTGATCACTGCATCAGGAAGCATCGGTCTACTGTTCCCTCCTAGTATACCACTCATTCTATACGCTATCATCGCGAAAGTAGATATTGATGCAATGTTCTTTGCCGGCATTATCCCGGGACTAATTATCCTCTTCATCCTCAGCTCATATTGCAGTGGTTGGAGTCTCTTTAAAAAGACTGAAACAACCCCGTTTAACTGGGATGAATTCTTCCGAACACTTTGGGACGCAAAATGGGAACTGTTCCTGCCATTACTTGTTTTGGGCGGAATTCTGAGTGGTTTCGTATCACTTGACGAAGTTGCAGCATTGACTGTTATCTATGTCTGTATTGTTGAGATGTGTATTCACAGATCCATTTCAGTCAAAGCACTACCCCGTATCGTTAAAGAGAGTATGGTGCTTGTCGGTGCGATCCTTATCATCCTCGCTATGGCATTAGCGTTAACAAACTATCTAATTAACCTCGGCGTACCTGATATGGTGCTTGATTGGATAACATCCATCACAGATAATAAGATCATAACGCTCATCGGTCTCAATGTTTTCCTGTTAATTGTCGGTTGCCTGATGGACATCTTTTCAGCCATCGTCATCATTGTTCCACTGCTTCTTCCTATGGCGGATGCGTTAGGGATTGATAAGGTACACCTCGGCGTCATCGTCTTAACAAATCTTGAAATCGGGTATCTCACACCCCCCATCGGCATGAACCTCTTCATATCAAGCATGAAGTTCAAGAAACCGGTCGTTTTACTCTATAGATCCGTTCTACTGTTCATCGGTTTGCTCCTGATAGCCTTAATCCTTGTAACCTATATTCCTGATTTAAGTCTTTGGTTACCGAAAGTCCTTGGCAAAGTCTCCGAACCTTTATTCTGAGACTCCCTGAATTGTAGCACAAACTTTTAGTTTGTGCCGATGAGACGCAAACTAAAAGTTTGCGCTACAGAAGTGTCCAATTATGGTGGATTATGGAATCATTTATACAGTCTACAACGGTGTGTTTAGGAAATCGCACCATAAACGGAATTTTAAGAAGATAAACCAATCTAATAGTTACCTCAGTCCCGTAGGGACGATATGTTTATAGAAAAACGTTGACACCCCCCTCTTTAGTCCCGTAGGGACGATATGTGTAAAACAAGAAATTAGATAACATATCGTCCCTACGGGACTAAAGAGGCCTTGTTTAACCGTGATCTATAAACATATCGTCCCTATGGGACTGAATATGGACAATCCCCAGTCACAATAAATATTGAGGAGTATTCTTACTAACGCATAAATTTCTTAGATTGATGCATAATGTGCGATATCCTTATGGCACCTATCAGGGGATGAAAGTGTATAATAATTTCCATATTTCACCATAATTGTAAATTCCACTATAACAAGGAACGGAGATAACAGATGCGTGTAAAAATCGTTGCTGATGTAAACAACGGTATCACTTTACCGATCAACTATAACCACCTACTCGTCGGTGTGATTTACCGGTTCCTATCAGCATCTAATCCTGCATTTGCTGATTTTCTACATGAAGAAGGTTTTCACGCCGCTGAGAAACGGTTCAAACTATTCACCTTCTCTCAACTGATGGCGGAACGTCGGCACATCAGGGGTGAACAGATCCATTTTCGGTCTACTTTAACGTGGTCCGTATCCTCACCCGTAGTAGAATTCCTAACCCACTTTGCGGACACCCTCCTCACTGAAGGCAGACTATCCATTGGGGATCGTCACCTAAGGGTAAGAGACGTGACGATCCCGCGTGCCCCCTGTTTTCGGTCAGAGATGTTCTTCCGTTGTTTATCACCTGTTGTCATGTCCGCTGTGCGTGAAGTTGATGGCAATCGCCGCACCCACTACTGCCTACCAGACGACCCCTATCTTTCCGACCTTATCCGTCAAAACCTACTACACAAACATCAAGCCATACATGGACGCATCCCACAAGACGACACCCTCACCTTCCAATATGATAACGCCTATATCCGTAGAAAAGAAGGCAGAGTCACCCGCTTAGTAGATTTCAGAGGAATCAAAATCCGCGGGGTATTATGTCCGTTTCGTGTTACCGGCAGTGTCGCGCTGATACGGACCGGATATGAATGCGGATTCGGTGATAAAAACAGCGCAGGATTCGGCATGGTGGAGGTGTAGTGGGGTATAAAGTTATTGTTACCTTTTTTGTCTGAATCGCGACTTAACTCAGTGATAGTCAGGAATCGGAGTTCAAATCAAGAAATCAACGGTATGAATGCCTTTTGGCATTCCCCGGGTATGAATGCCATTGCAGTATCCACCCATCCCCCCTTCCAATCTTCCATCTCGACTCCTTATTATAGTGAACTTCGGAATTAATGATACACTCCACAGCGGGCGAGGAGACCTCGCCCCTACGCGGGTTGGTCATCGTAAACGTTGATATGTCTCTTTAATTTTTAATTTTACTATAAATCGCACAAATTTGGAATAATTGATATAAATTCACTAAAATTTGAATTAAAATGTAAAATTTACTTGCATAACTTTTGCAGTATCTGTATAATCTTATGAAATCCTATGTTATGTTTACTAAAAAGGTCGGGTTTAAAATGTCAATTTATGAAAAACGAATGGGTAATTCGTAAATCCCGACAAAGGAGACCATAATGGTTAATAAATTTTTTATTCTGCTTTCACTTTTATGTATTTGTACCTTTATGATTGGGTGTAGTGTGCTGTTTTCGGTACAAGAATGGAGCGATAACTACTCGCTACTTGATGGTACTAAGTCTACCAGCATGGAAGCGATTGATGGCGATATGGAAACCATCGGTCATGCCCAGGCGAGAAGGGGAACAAAGGGAGTTGGGAGAAGTGCCCCCGAAGTTACCATCACTTTACCTGAGAAAAAGGTTATTCGTAAGATTATTATCCATTCAGATAATATCAAAAAATTTAATCTCTATGTAGACAAAGGTGGAAGTGCTTTATCAGATACAGATTGGCAGTTGATTAAAGAGGTGCAAAGTGTCAAGAAAGGGATAGCCGTTGTTCCCGTTTTTCACCTACTTCCAACGGACAAAGTCAAGCTTGTTGTTATAGGAACAACAGATGATGCAGTATTAGCACGCAAGCAAGGTGCAAATAGGTTAACCAATGTAACACGCAGTTTATGAGATAGCAAAACCGGGATAGGTGGTTTCAGACGCGCGCGTGCTGCTGCGAAAATTCGTGAAATAGAGATTTTTGGTTACAAAACAGATAAAGACACCAAAGATGACCCAATTACCAAAGATGATCGAATTATTGAAGACGATCCAATTGAGGAAAAGGATACTGATCAGTTTGATGCACTGTTGTATTAACATTTTATATGGAGGATCAAATAATGGATAAACGAGTTCTACTTACGATTACGCTACTGCTACTGTGTACATTGATTTCTTTACCCCGATTTCTTTACCCCAAACCGCTGATGCTACAACAATAGAAGTTGTAGGCAGAGCAACTCAACGAACTAACACTAATGATACGGATGATATAACTTTTACCGTCCGTTTTACAGGTGAAGCGGGAGAGAACCGCGCAATAACTATGGAGTATGGTGCGATCACAAGAAGAAATCCAATTGCGGTGGTTGCAGTTGGAATTAGTCCGGGCGAAAACTTTTTTCTACGTGGGACAGCAACACATGATGTGACACTTACGATTGAGCGATCAGAAATCGCAAAACACCGACCAGGAAAACGGAACGAAATTGATATATTGCTTACAGGAGGGGATATTTCTGATCCCGATTTCTTCTTTCAAATACCTCTCACTTTGAATGTCAGAAAACCGAACGACCCCCTTATTGACTTCGAATTGACTGTTGAAGGAAATATCATTCAGAACATACCCGAAGCAACTGCAATTTCTGATGCGACTTTTACCCTACAGGTTACCAACATCGGTACTGATCCTGATACGATTAGCTTGGAAATATCTGCAGATAGTGGTCCTTACTCGGAGCTTTCTGGACAAGAGGCAGTAGATCTTGAGACAATGACAGCAGAACTTGCACAATTAGCACTTTCATCAACTTCAGTAACACTTGCATCGCAAGCTTCAGAGGCAGTGACATTAACAATTCCGGGGATTCTCTTTGCCAAATACTCTTTTTATCCTGTCACAGTCAAAGCGATTTCCGGATTAGACAAAAATCTCACCTCCACCCTTACAGTCAGAGTGAATATAATCTCTAACAGAGTTGGTCTTACGTTAGAGGGATTGGATGGTCTAACTCGGACCTCTACAACGAGTGATACTGACGATATAACTTATACCTTGCGTATAACAAATACCGGTTCCAATTTGGATAGGATAGATTTTGAACCAGTCAGTGATTCTACTGATACTGCGATATTAGATCAAACCGAACTCACGCTTTTTCCAGATAGTTATGAGGATATTACATTGACGATTCCACGCACAGCACTATCAACAGCTGGTACGTATACGATCTCAGTCATAGCAGAATCACAGAATGATAGTCGTATAAACGCTTTCGTTATCACTGAAACCATCATCACAGGCGAGGCATCATCGGAAACTGACGAAACTGATGAAGATAGTGAAGAAGATGAAAATGGTGAAGCAGGAGGAGCAAGTGGAGCAGGTGGAACAGATGAAACGGACCAAACACCAACTGAACAGGCTACCTATAGAGTCATCTTTAGCGAATTTATGTTTGAGGCAGGCGGGGATGAAGCTGGATTACCGCAATGGCTTGAAGTCTATAACAATGGCAGCACAGAAGTTAACCTGAGTGGATGGAAACTCCATTGGAAAAGTCCACAACCTGCCCCTTTAGAATTGACATTTACGTTTGAAGAGGACTTCCGCATCCCACCAGAACAAGCGAGATTGATTGTTACGGCTTTCGGTAGGCATTCAGGGGGTGGCAACCTCTCAGATGATGACGTCTATCAATTGCCACTTCTGCATATAGCAGGACTTGAACAAGAGATAATAGTCAGTCAATTCCAGAGCATTACCGGTGGTGGATTTTCTCTGAAACTGACAAATTCTCAAGATACCCTCGTTGACCAGATAGCGACGTTTACAGGTGACGAGAAGACATGGGATCTTCCAGATACCTTGGTTGAAGGTGTTCGGAGTTCCCTGATACGTCGTTTTGACGAAAAAGTGCCGCGTGCGGGGATAGCAAGGCGCGGTTGGATTCGTGCTGTTGACACAAAGAATCTCGTCGCAGGCATTTACTACGGCAGTCCGCAGGATCTCGGCACACCGGGGTATCGACGTGGCAAACCTTTGCCTGTGGAACTTTCACATTTCTCAGCAAAGTTTGTTAAGGATGAGGTGCTTATCAGCTGGACAACGGAATCGGAACTGAATAATGCAGGGTTCAATATATTTCGTAGCACCTCACGCGCCAAAAGCTTCCAACGTATCAACCCGAAGTTGATCCAGGGTGCTGGCACTACTGGCGAACGCAGCACATATCAATTCATTGACAGAACCGCTAAACCCGATGTTGCTTATTACTATAGACTTGAGGACGTAGACCTTACGGGTACACGTGGTATTCAGACAACGGTCCGGTTACGGGGTGTTATTGCACCGACCGGCAAACATTTAATAACCTGGGGAACACTTAAAAATCTTAGATAATAACCTAAGTTGCTACCTATAAGTTTTAGACATGGCAACACCGTCTTTAATGAAAACATGCTGATAATTAGCCGATATTAGTAGCGTAAACTGCCAGTTTGCGTCCCCTAATGGCACAATCTGGCAGATTGTGCTACATAGGTAGCAACTTGGGTGATAATAGTATGTCCATATTCTGTTGAAGCGGTTTCCGCATCTCGACCCTGTGTGTAGTCGGGAATCGGAGTTCCCTCCTACAGACATGCAAATATAATTCGTGGGTTAGGGAGAGTAAAGCGCAACCCGACACCCAAATTCAACTATACTAAAGGAGTATAAAATGAAAAGTTTAGTCTTTAATCCCGTCTCTTGTTTTCTGCTTATTATGATGTTCATCTTCGTTGCAATGCCAGCACTGGCTGAGCCTGTTGAAATATCAATATCCGGTGCGTATACAGCGGACGATACAACTACTACTGAAACTGACGAACGGCTTGTTGTCAAACTTACATATAATGTTGAACCCAATCCCAAACCGACAGCAGATGATCTAAATTTCGCCGCTGGCATACCTGGTCCTACCCCTTCTGTTCCCTTGGCTGAAGGTGAAGATAACGATCCGAAAACATACTTCATAACTTGGGTTGGGGACCTTACCACTAACATTGCAGATGGAGAATATCCCTATTTTATCTTGCGAGGTTATGAATTGGTAATGGTTACAGCTCTTGATCCCGTCACGTTAGTCTATATTGGAATCCCAATTCTTGCTGTACCCACTCCTATGCCAACAGATAAGCTTGTCCCCTAATCCAGGTTACGTGCCAGGTTTAGGTTATGCGATTGTCGTTGCAGATAAAACGGCGGCTGTTCCAACATTGCCATCGAACAGTCCACCTTATGAAATTACCAAAGTTGACTGGAGTGAAGTTTCAGATGAGAGCATGCCGAATCTGTGGACACTATTCGAAGGACCTGGAACACTCAACCTACGCGTTAATGAACCTGGTGGTTCGACAAACAGATTGGGCAGCAAAACAGCAGATGACACCTATGATGACGATCACGAACGTAACCAACGTCAACTCGTTATCAACGAAGTGATGTGGGCTGAAGATGAAACTTTCGTCGGGGATGCTACGAGAATCACCGAGCAACAGTGGATTGAGGTTTACAATAGAACGACCTCACCGATTGCGTTTAATGCTCCAGTAGAGGCAGCACCGCCACCGGGTACAGAACCGACTTATTCTTCTGACATCAAATTCACCACTTCTAATGCTTTCCCCGGTCCCGAACCTGAAACTGATATGCTGAGCAATGTGCCGTTTTATGATCTTACTTGGAACATTAATAGTAAAGGACAGCACGGGAGTAGCGCAACACCGAGGCGCGAGTTCAAATCTATGCAACGTGTTAACTACGACAACGGATGGGAGCCTGCACATTGGGGTATCGCATCAGTCCTATTTCTGCGGAACTACCGAGGTACACCCGGCAAGCCAAACCAGGCTACCAGAGTGCCAACCGCACGGACCAGACCGAACCGAGATACCCCGGCAAAGAACAAGATTATTATCAATGAAATTGGAAACTTGGCGAACGACAGGTCAGATTGGATTGAACTGCGCAATGTTTCAAATACTGATCAATCCCTTCAAAATTGGGTACTTACCAAAACAACAGGATTCGGTAATGAAACCGAAATCGTTCGTTTCCCAGATTATACGCTTGCGGCACACGGTGTGCTACTGTTAGTCAATAGGGACCCGATGCAAACGCTGCTATCTGTTGGATTTGATATCACTCAGGATGATAATAATCAAGCTTTCGGTGCCGGTCCACAACGATATCTCGTCGTTGATAATAACAATCTTGCAATTCCGAATGATGATGCGTGGTTGCTGATACTTCGTAGAAATAAACCGTGGGATGTCAGAACAGAAAAAGAGATAGAAGATGGGGCAGCAGAAAGAAATATCTATCTATCTGGACATCATGTTGAGGATGCTGCGGGGCCCGGCGCGCTCCACGCTAATTTCATCAGACGGGATCTAAGATCTGGGTCGCCTGCTTATGAAAAGAAATCGGATGGTAAATCTGATGGTGAAATTTGGGAAACAAAGGTTTTCCCGCTGAACGGAAATACGCAAGCTAATGCTAATTTTCTCCAAGGTGATCGCTTGAATGAGGCAGGCAAAGTATGGGTCCGTGACGGAAGTAAGCAAGGTTACCTTAAAGATGCGTGGACAAAAATCGGTTTCACCGGTATCGGTTATGACCGGCGTGTTGAGGCAAATGATCGGCACGGCGGCACTCCCGGTTATCCCAATGACGTGGCAAAAGGGAAAATATCACAACTGGATGGTGGTAAACTGATTGTCAGTGAATTGATGCTTACCACATCAAACAATAGGTTAACACAATGGATTGAACTCTATAATACTTCTAAAACGCGTGGTATTAACCTTGCCGCGGATAGTAGCGAAGAGAGTGAAGATCAAACAGGTTGGCAGCTCATTATAGAGAACCATGATTCAGGTTCATGGATAGAGAACAAGCGTAACCTGAATATCACGGTTAACCTAAAGGACCTATTTGCCTATATTCCACCGAATCAGGTTGTGCTTATTGCGGCATCTGAGGGTCGTCCCTCAGATAGAGATCATTTACCAGATACACGAGTCGCGAGTATATATCCAGAGCTCCGCAATGAATTCAGCATGGCAAGTAGGAGAGACCCTATTCTGAATGCGGAAGGGGGTTTCTACATCCGGATAGTTGATGGTGATGGCACTATATCTGATGAGGTTGGCAATCTTGATGGTAACCCACCGAATCTTCGTCAAGGTATCAGTATTGACGATCCCTATAGTTGGGGCTGGTCGACAGCGGTAACGGAAGAAGGGGATCGCACGTCCTTGATACGTCTCAGAGACGCAAACGGACGTCCGCGTGTTGCCGTGCCTAATCGCAATGTTGAAGGCGATATGACAGGTGCTGTGCTGCCGTTAGGAATGAAAAGAGAGCGTCCACCTAAATATGCGTGGGTACATGCTGTGGATACCGCATTCAAGAGAGTTCCAAAAATCTGGTATGGAGAGAGCAAGGACATCAGCACACCCGGATTTGTGCGAGGTATACAACTCCCCGTATCCTTATCCCTTTTCCGTGCAACACTTGAAAACGGTGAAGTCGTTATCCGTTGGACAACCGAATCCGAACTTGATAACGCAGGTTTTAATATCCTACGGAGTCAGCGTAAGGATGGAGAGTATAAACAGATCAATACTGTGTTGATCCAAGGCGCAGGCACAACAGGTGAGCGTAACACCTATAAATGGGTTGACTCGACTGCGAAAGCGGGTGTTGTGTATTACTATCAAATTGAAGATGTATCTTTCGCGGGTGAGCATAATGTGCTTACCACATCACGTCTTAAAGGTTACATTTCTGCCAAGAATAAACTGACAACGACGTGGAGCGAATTGAAAAGTTCACGATGAGGTTAATTTCAGGGAAAAAATAACCTATTCCGTAGAATAGTGAGAATACCTTGCCAGTATTCTCACTATTCTATTATATACACAAAGAAGCGTAAATGTCCCACCGGATGGGGTTCCCAGGGCGGTAGGTGCGATATCCTTATCGCACCAGATGTTACCAGGGCCGGTAGGTGCGATATCCTTATCGCACCGGATCCTGAGCGAAAACCTTATATGGAACCGGCTGGGGTTAATTCGGTGCGATTAGGAAATCGCACCTACCAAAATGGGGGTCGAGACTGGGAAAATCCGTGCGATTAGGAAATCGCAACTGTCGGACTCAACGGTTCGGTAAATATAGGAGATTAGAGTACATTGAACACTCATGAATACCGTAGTTCTAACCTTCGTAAAGGAAGAGTTTCACTACAAAACACATATTATCACATAATCTTTTGCACACACAAAAGACAAAAGATTCTTGCTAACAAAGAAGTTTCATCTATTATTTTCAATACATTCGACTGGTTACAAACAGACAAACGACTTGAATGGATATGTATTATGGTGATGCCAGACCATGTCCATTCGGTCATAAAACTTGAAAAAAATCACGTGCTTTCCAAGGTTGTGCAATCTATGAAACTGTTTAGTGCGCGTAAAATCAATCAACACCTATCCAGAGAAGGTTCTCTATGGCAAAAAGGGTACAGCGATTGGGGCATTCGTAATGTGCCGACATTAAACAGAATTATCCGGTATTGTTATATGAATCCTGTTAGAGAAGGTTTAGTAAAAAATCCAGGAGATTATCCGTTTTGGCAATGCATATATGAAATGGTATAATTAGAAATGGGAATCCTCCCATCCGGTGGGTGTGAAATCCTTATCGCATCAGGTCGGTAGGTGCGATATTCTTATCGCACCAGATGTTCCCAGGTTGGTAGGTGCGATATCCTTATCGCACCAGATGGGGTTCCCAGGGCGGTAGGTGCGATATCCTTATCGCACCGAACCCTGAGCGAAAACCTTATATGGAACTGGGTTGGGTCAATTCGGCAGAATACGCGTTTGGTATTCTGCATTGATAAGGAAATCGCACCTACCAGAATGGGGGGCGAGATTGGAAAAATCCGTGCGATTGGGAAATCGCACCTACAAAAATGGGGGGCGGTTACGGGTTGGGTCCAGTGCGATTAGGATATCGCACCTACCGGCCTAGGGAAATCAGAATTACATGACTATTAAATTAATCTTCATTGGAGGTTCAAAATCATGCAAGTAATTAAAAACACACTATTGCTAACTATTCTAATATTACAATCAGGTTGCTATCTATTTTTTTTACCGGAACCGGATAAAGTCACTACCTCACAGTTGAAAGAAAAATATGGTATCAGTCTACGCGCTGGCTGGATGGCAAAAGAAGCAGACTCGCTTTTAGAGACCTTTGACTCCATATATCAACAATCTGAAGACCCAGACCACAATTTGGCCCCTTCTGTGTGGCAGATAACGAATAAAGAATTACAAGATGATGTTCAGATTGAATCTGTAAATGATGTGAAGCACGTTACACTGAGTCGTGATGTTTTCTTTTCTGAAGTGTCTGAAGTAGAAAAATCGCAAGAGGAACCGTTGTTGAACAAACGTCTTTTTCGAATTATTGCACAATTTGTAACTGAGAATTGGACGGATATTCCCGAAGTAAGACGCATACTGAAGGATGGAACAGACAGATTTATGATAGAACTCGTGCTAAAAGAGATGTACGGTCTGAGTATAATTCGGACAGGGACACCTGAAGCCGAAAGGATAGGACAGGTACTACGTAGATATGGCAGGGAAGCACGTGTCTCGGAATCCTCAAACGAACAACTAATGATGCTAATGTCAGTATATGAAAAGTTCCCCAAAGGATTACATAATTTAGGAAGGCGGTTAAAATATCTCCTTATTAACCAACAAACAAAGTATGCAGGTTCAGCATGGATTGGTGAATTTTGTGTTGAGTATGCTGGGTTTATTTTCCACTTGAAGAATCGGCAGGAGTTTCACCGTATCATCCTTCATGAAAAAGCGCATTTTTTATGGGAGTATACACTTAACTGGGATCTCAGAGCAGAATGGGCAAAAATTGGCGGCTGGCGTAAAGACTCCAATAATAGGTTCGGATGGTCAAATAACAGAAGTAGAAAAGAATTCGTTACAACTTATGCTGGTTCAAAGAATCCCAATGAGGATTGGTCGGAAAGTGTTGCATATTATCTGTTACGACCAGATAAACTTCGTTCATGTTCACTTGCTAAATATGAATTTATTGACAAAGTGATAAACTTGTACAGCACAGGTGGGGTACCTTACGAAGGTTTGAAGTTGAAAAGCCTGATTAATGAAACAGATGATTAATGATTATGATAGTAAAGTTAATAATCAATGAGACATTTTACCCTATACAACGATGACGAAAACCACCCAACGTAGGGGCGAGGTCACCTCGCCCGTTGTGGAGCCTGTCATTATTTTAACTAGCATTAATTCTGAAGTTCACTACAATAAAAGGAGTTCATTTTCATGAAAAGCAAATTATTTTCAATAATGATAACATTCTGTCTGACACTCACCTTTACAACGAGCATCCTTGCCCAAGACTTATCAAAATGGAGTTTACCAGAAGGCGCGAAAGCACGGTTCGGAAAAGGTGATATCCGTGAGATTAAGTATTCACCAGACGGAACCAAATTGGCAGTGGCGAGTAGTATCGGCGTATGGATTTATGATGCACAGACAGCTGAAGAATTGAATCTATTCACTGGACATACGGGTTTAGTCTCCACCATATCTTTTAGTCCTGATGGTAGCATGCGCGCAAGTGGGGGTAGTGACAATACTGTCCGACTATGGAAAGTGGACACGGGAATGCTTCTCTATACCCTTAGGGGACATAGACATGCTGTACTGAGTGTATCTTTTAGTCCTGATGGTAGCATGCTCGCAAGTGGAGGTAATGACGACACCATCCGGCTATGGAGTGTGATCACGGGTGATCTTATTCACACTCTTCAGGGACATACCAAGGCAGTATTGAGTGTATCCTTTAGTCCTGATAGCAGCACACTTGCAAGTGGGAGTTGGGACAATACTATCCGATTATGGCAAGTGAACACGGGTGATCTTATCCGTACCCTTCGGGGCCATACGAATACAGTACCGAGCGTATCCTTTAGTCCTGATGGCAGCATCCTCTCAAGTGGGAGTGCGGATAGTACTATCCGATTATGGCAAGTGAACACGGGTGATCTTATCCGCACCATTTGGGTACATAAAACCCTTCGGGGAGATAGAGAGGAGATCTCCGGTGTATCTTTTAGTCCTGATTTAAGAACCCTTGCCAGTGGAAGTTCTGCCTCCATCATTCGGTTATGGCAAGTAATCACGGGTGATCTTATCCGCACCTTTGAGGGACATACGGATCGGGTCCGATGTATATCTTTTAGTCCTGATGGTAAGACACTCGTGAGTGGGAGCTGGGACAGCACGATACGTCTATGGAATGCAAACACTGGCACACATATCCGCACACTTGACGGACATACAAATCGGGTCACGAGTATGTCCTTTAGTGTTGATGGTAGCACTCTCGCAAGTGTAGGTAATGACAACAACATCCATCTTTGGCATGTGGACACTGGCACACATATCCGCACCCTTGAAGGACACACGGATCATATCCGATGTATATCTTTTAGTCCTGATGGTAAGACACTGGCAAGTGGAGGTTGGGACAGCACGATACGTCTATGGAATGCAAATACTGGCAAACATATCCGCACTCTTAAAGGACATACAAATGCGGTCTGGTGTATATCTTTTAGTCCTGATGGTAGCATCCTCGTGAGTGGGAGTGCGGACGACACCATCCGACTCTGGCAGGTGAACACGGGAAAGCATCTACGGACACTTGAGGGATATGCGGCTGATGTCTATAGTGTATCTATTAGTTCTGATGGTAGCACCCTCGTAAGTGGGGGTTGGGACAGCACTATCCGACTCTGGAATGTGAAAACTGGGAGACATATCCGCACACTTAAAGAACATAAGGATCAGGTGTTCAGTGTATCTATAAGTCCTGATGGTAGCATCCTCGCGAGTGGGAGTGCGGACAACACTATCCGACTCTGGCATGTGAAAACAGGAGAGCATCTACGGACACTTTGGGGACATAGGGATGACGTTTTTTGTGTATCTTTTAGTCCTGATGGTAGCACCCTCGTAAGTGGGGGTAATGACAATACCCTTCGACTTTGGAATGTGAAGACAGGTGAACTTATCCGCACTTTATCGGGACATACGTCTTGGGTCAAGAGTGTATCCTTTAGTCCTGATGGCAGCACCATTGGCAGTGGAAGTTTAGATGGGACAGTGATTCTATGGGACTGAATCGCAGGTATCAATTTAGTGATGTACCCAGGCCGGTAGGTGCGATATCCTTATCGCACCGAATCCTGAGCGAAAACCTTATATGGGGGTTAGGACTAATCCGGTGCGATTAGGAAATCGCACCTACAATGTAAGAGTAGACCCTCTACTAATAAAACATGAGGACCATTATGAAATTCATAAATTTGTTTGTTACGATAATTGCATTCTTGACTTTTTTGCTACCCTGTTTTGCACAGGAAGTTACACCGGAAAAATATATAGTAAAACTTGTCTATTTTGTTTCAAGAGACCGGAAACCTCAGAAGGACATAGATACTAAGATCAGAAAAGTACTGAAGGAGGCACAGAAGTTTTACGGCGATGAGATGGAAAAGTATGGGTATGAGAGAAAAACTTTTAGAATGGAAACCGATACAAACGGAGATATAGTGGTGCACCACATAACAGGAAAAAAAGATGGTATACAATATCATCAAAAACCGTACAGTGTGTTTAATGAATGTGCAAGTAGGATTCAAACGCCAAGTACGATCTTATTTATTGTACTTGACCATGGTCATCAGAGAATACAGGGTTATAAAGGTGTAACTTATGCAGGAGAACGTATACTGGTCCCAACATCGGGAAATTGGTACCTCGCTGCGCATGAGCTCGGACACGCTTTCGGATTACCCCACGCTCTCGTTGATGGTAGAACCAGAATGTCTTATGGGAAATGTGCAGCAGCATGGTTGAATCTCAATCCCTATTTCAACGGCGGTAGAATTCGTAAACAAGAACGAAGGGTAAAGGTTGAGATGCTACCATCTGCTATAGCCTATCCACCCAATAAGATGCATATCTTCTTCAAGATTACGGATCCTGATGGACTCTATCTTGTTAGATTTCGACACGCCAACCGACTTATGCATAGTTGTCAGTCTATATCCGGCAAGCAGGCGATCGTTCAATTAGATACATCAACAGTAAAGGGTAAAGGAACCAATGTCGCAGTCATTGATCTCAATGGAAATGCCAGGAAGTTAGGTTTGTATTCATTTAGCAATATGAAACCGAATCTGATAATAGACATTTCTGGTAATGTCACTGATGTGCCAGATAAACACTATAACGACATTCGGGGACCATGGCTCTGGATGATTACACCAACGAAAGAGAATCAAGGTGGCAAGGATTCAACGCATATCGATTCTTTGGCAGTTGCCAGCGCACATACAATTAACGAAGAAACTTTATCTAAATACGGGGCAAATAAAGGAGATACCGTTGGAAAGTATAAGTGGGCACTCGGTAGAATTCCTTCAAATGGAAATATCAACACGATGCTCGTAAAAAAAGGGATGACAGAAAACCCCGATCTCAACGATTTTACGTCTTATGCGCTCACGACACTTGTATCCAAAACAGATCAATCCAATGTCATGATGAGAGTTGGGAGTGACGATTCTATCAAAGTTTGGCTTAACGGTGAGGTTGTTTTTAGTAACGCAACAAATCGTGTTTATAAGAAAAACAGTGATGTTTTTCCAGTTAACCTGAAAAAAGGTGATAATCTCCTGCTTGTGAAGGTGAGTGAGCGGAATGGTCCCTGGGCAATGCATGTTGGCGTGGATGCTGAGGTATTCCCTGTCTATAGAGTTCCAACGACTACACCTGTCTATGGTGTTGCTTTAGGATGTGTATACAATTTGACACCTGAAATGAGCAATCCAAGTGCAGATATTGCGTATACTCTTACAGTGATAAACACCGGCACTGCAAAAGACACAATAAAATTGGCAACATCAGGTGATGTAAACGCGACACTCAGTCAGGAATCTGTATCGCTTGTTCCTGGTGCTTCTTCAAAAGTGACATTGACGATCCCCGCAACTGCCCTTGTAGCTGCCGGTGATTATAAGGTTAAAGTCATAGCCACATCGGGAAGTGATAGTGAGAAAAAAGACCAGATTACAACCCAAACCACAGTTAGACATTGAGCGAAACTGAGTCGATGGCAGGTTTCCCAACGCTTCAAAAAACGCCTCGTAGGGGTTGGGTCTCCCAACCCGATATACAATCGTTGGGTCTCCCAATCCGTCAGTACAGGAATAACGGGCGGGGAAACCCCGCCCCTACGAAAAGATAAAACATCAACAGGAGAATTCTTATGAAACAGAAACCTGATCTTCCTCAACGTCGTAACACACGCTTACGAGGATATAATTACAGTCAACTTGGTTCATATTTCGTGACCATCTGCGTTCAACATCATCAATGCATATATGGACCGATAATAGATGGAAAAATGCAATTGAATGAATTAGGTAGAATTGCCATTGAATGGTGGAACAAAATTCAACAACATTATTCTTCTGTTAAAACAGATGATTATGTCATCATGCCAAACCACCTGCACGGAATAATTACATTGAAACCTGTAGGGGCGAGGTCTCCTCGCCCGAATAACACATCACCATCCGTAGGGGCGAGGTCTCCTCGCCCGAAAGATCCACCTTCGCTGGGAAAAATCGTCGCATATTTCAAATACCAATCTACCAAACATATAAACCAAAAGCACAATACACCGGGGACCCGTATCTGGCAAAGAAACTATCACGATCATATCATACGTGACGATAATGATTTACAACGTCTTCGTCAATATATACAGAATAATCCGATGAAATGGGAGTTAGACAAATTCCATCCTGACAATATCCGGTGATTTACACCCAATCGTAGGGGCGGGGTTTCCCCGACCGAAAGACACACAATTAAATACGGGATAACGGGATGGGAAACCCATCCCCTACGGAGATATACAACGTTCACATAAGGAATAACGGGATGGGAAATCCATCCCCTACGAGAATATATAACGTTCAACTACGGGACAACGGGCGGGGAAACCCCGCCCCTACGGAGATGAAGTCTATAGCGAAGGCTATATGGAGTCAATACGATGTGGAATTTGTTGATAGGTTCAGGTGGTTCAATTGTAGCGGCTGCCATAATTTTTCTCATTTCTTATTGGTATAACAGCAAAAGACAATCAGATGCGCAAGCGAATGAATATACGCGTCTCATAAACGAGATGGCCAATTTGAATTCAAAATTCGTCATTATGAATTCAACAATCGCCAATATGGATACGAAATTCGCTAATATGGATACGAAATTCGCTAATATGGATACGAAATTCGCCATTTTGGATTCAAAAATTGACAACGTCTCAGAAGCAACAAAAAACGACTATACGCGTCTCATGAATGAAATACAAAACCTGAATTCCAAACTCGACATTGAGTCTGAAACTCGTAACTCTCAGTTTAGCATTCTAAACGAGAAATTTGACAACGGTTTTGATCGGTTTTTTATTGAGATAGACAAACTACGTACAACAGTAGAAGCAAATGCTCAAAAAATAGAATTTAATACCTTGGCGATCAAAAACCAGACCAATGACATTAATAAGTTAACAACGATCATTCACGACTTACAGATGATAATGCTTAAGGATATGGATGACCCTCAAATTTCTTAGAACTTACGGAGCATCCATCTTTCCCTCTTCTACCCTTTCACCCTACTACCCATCTACTGAAGTCTGAATTTATATACAAAATAAGTATGTAATATTTCCCATTTAGTAGTATAATTATACTAAATTCCCATGTTATGCTTAAAAGTCAGAAATAATACAATAGAGAGGAGAGTTTGCAATGCCAATTTATGAGAAATTGATGGGTAATCCGTTTGTTGATGCGGGCGTTACTGGTATCTGTGAATGGTTAGGACAAAATGTACAACCTGAACAGATAACGACTGATGACCTTGAACTGGTTATCAACGATATTGCACCGATGATACAAACAAAAGCCGGTTGGGCAAATTTACACAGTATTTTTCCAAATAGTGTATTGACCAATCCTGCATTTAGCAAACGGGATCGTGTGGAACTGCTTAAGGTAGAGTTAAAAGAATATATGGATACGATAAGTGAATTAAACGATGCAGGAAATTGTATGGGATGTGGCAGACGAGATGCTAACACCTATCTGTCAAAAACACATGTGCCTTTAACTGGTTCCGGTACTTTGCGAAACTTCTTTCCTGCCTTCGCTGATGGAGCGGAATATTGCACTGCATGCACGTTAGCTATTCAACTCTCTCCATTGGTATTCTTGGCTACTGCTGGAAAGTTCCTTACACTGCACTCTAATTCTGCGAAAGCACTGCGGAGTTGGGCACGGATATGTATTACAGACATTCGTAATCAACAACTGCAACAAGACATAACCGGTTGTTTCAATCCTGGCTATAAGAATCCACGTAACGGCATATTCTATATGACTCGTCAAATGTTGCAGTATCAGGAAATGCGAACAGATGAAGATATTTCCATGCAGATCTACTGCTGGACAAATTACAACCAAGGTCCGGAACTTGAAATGTTCTACATGCCCGCAGCAGTATTTAAGTTTTTACGTCATGCCTATCAAAGTCCGTTTGATAAGGCATGGCAGGACATTGTGCAAACGGGTTATGGAAGAATCAACTGGGATAAAGTTGAAACTGAGGATGACTACAAAAATCGTATAAACCGTGTATATGAAAACTTATTGCAGGACATCTCAATTCTTGTATACTTTATAGATAGACGACACAGAAAGACGCGAGCAAATTGGGAATTGTTAGCTCTCTACCTAAAGGAGGTTAGAACTATGGAACAAACACGACTTGAAAAAATTAAACAGGTCGGTGATCTTATAGCGGAATGCATACAGGAATCTGGAAGCGTTAGACGGCTAACTCGTTTAGAAGGTGCAAATAGTTATGAGGCATGCCGAACTGTATTGCTATACATTATCCGTGATAGAATAAGACAAGGGAAACAAAACCCTCTTTTTTCATTAGATGATTATGTGGAATATCTCTTTCCAGAAAGCCAAGATTTTACAGCAACACCATTTAAAGAGACCCGTGATTTACTGCTTTTTCGTGTTTATGAACGACTACACAACTGGTTACAGGACCAAGGTTATGTTGATTCTGATGACGATGATACGTCAGATACAGATAATGAATCTGTTAATGAATAATTTGAGGAGGACTCATCATGCCTAAACACCTTATCGGACTAACCTTAATAGATGCACCATATTCCGCCCTTAACAACGCAGGCGAGGACACATCTGAAAGAACTGAAAATATTGTAAAGGTCAAAACATTAAGAAAGGGACGGAACACATACCCTTACGTTTCTGGACAAGCATGGCGAAACTGGTGGCGCACAACCCTGGAACAGGAATTTGACGAATGGAAAAACTCACCTATAGAACGAGAGAAAAAAATCGCTTTCACTGCTGCAGACCCAGTTAATTACGATGATGACGATGTCTTTGGTTACATGCGTGCTCAAAGTGAATTACAAGGCAAAAAAAGAGTGAATTTGACTGTAACTCGGTTGTCCCCACTGAAGTGTTCACCGCTGATTTCTATTGAACCCCAAATTCCTACAAACGACTTCGGTGTGATGGCACGACAAGAAGGTGACCCTGTGCCTTATGAACACCAATTTTATTCGTGTGTACTACAAGGTATCTTTTCTTTAGATCTCGGTGCAGTTGGTTCATTATCTGCTGTTAATAGAACTGGTTATCTGAACATCGCTGAAAGTTATGTACAGACTATCCAGGATGCTGGCGGAAAACAAGCAGAGGAAAAATCCCTCTGGGTACTCCCAAAAGAGATCCGTCTCCGACGTTGTCAACAGACACTTGAGGCACTACCTATCCTCAGTGGAGGAGCCAAGTTAACATCACACTTAACGGATGTCACCCCAAAATTGATAATCCTCACAGTGCTTGATGGTGGAAACCATCCATTCATGAATCTGATGGTAGAACGCAATGAAGTAGGAGAGTTATCTTTAGACGCACTGCACCAAGTTATTCAAGACTACGCAGACCGATTGTGTGATGCAATTTACATTGGGAGACGAAGCGGATTCATGGATGAATTAGATGAAGATCTGTCGAATTTTGCGGATAACACAGACCTACCGTGTGAAATTGTTTACGATTCTCCAAATGTGGTCATCTCCAAGCTTTCAGAAAAGTTAGAAACACATATCGGAGACACACCATGAGGGTACTACGCGTTCACATTACGGGATGGGTGTCATCGTTTCGGAATCCGTTATTTATTAGTGGATTCCAACCGACCCTCCCCTTACCACCACTGTCAGCAATTTACGGACTTTTGAGTGCTGCCAAAGGGGATTGGGTTACACCGCATGATGCAGCAATCGGGTATGTTTTTAAGAGTAAAGGGAGGGCAATTGATTTAGAAACGGTGTATGAGTTTGGGGGAAAATTAGATGCAAAGTCAAACATCAATAGACGTGAATTCCTTGTACAACCAGAACTCTATCTTTATACTCCTGAGATGTGGTTAAAGGACGCATTAGAACGTCCGCGTTACCCTTTGCTGTTGGGACGTTCCTCAGATTTAGCAACTGTGAAATCTATTGACGAAGTGGTGTTAGAACGTAAATCTGAAACCACCTATCAGAACACGATATTCCCGTTTCCTGACGCGCAAATTCATGGACAGGTGCAAGTCTTACCAACCCATTTCACTGCAGAAATCCCGCGTAAACGATGCGGCGCACGGGTTTTCTGTCTCATCACAGAGAAAATAAAATATAAGGGTGATGTACTGCACGATACCGATAAAAATTGGGGTGTCTATTTGCATGCACAAAAGACATCGTAGGGGTTGGGTTTCCCAACCCGAGATAGAATGATTGGGTCTCTCAAACCGCCATACATGGTTTTGATCTCCCAATCCACAGTACATGAAAAACGGGCGAGGAAACCCCGCCCCTACGAGAAGATAAACATCAGCAGGAGAATTCTTATGAACGGAATAATTGAATTGAATCCTGTAGGGACAAATTTTCCTCGCCCGAAAGATATAACACCATCCGTTCACAGCCTATAATGAACAATCTGAAAAATTACCAATTGGGAATCTTGGGATACGGTTATGAGAACCAAAATCAGAACATGCGTTCTAAACGCCAAATCAATTTCGCTGTTCTAAGGGATTCATCAATGTTTATTGGTACAGCAAATTCAAATGCAGTCGTTAATGGTTGAAGACCATCAGGTGGACTGAGAAAAAATGAGATACCTACACCTGCTGAAGTCTTCAATTCGTTAAATGCAAATTCAGATATAGGATTTTCATCATGCCACCATACTTGTCCAGTATCCATAAATGTATATAGCGCAGTACCAAGTATTACTTCTGGATTAGTGTTGACTTTTGTTTCGACCTGGAACCGGTATTCAACATTGACAAGTAAGCGTTTATCACCAGCAAAAGAATTAAAATCATAACCCCGTAACGTTGCTGCACCCCCAAGATATAATAGACGTTGACTCGGTAAAGGTGCATCTGCAACATGTCCTGAAAGTCGGATATTGAAATGATGTTGTCTGTAAATAGGTGTGTATCTCACCAAGTCAAATCTATATAAGTTGTACTTAAAGTCACCCCCAATGAATTTTCCAGCAATATCTATACCGATATTCCCTCGCCATCCACGTTTTGTCCTGTCATTCGGCCAAGGGATCAGATTACTTCCCAAAAACTGTGGACGTCTCACTTTTGATTTTTCATCCCGCGTATCAATTGTATAACCGATTGCTATGGTGTTCATTCTTCCTTTATCAATTCTGGCATTCCCACGTTTTATCCGTTTGCGTTCATAATAACTCCAATCGGTCGATTTGGACAGATTGCTATGATTCTCCATTGTTATTTCCAATCTAAGCATGGAGAAATTTCCTATCGACTGCGCCATCCAATACTGTTGACCATCGCGCTGATAATAATCTGCTGAATCGATACCGTAAGCTGCAGCAGTAAGATTTGGTTCTACAGGAAAATCACGAAAAGCGTTATTACTAATATCAGACAACTTAAAGAAACCGAGCCCTATGGCTAACGGGTTCCTATTGAAGAAATTCTTCTCAATACCAAAAGAATAGTTGAGTATTCTACTTGCAAAGCCACCACTCAACGTCCCGAATACCTGTTCATCTCCAGTAAAGTCGGTTGATAGATTACCTCCAGCACCAAGGACAAATCCATGAATTCTATTGAAACCAACAATCGGATACCAACCTGGTTTGAAACTCGGTTGCTCTTCAATTTCAATCAGCAAGATGTTTCTTCCACCTTCACGTTGTACGTTCCAGTCGAGTATTGACTTGAAATGCTCATTATCTTTACTGAGTTTATCTGCCATCTTATTTATGCTTGTTTCTGCAAGTGTTTCATAGAACACACTCTCTTTGTTTATTCCAATTGCCAGGTTAAGTTCACTCTCAGGAATGCGACGATTACCAGTAAAACGTATCTCGTCTAAGTACCCTTCGTTGACATTTATCTGTAATATATCATCTGCAAATTCATAGTTAACTTCTGCGAACAGGTATCCCCGATTGACATAAAAGTCGGCAATCATTTGCTGTTTCAGTTTAATTTCTGCTTCAGCGATGTATCCAACTGTCAAGTCAAACCATTCTCGTATAAATAGTGATGGAAAACTTTTGTTCTCTCTGATAAGTATTCGTGCAGCATAGTCTAGTGGATTCTCAGTAACCTTTATTTGTAAAGTTGCCTTCAAGGGGATGGTGTCATGTTTTTCATCAGTAATTGCTTGGTCTACCTTTTCGTGTGTGACGTCTGACACGTGTTTATTTGATGATTCAGGACTCTCAGAATCAGATACTAATATCTCAATCTGAGCATCCTTAAATTCGTCATAGTATTCCAATTCGGTAAGCATCCAAGCGAGTTGTTCGTTTGTAATACTATCCCCTGGCGAAAAGGGTGAAAACTTCTTCATTTCACTGCTCGGGATTTTTAAATTATCAATTATTTCAATATCTTTAACTTCATAGTGGGCCGTAACATCCAAGCTCCCAGAAACCGTTGTCTGTCCCTTGACTAACTTCAATAATCCCATCCCTTCTTTCCAGTGTGGCCACCAGGGAAATTCATCATCATACATAGGAATCCAGTAACTGAATTCTCGGATTAATGTCTTATTGAAATCCTTTGACCTACCGGAGGAACCGATCGCCTTGCGATGCACATTTAAGAGACATTGGTTCTTTGTGTTACTCTCACCATCATTCAACGGATATGCAATTTCAAAACTCCAATATGTCGCGTAAATTTTCGTAGCGATTCTGGCATTAGAATCCCAGGTACTGTCACTTTTAAATTTGTCTGTAGAGTCATCTATCTGCAGGTGTTTAACATCGTTTGGAGCGAATCTGAAGTTCGGATATCCTTCTTCTCTAACTCTCTGGTCGAATAAGCCACCGATCGGGTTCAGAACCAAGTGTGCGTAGGCTTCTGTTTCTGGATTCATATCAATTAGGATTTCAATACAATCATCTACCCAGATAGGTGAATCCTGTTGTGTCTGCGACACCCTTGGAATCTTATAGGTATTGAGGTAAATCCTTCCGCCGATATATAGATGATCGGCATCCCACATCAGATGGACGTCGGTTAAGTTTTCAGCAACATCACTCCCTTGTGGGTTTCTGAAAGTTGAGAGTTTTTCAGCATTGAACCACGCCTTTTCTGTAAGATTGCCATCTATTGATGGTGGGATTTCTGTGGATGGTATGGTAATTTCAGAACGGTTCTTTGTTGCTTCCTGCGGCAACGTCTTTTCAGTATCTGCATTCCCATTCTTAGACCATGGATTCCGCAGTATTGATATTGTATCTGTAGCCGTTAATCTTAACAACGGTCCACCTTCGTTGATAGTTCCTTTGTTGTCTGCAATTTCGGATGGAACATTTACGGTATAGTGTTGTTTTTCGCTGTCTAATTCTAAATCCGCAGAATAGTTTTCTGGTAAATGAAGTTGTATCACTCCATCTTTTGCTGTTAGGTCAGCCTGTGCTGCCAGTTCATCCAGTACAGTTAGATTTATTGAACCGTCATTCGTCTTTATTCTGTTTTCTCCAGGCGTAAATAGGATTTTACCGTGAATACGACCCTTCTGTGTTTCTATCTGGTAGTTGCCAGATGTTTCATCTAAATGTATGTCTCCTGTCTCAGCATGTATTTCTATTTTCCCCCGAACATGATGAACGAACACGTTGCCTTTATTTACGTTTAATTGAATAGAAATATCGGGAGGTGTTTTTATGGCATAGTTTAATTGGAGGGGCGTCTCTATTTTAGATTCAGAGGCGTTTTTGAGTGATGACGTTGCAGAATCTGCTGGAAGTTGTGCGTTTATTTTAAGTACCCCATCTTCTTTGATACCCGATATGGTAATATTCTGAAGATAGGAATCAGTCACAGACGGATCTTCATCTATGACAAGCTTCTCAAGTGAAACACTAATTGTATCTTTCTTTTCTTCCTGACTATCAATCGCAACAATCTTGATGTTGCCTGCTATATTCAAGTTTAGCACCAATGTATATACGTCGGCATAACTGAAAGTACTTGATGTAAAAGAAGGTGTGTTTGTGTGAGTTTGGATTTCGGATGTGTCATTATTGTGTAATATTGATGCTTCGTCCTCAACTGCAACTGAATATTGTAAAAACAGTAGAATATTAAACAGTAGAATACTGATTAAGTACTTGGTCTGAAGCTTTTTCAGATGTAAACGTTTTATAGATGCAATATGGATTATGTCTGCGTAAAAGGGCAGGAGCGGACGTGAAAAATAGTTTCTAATTGCAGACAACATCACATTACCTTAACAATCTTATGGTTGAATTGGAATTTGACTTGACACTATTAAAATAATACTTTATACTTATCATTAAAGTCAAGCAGATTCATGAAGAGCAGGTAACCTAAACTTGTTTTCAGCGTTAAATTTATGGTATAGTGTTCGTTTGTTTAGGTATCTGTCAATAATCAACTTGTACAGGAGTAGTTTGATGTCTGATTCTTTAGCAGAATATCGTTTTTCCTTTGGTCCTTGGAATATACATGAAGGAGCAGACCCATTTGGACCACCTGTTCGAGCGTCATATCATTTTGATGAAAAAGTAGAACTTTACAGAGACCTCGGTTTTGAAGGCATACAGTTTCATGATGATGACGTTGTTCCTAATATTGACGAATTAACGCATTCACAGATCATGGAACGAGCGAAAGTCGTTAAGGAACAGATTGACAACCACGGCTTAGTTGCTGAAGTCATAGCACCACGGTTATGGGAATCCTATCAGACAATTGACGGTGCTTTTACATCAAATTCTGAGAAAGAGCGACAGTATGCACTTGATCGTTCAAAACGTTGTGTTGACATTGCTAACGTAATTGACTGCAAGAATCTTGTATTATGGCTTGCGCGTGAAGGAACTTATATTCGGGAGTCAAAAAGTTCATCAGATGCTGTCGGTCATATCTTAGATGCAATCAACGTATTGCTTGAACATGATCCTGAGATTCGTATTCTTATTGAACCTAAACCCAACGAACCGATGGATATTGCTTATATCCCAACGATTGGACATGCAATCGGATTAGCATACACAAGTGATGATCCGAAACGCGTAGGGGGTTTAATAGAAAGTGCACATGCGATTTTGGCAGGATTGGAACCGTCGGACGAGATGGGGTATGCATTGTACCACAAAAAGCTCTGGAGTGTACATCTGAATGATCAGAACGGACTAAAATTCGATCAAGACAAAGCGTTTGGGTCGGTAAACATCCGCCGTGCCTTTAATCAGGTACGCGTATTAGAGGAAAACGGATACGGTATGAATGGAGAATTCGTAGGGTTAGATGTTAAAGTTATGCGTACACAACCGCGTGAAATATCTACGAAACACCTGTTAAGCAGCCGAAAAACATTTCTGAATTTGCTTGAAAAAGTAAGAACCTTGGACAAAAAAACGGAGCAGGAATTCATTGAAGCGAGAGATTACGAGGGATTGGATTTTTATATACTTCAACATCTGATTGGGGTATAACTTACCGAAACATTTCTACGATACCATATCCTACCAAATTGGATTCAACACTTCTGAATTAAGAGACCTGCAAGAATAACACTACTAAGGATTGAGCACGTATGACATTGGATAATAAGTCGCTTTGCCAAGAAAAACCCGTATTACCTAATGAAGAACACCGTTTTAGATCAATTGTACTCGTGGGCCCACCAGGTGCTGGTAAAGGGACACAAGGTAAATTATTATCCTATATTCCTGGCATATTTCACATTTCGAGTGGAGATATGTTCCGCGAGTTAGATGAGGAATCGGAATTAGGTCAACTTTTTCATCAGTACGCTACCCAAGGTGATTTTGTTCCAGACGATATAACAATTAAAACTTGGCAACACTACATCAGAAACAAGATTGAGATGAACTATTACAAACCTGACTCTGATCTGCTTATTCTTGATGGGATTCCGAGGAGTATTTCTCAAGCCGAACTCTTATCCCCTTATGTTCATGTGCTAAAGGTTCTCTTTATGGTTTGTGATGACAGGGAGGTTATGTTCAAACGGATCCGCGGGCGTGCAGTCAAGGAAAAACGTCGTGATGATGCAAACGAATACGTTGCTCGCTACCGTTGGGACGAGTATAAGAACAAGACTGAACCGTTGATTGATCATTATCCTCAAGAGTTGATAAGGATTATAGATGCAGACAACATTCCCGCGGATGTCTTACTTCAGATTTTGTCTGCCATTGTCCCTATACAGAAGAAGTGTTTTTCTCCACCACATTTTTAAGGAAACCTTCACACTGACATTTCTTTACAGTAAAGTTAATAATTAATGAGACATTTCACCCCATACACCGATGACGAAGATCAGCCATCGTAGGAGCGAGGGGACCTCGCCCGTTTTGGAGTGATTCATTAATTCTGAAGCTCACTATAATCAGTACGCCGAAATAGATGTATTGTTGGATGAAGTAGCGCACGCATCGGAAACGGTGCACCATCATCAGAGATTCTGAAACCGAGAAAATTCGGACTCTGGTTGAAAGTCTTATATAAGTGATAACTGCTATCATTCCTATCAATCGCATCATAAAAAGCCAAATTATCCTCTATCTCAACATTCTCAAGGGGATACCAATCCTGGATTTGGTACTTTTCAGGTTGAAGTTTATACTTCTGAAATACCTCTCTATTCGCTTCAATGATGATTAACCACTCTGTGTTTTCATCAAAATCTGTCATATCTCTATCTAATTCCGGTAGTAGCCAGTCAAATAGTATCTCTGGTGCGTGTGCTATTGAACGATCTGCTTCTATATTATCTGAAACCCATTCAGAAACCTGCTCGGTTGTCGGCTGCGTTAACATAACGGATGCAAATGCGACTGTATATATAAATGAATACATCCATACAAGACTGCCGATTACTGTGCCATACCGTTTACCGATGGTAAATAGAAAAGCTGCTGCTAATATCGTTAGGGGTGGATATAGTATTAGCAAGTGACGTGCAAAGGTAACTTTGAAAGAACCGACAAATAGCAGGAATGGAATGGCATAAGAAATCAATAACATTACCATCCTTGACCTTTGATCGTTAAATAGACTTCTTAATCCAGCTCTTTTCACAGATAATGATAGACCTCCAATTGAGAATAGTAATCCGAGACCAACTAACATAGCGAGAGGAAAACCGACCCCCCATTTCAGTATATGCAACAAATGAAGATAGCGATTCAACCATCCTGTGTCACCCGTAGCGAACAGTCCAAAGTGTCCTCTATGGTAGTGCGTGGTTTCATAACTAAAATCACTGAAGAACTTATTCCAATCGCTTGAGAAAATATCGATCAGCCAATATGGACAAACGATGGTGAAGGATATTACTGTAAAGAGTATTATCGTTGCGAATTTACGGTATATGTCCGCAGTGCTTATGAAAATGAGGAGAGATAAACAGACGAAGAGCGTAGGATACTTAACCGCAAGACCAATTCCCATGACAATACCTAAGTAGATACAAGTTCTATATCTTAGCTCCGTGTCCCGTGCCATTAACCAGAGAAAAAGGGTAGCGCACAATGTCGCTGGAATATCCACAAGCGCAAACCTTGATTCGCTAGTCGCATGTAACATTGCTACGGCTAAGAACCCAGCAGCGATCAGTCCAACGCGTCTATTGTAACACTTTGTCCCCAAACAATAGGTTAACCAGACGGTCAGTGTGGAAAGGCAAACGTTTATGCACCGTCCGAGTAGAATGATGCGTGATTCAGTCAGTTCTATACCGATGAAATCTAATAGTTTACCTATCAGAGCGATCAGATGAAACCACGCAGTACCGGGCCAATTAAAGGTTCCCGGTAATGCGCTGAAATTGATGAGATTAATTATGTCGTGGGAGATAATTGTTTCACGTGGGTCCGGCGTATCAGGCAATCCAACACCTATGCCGATGATACGTAGGATGAAACTTAGTATGAGTATACTTACAATAACGAGTGTATTGCGTTTAGAGGTATTACTAAGGAGGGTAGACAGTAGATTCATTTGTGGGAACCAGTCATACCCCCCGAAGTATCAAACATAAACGATTATTCAGAAACAGGTTCAGCTTCAGAAACGGGATCGTGCTCAGCAATAGGTTCTGCTTCAGAAACAAGCTCAACATCAACAACAGGTTCAGCTTCAGAAACAAGCTCAGCATCAACAACAGGTTCTACATCAACAACAGTCTCTGCATCAGAAACAGGAATGGACTCAGGAGTAGGCTCCACCTCGGAAGCAGTCTCTGCATCATCAACAGGAATGGACTCAGAACCAGGCTCATCTTCGGAAGCAGTCTCTGCATCAGAAACAGGAATGGACTCAGAACCAGGCTCATCTTCGGAAGCAGTCTCTGCATCAGAAACAGGAATGGATTCAGATGCGGAATTCGGGTTACGCTGCAATCCTTTCGCAAAATCCTGAATTGTTTGTCCAATCTTTGTTGTATCAATATCGCTAAAGTTAGCAAGTTCCTTGAGAAGTGGCATTGCTGCACCAGCATTGATGATAGAACCAAGAATTCGGTTCATTCCACCTGGACCACCATTACCTCCGCCATTACTACCTAAGTCAAGTACGCGGATACTTTCGATGCGTTCAGCGGGTTTCATTAACTCCTTCGTAACTTCAGGCAATGCTTCTACAAGTGCAAGGACTGCATCGCTGACAAGTACTTGCGGCTCAGTCTGATTTTTAGCAGTAATCAATGCTTCCTCACCGTCTGCCTCTGCTTTGGCTTCAACGAGCAGTGCCTCAGAAAGGATTATTGTAGCCTCAGCCTTGACTTGTGCTGCTTCAAGTTCTGCCTTCGCTGTTTCAACAATAGTATATACCTCTGCGTCAGCGGTCTTTTCTTTCGCAATTCTTTCCTCGTCCGCTTCTTGCTCAGCACGAATCAGTTCTATTTTGCTTTCACGTTCTGCTTTTTCGATTGCTTCAGCTGTTTCAACGGCGGCTTCAGCACGTGCTTTTTCAGCTGAAATTTCCAAGAGTTCAATCAAAGCGGCTTCACGTTCTTTTTCCTTAATTGAAACCAGAATAGCGTTTTGTGCTTCTGCCTCTTTTTCTTCACGTTCTTTGTCTAACAGCACAATTCTACGTTCAATATCGGTCTCTTTGACAGTAGCCTCTTGGTCAATTTTAGCTTTTTCAATACTAAGGTTTCGCTGAATTTCGGCTTCTTCAACCATCTGCTGTTGCTGAACTTTTGCAATCTCAATAGCTTGCTGCTGGGCGATTTCGCTTTCTTGAACTAATTTTTCCTGTTCAATCCGTTCCATTTCTATTTTCTGAGTTTGTGCAATTTCAGCAGATTTCACAGCCTGTTCCTGTTTAATCCGTGCCTCTTCAACTGCTTGCAACTGCTCAAACTTGTGTGCATCAACCGCGCGTTCCTGTTCAGCCTTGTTAGTTGCAATTTCCTTACGCTGTTCTTCCTGTGCAAATTCAAGTCGCTGTTCAACTTCTAACGCTTTTGTCTCTGTTTCCTCTTCCTTTTGCTTAATTTCGAGTTCCGCGAGTAGTCGATCTTCTTCTCGTCTGACCTTGTTTTCATGCTCAATTTTCGCCGTATCTGTCTGCTTTTCTTCCACTTCCTTCTTAATCGTCTGGATTGCAACGACATCAAATCGGTTGTTTTCATCAAGTGCCTCAAGAGGCGTTTGGTCAAGATTCGTCACTGCAACAGTTTCAAGCTTAAAGCCGTTCTGCTCCAAATCCTCAAGACATGCTTCCTGTACCTGGTCAGAAAATTCTTGGCGTTTTTCGTGAAGTTCCTGCAAATCCATCGTTGCAGCCACACTTCGTAGAACACCCACGAGTTTACCTTCCAGTAACGAATTCACTGCCTCTGGTGTTAAGGTCTTTTCACCGAGACTTGCGACTGCCTTAAGCACATCCTGTTCATTGGGTTCAATTTTGACATAGAACTCCGCTTGAATGTCAACACGCAAACTATCCTTGGTAATCAGAGCTGCTTGTCCCTCCCGTTCAACAGGGAGTTGTAACGTATTTAAAGAGATAAGCTGCGTCACATTCGTGATTGGATTAACAAGTGTTCCACCAAATACAACCCGTTTTTTGTTTCCCCCTGAGATCACTAACGCTGCGTCCGCAGGTGCTTTTTTGTAAAAAGATTTGTAGATTAGTACAAAAATAACAAACAACGCAATAAGACCACCAACAATGAGTACAAAAAGTTGTCCTTCCATTTCTCATATCTCCTTTATTTAAAAGTATTCGGTTCATATCAGCATTTGCGGATTTACGACAGCACCGCTTCTATAGATTTCACATCAAATATTCGTTTCTCAGGATCATAACCAATTAGAATTACAATATCACCCTTTACTGGATTGGGATCACCGGGTTTGACGCGACATTTTACCGTTAACGTATGACCATCCGGAACTTGGACCCTTGCGGTGCCGAAAGTCGTAGTGATTTGACCACTAACCACTCTTCCCTGTAATCCGAGTAGGTGAAGATCCTTTGTGGGAGGATCGCTTTCCGGAAATATCTTTGAGAGTGTAAGCGATAAGTATCGGGTACCTAAAATGCTACAAACAAATGCAGCCGAACAAGAAATTCCAAAGAATAGGCTTGATGCAGAGTTGACATTAAGGATTTCATTGACAATTAAACCGGTGAAACTCCATGTAGTAAAGAGTGTCATCACCACTACCATAAAGGGCACCCTTCCTATGTTCAGAAATCCCAAAACGTCAGTAAAAAAATTACCACTTACCCCTGATCCAGCATCAGAACCTATAGCCGTACCCGCATTAATGTCAGTGTCCACATCAACGTCAGCGTCTACATCAACATCAACGTCAGCATCTACATCAAAGTCCACATCCGCATCAACGTCAAAATCCACATCCGCATCCACATCTGCATCTACATCAGCATCCCCAAAGTCCAGGCCACCGAGGATAAGCCGAAAAATTGCAAACAGAAACACGACAGCAAGTGGTGCAGTAAACTATACATTATATGTTCCAGTTAGATAATTCCAAAAACCCATAATTCCCTCTAAACCTATGCGTCGATAAACTGAAAGGCACGCTGCGCCTCACAGAAGTTCATGTTGTCAAATTTTAGCACAAACTTTTAGTTTGCGTACACTACTGCACAAACTAAATGAAGATTAAATTATTAATTGGGTAATACGCGGGCGGGGAAACCCCGCCCCTACGAAACCTTGCTCCTACGATGAGTCTTATCAGATGAATTACCCAAATATTTTTTTAATCTTCATAAAGTTTGTGCTACAGAACAGTCCAGTCTGTCGGTTTAGGTCCCACGCTCCAAAATTGTGCATATATATCTATATTTCACTATAACAGAATATGGGTATTGTGTATACCCTCTTTTAGTTGTCTGGACTTGGTATTGGGGTTACTTCCATATACTTTTCTTTTTCTTCTCGGATAGCTTCAACGGATTGATATAACTCATCGGATTTTTTTAAAAAATCTGCTAATCCTTTTTCGGTTAACTCTTGTGGACCTCTGTTCATAAAATCTTCATAAACTTCCAGCGCGCTCATCTCTTTTTTATGCAGTCTCAAGGTTTCGGCAGATTTTTGGCGTTCTTCCTCAGCCCAAGCCTCTATTTCCTCTACAAAATTGCGAGGACCTGAAAATACCACAACATCATCAGATGTTTTATTAACTATAAGAATTCCGAAAACGTTGACAAGTATTACAATAAAGAATATACCTGCTAACTTTTTTCTGTCACTCATCAACTTTCACCTTTAAGAGACCAATACTTGTAGGTTGATACGACTCAAAAACTTTTGACACTTTAGAACGATTCGTATCGTCGTGTGATTTGCGAGGGATCTACCTAAACTGTTACCAATGTAAAACGTGTGGTTTTCTCTACATCAGACAATTTGTCACTAACTTTATAGTAGAATAACATACTGTCCAAATAAAATCAACTGATATTTCTTAAAAAACATCTACAAAACTTTTACTGAGAGACTTTCTCCCATAATTCTGGTGGAAAGGATTCTTTGAGATGTTCTATCCGCTTTGACATTGAGGGAATGTTCATTTTAATGCAGATGTTCTCCCATCTCTCAGATTGTGTATTGTCAACATAAACTGGTAAGAAACCTAAATTCAGATAGGTCTTAATAGCAGGGAAACGAAAATCGTCAGTATCCAGCATGGCACAGATAAAACCGTTATCTTGAAAGAAATGGAGCACAGCAAGCGAAACCCATCTACCCAGTTTTTTTCCTGTGTGTTCACCTAATACACCGACCATATGAACATATCCTACTTGCGTTTCATGAACGGATTGCCGCCATGAACAAGCGGTACCTACGGGTATGTCGTTATATGTCACAAAGAACAGTCCATTTGGATCAAACACATCTCTGTCAATAATCTCCCGTCGTGTGTCTTGTGCTGTGCGTGCTTTACCGCCAAATGAATCGGTAATAATGTTTGCCCAATGTAACGCGTCACCTTTGCAGTATGACCGCAAATTGTAACCCTTAGGAAGATCTATGTCTGGCAGGTCTTTCAGATCAGGTCTTACCATTCTAAGTTGTCGTGGCATCTATTCTTTTCCTCTGTTTATGTCTCTTTTATACCACTTGATGTTGCATTATAGCATAAGCAAAAAATTCTTGCATAACTTTTATTCTAATCTTGGCTTTACTTTAATCTTGGAAAATGGTATAATACAAAACATCTACAAAATCATGTGATCTAATTTTTATGAAATAGATAACAGTGAAAGGTTAATGGAAAGGTGAAACGTTCGTTTCAAAAGCAACCGAATATAGTTCTCATCGGTTTTATGGGTACAGGTAAATCCTCTGTAGGTAAGCGACTTTCTGCCCAGCTGCGGATGCGCTATGTTGATATTGACACAGTTATTGAACGGCAAAGCCAACGACCTATCACCGATATTTTTGATGAAGACGGTGAAGAAGTTTTTCGTCAACTTGAGAGTGAAGCGGTTAAAAAAGTATCAAATTACGCCAATCATGTTATATCTACTGGTGGAGGAGTCGTCCTAAGGGAAACTAACGTATCCAGACTAAAAGAGAATGGTGTTGTTTTCTGCTTAACAGCTACACCAGAAGAAATATTAAAACGTGTTGGCCACCATACACACCGTCCCTTACTCCAAACACCCGATCCAATGAACACAATACGGACTTTGTTAGCAGAACGAAAACCGTATTACGATAAAGCAGATTACATGATACATACGACAGGTAGAACTTATGATGAAATAATTTCTCATATCAAAGGGATTTTCTATAGAAACGCATTACGTAGGAAATCACCTGACAGAAAGTCGTCGAGATAGAAATATGCTAAAGACGCTTCATGTTGCACTAAAAGATAACAGTTATCCACTTATCGTCGGTACAGGACTTATTGACCGTATCGGTTTTTTTCTGAACAAGTATACAAAGTCTGAAAAGGTTTTTATTGTATGTGATTCTGTTGTCAATCAACATATTACACCCATCGTCAAACAGAACTTAGTGAGTAACGGATATGATGTTACTGTACTTGCGATCCCTGGTGGTGAGGAAAGCAAATCAATTGCACAAATAAGTCGGGTTTTAGATGCACTCATTGATGCACATCTTGACAGACGTTCGTTGCTTATTGCCATTGGAGGCGGCGTCATCGGGGATCTAAGTGGATTCGCAGCTTCTATCTTCATGCGGGGTATCGCTTATGTGCAAATTCCAACAACTTTACAAGCGCAAGTTGATGCAAGCGTTGGCGGTAAAACTGCGATCAATCATCCGAAAGGCAAGAATCTTATCGGTACATTTCATCAACCCAAATTAGTCATCATTGATATTGATACGTTAGAGACCTTACCAGAACGAGATATCAAAGCAGGATTAATTGAAGTCGTAAAAATGGGTGTGATACGCGATACGTATCTGTTTGAGATGGTAGAGGAAAACCTTGATGCTATCCTGAATTTGGACGCTGAGATTCTAATAGAGATAATTTCAAGCGCATGTGCTAACAAAGCGGATATAGTAGTAAAAGATGAAAAGGAGAGTCACTTACGGATGGTGCTGAACTATGGACATACCTTTGGTCATGCACTTGAAGCACTCACTGAATATAATAGATATAGACACGGTGAAGCAGTCTCTATTGGCATGAACTGTGCAGCAAAGTTGGCAGTCAACTTAGACATGCTATCCGAGAAGGACTATCATAGACAAAGGTTACTCTTAGAGAGAGCAGATTTACCCCTGAATTTTCCTGCCGATCTTTCTCCAGAAACAATATGCGAATCCATGTATCTTGATAAGAAAACATTCGGAGGAAAACTGCACGTTATACTCCCAACACGTATTGGAGAAGTTGTTATTCGAGATGATGTTACAGACAAAGAAATTATTCATGCCATTTCAGAATGTTATTAGTTTTTAACTCTTTTAAGAGGATACATAATGATATATAGTAAAACAAACTTTTGGATAGTTGTTTGTTTAGTTCTATTTCTATGCGGCACCTACGCTTTTAGTCAAGAACCTGTTGCACCGTCAAATGTTGTGGCAATGGACACGCCAAATGATGACGCATCAAGCATCACCGTCAAATGGGATGCTATTCCCGAAGACAGTGGAATTGTACGTTATACGATTATGCGGAATACTAATGAGGGTGAGTTTGAGGAAATAGCAGACGATATAGCCCCAAACATATCAATGTATAAGGATTCTGAGATAGAAGAGGGAATGTCACATGCATACATTGTGCGTGCTGTTTATATTGACGAAACACCTGAGGATTCTGCACAAACTCTAACGCTAATAGGATTCCTTCGTAGACTGTTGAGAATATTTGGCTATAAAAGCGAAATATATATACATTCTGAACAGACTGCTGCAGTAAAAGCAACTGGACAGTGGTTTCATACAGGTAAAACGCCGTTGTTCCTTGCCATGCTCCTTTTTTCTTCTGCGATCGTATGGAATCTCTATCATGCACGGAGTGGAAAAGAGGTGTTTATTCGAAGGATACCTGGTTTAGAAGCTGTTGAAGAAGCCATCGGTAGAGCGACAGAAATGGGACGATCAATTCTCTACGTTTTAGGGTTAGGTGGTGTAGACAATGTCGCAACAATCGCCAGTATGACGATTTTGGGACAGGTTGCACGTCGAACAGCAGACTATGAAACATCCCTGCGTGTACCATGCAATGATCCAATTGTGTTGAACGTTGTTCGTGAAATGGTAAAGACATCCTATCTTGATGTCGGGAGACCCGATGCATACAATGAGGATGATATATTCTTCCTTACTAACGATCAATTTGCGTATGCTGCTGGGGTTGATGGCATGATGATACGGGAAAAACCGGCAGCAGTATTTTTACAAGGACAATTCTACGCTGAATCACTTCTCATGGCTGAAACCGGTAATTCTATCGGGGCTATTCAGATAGCAGGAACTGATTCTGAACATCAACTACCCTTCTTTATTGCAGCGTGTGACTATACCTTGATCGGAGAGGAACTCTATGCAGCTAGCGCATACCTTTCCAGAGAACCGATGCTCCTTGGAAGTCTAAAGGGACAAGACTGGGGTAAATTACTCATTTTTGCTGCGATCATTCTTGGTGTCTCTCTTGAATTTTTCGGTATTAACTGGATCACAACACTCTTACAAACTGTGAGTTAGGAGGTTAAATGAAGCGACAAGTACCATTGGCTCTCTGCTTCCTTTTCGGTGTAGCCATGATCTACACACAATTTAGTCCGCATCAATATTCTGATGCGATCTATAAGGAAGTAATTAAATGGGGACTCATCATATCACCGTTCGCGTTGGTGTTGGCGGTTGTGACGCTGATCCAGACTCATGCATCAAGAATACGTTTCCGTGCAGAACATTGGCAATACAGTTTTGTTGTCTTCATCGGCATGGTAGTCATGGTCTTAGCAGGTGTTCCATTCGGAGAACAGAACACAGTCTTGGTTTGGTTATATGACAATGTACAAGTACCTATGGATGCGACGATGTTTTCTTTACTCGCCTTCTTTATAGCATCCGCGGCATTTCGTGCTTTCCGTGCACGTGCATTTGAAGCGACGTTGCTCCTAATCACTGCAATGTTTGTTATGTTGGGGAATATTCCCGTTGGTGACCTTATTTGGAATAAGGTGATGACTTGGATTCCTCTACCAGAGTCTTGGACTGCTCCGACTGACGGTGCATCCTGGTTACGGCAATGGATATTGGATGTTCCAAACACTGCAGCACGGCGGGGAATTATTCTCGGTGTCAGTTTAGGTGTCATTTCCCAATCTATCCGAATAATATTAGGCATCGAACGTTCGTATCTTGGAGGAGGAGATTAATCAATGCTTGAAAGATTCATGAATATGGACAGGAGAATCATCTTCCTTTTAGTTGCCTTGGTCGTTATTATTCCCACCTTGATACCTGTCAGATTACCCATCACAGTATCAGAACCGACGCAAAAGTTATATGATTACATTGAAGAACTTCCATCAGGATCAAATATCATGATAGCTTTCGATTACGGTCCATCCTCTCTGGCAGAACCAGAGCCGATGGCTAAAGCAGTCATGCAGCACTGTTTTAGTAGAGGGATAAACGTAATAGGTATGACGCTTTTTCCAAGTACAGTAACATTAGCAGATAGACTTATGAAAAAGATCGCTGATGAAAACAACGCAGTCTATGGACAGGATTACGTGTTCTTAGGTTATCGGCCAGGTACGTTACCGGTTATCCTCGGTATGGGTACGAACATAGCGAACGTCTTTGATAAAGACTATCAGGATACACCAATTAGCGATATCCCAATGATGGCAGATGTTAAGAACTATGACCAGATTTCATTGCTACTTGATCTTGCTTCCAGTAGTACAACAGAAGCATGGATAATTTATGCTAACACAAAATATGATTTGCAGATTGCTGCAGGTGTTACAGCTGTTATTATAGCGCAGATGTATCCATACCTACAGACAGGTCAGTTGGTAGGTATGATGCCAGGTTATTTGGGGGCTGCTGAATACGAGAAACTGCTTAACGCACCTGGAGACGGTACAGTGGGTCTTAACACAGCGTCCTTTGCACATCTTCTGATCATCATTTTGGTGATCTTAGGCAATATTGCATACTTTATGCAACGGCGAGAGGAGGCGTAACCTTATGGGTGTTTTTGAATTTCTGAATGATGTTCTTGGATTTCTGATGGATTTTTTTGGACCTTGGATGGATGTTTTTGGACTCTGGGTTGCAGCAATCTTGACATTATGTATCTATAGTTTTCTCTACAGAGACAATCCGTTCTATCGTTTTGCGGAACATCTTTTTGTTGGAATATCTGTGGGATACGGCATTGTTATCGCCATACACCAAGGTGTCATCCCGTTAGCTTGGGAACCCTTATCCGAAGCTTTTGATAGTCTTTGGATAGAAATAACGGGTGATGTAACACCTGAATCACGACAAGCACTTTGGGGACTATTTAGAATAATACCGATATTCATCGGATTGCTATTCTTCGCCCGTCTTTCACCCACTTACACCTGGTTAATTCGGTATCCGATTGCTATCCTCATAGGATTTGGTGCGGGTGTTGCGATTCCAAATGTGTTGCAAGCGAACATCTTTAAACAGACACAAGGAACAGTTGCACCCTTTGATAGAATCGATGAAATTGTTGACCCAACCACTTTAGAAACCGTTCATACATTTGACCCGAGCTTTTTAGGAACTGCAGGTGCTGTTCTACTGGTCATCGGTGTACTATGCACGATCTCGTATTTTCTTTTCTCTGCTGAACAGAGAGAATCTTTCAAGTTGCTGTCATTTGCTGACATAGGTCTGGGAGTATTTGGGCTTGTTTTAATAATTGCGGACAATATACTCAATGACGGTTTTACGCTGATTGAAATAGTGGGTTCTGTTCTGTTGTTTATAGGTGTTCTTGGTAGTGCTCTGTGCACTGTATTTTACTTTATTTCTTCAGTTGAACAGAGAGATATATTCAAGTGGTTATCCTTTGTCGGCATTGGATTCCTCATTATCGGTTTTTTTGTGATATATGGCTCTACGATATGGACAGGAACCCTAACCCCATGGGAAGTCTTCAGTGCTGTTCTAATAGTCGTTGGTGTATTCTGTACACTTACCTATTTCTTCTTTTCTGTTGAACATAGCGGTGCCATACGGTGGACATCAAAGATCGGTATTGCTTTCTTAATGATCGGGTTCGGTGCTGCATTCGGTAACACCGTTATGGGACGTCTGGCTCTCATGATTCACCGTGTCGGTTTCCTCATCAACGATTGGATTGGTTCAATCATTGCACTTTTCGGTTAGCGGTTTTAAGGAGATATAATCTATATTAGGAGAAAAAAGATGCAACTTGGTTATAGCACATGGGGTATGCCGACTGTTCCAATAGACGTGTCTATCCCACATCTCGCATCCCTCGGTTTTGACGGAATTGAGTTAACGATCATTCAACGGTTTACAACCGAACTGAGCACATTAGATTCAACTGAACGCAAAAGGATTGCTGCCTTACTTGAACATCATAACTTAGCCTTACCTGCAATCGCTGCGCATTCTAATCTTATGGATGTTGATGTTGAATCTCACAAGCGAAATATGTGGCGTTTGAAGGGTGGCGTTGACTTGGCGATTGACCTTGCACAAGGTGATAATATTGCTGCTGTTAATACGACGACAGGTGGCAGACCGGGTGAATGGGATACAAAGAAGGATTTCTTGTGTGAACGTGTCGGTGAGTTGGTTAACTATGCTGCATCAAAGGGTGTAATTATTGCGATGGAACCACACATCGGTGCAATTATAGATACACCTGCAAAAGTGCTTGAACTGCTTGAAATCATAGACTCGCCCTATCTAAAGGTCAATTTTGACATTAGCCATTTCGACATAGTAGGTATGTCTACTGAAGAAACGGTCTCAGCATTAGCACCTGTTTCGGTACATACACATGTAAAAGATCAACGCGGTATATCACCAGATTTTGAGTTTCTCATTCCCGGTGAAGGTGAATTTGATTATATACACTATCTTAAGGCAATGCAGGAACACGGTTATGATGGATTTATCACTGCTGAAGTGAGTTTTATGGTTCAAGCACGTAAGAATTACGATCCGCTCGCAGCAGCAGATTTGACTTATGAGACTCTATCTAAAGCATTTGATGATGCTGGTATTGCGCGAAATCCATAAAGGAAATAACATGAAACCAAACATACTTCTTCTCATGACAGATCAGCAGCGATGGGATGCGATGGGATGTAGTGGCGGATGGGTTCAGACACCACACTTAGACCGTATTGCAAGTGAAGGTGTCCGTTTCAATAATTGTGTCACGACATCTCCTGTCTGTATTCCCACACGACTCAGTTTAGCAACCGGTTTATATCCACACAATACAGGTGTTTGGAACAACATGGGACATACCATGTCTGCTGACACACCCACCTGGATGCAAGCTGTGCGTTCAGCAGGTTATCGCACAAGTCTTTTCGGTAAGACTCACCTTCATCCACACCAGGGAGACTTACGTGATCGTGAAGATTTGATGCATGCTTACGGTTTAGATGATATAAACGAGATAGGTGGTCCTCGTGCAAGTGCGCGTGTAAAATCGTATATGACCGACATGTGGGAAGATAAAGGTCTATGGGATGGATACCGTGCAGACTATAGCGAAAGATTCAGCAATAAGCCGTACATCGTGCGTCCATCTCCACTCGGTCTTGAAAACTATGCTGATGTTTACGTTGGTCAACAGGCAAAACAGTATATCCAAGACTATGATCGTGCTGAACCGTGGTGTTGCTGGGTGAGTTTCGGTGGACCGCATGAACCGTGGGACACGCCTGAACCTTATGCCAGCATGTATGACCCACATGCTATGCCTCCCCCAATACAACGACCTGAAACCGGTGATCGTCCTCTGGGTAATTTGGACAGTAAGATGCGGCAAATGAATCCACAATTTGATGAGGGTGAAGTTGGACGACTACGAGCAGATTACGCAGGAAATGTCACACTCATTGATGCACAGATAGGTGAAATCCTTGAAGCAATTCATAAACGCGGTGAACTTGATAATACAGTGATTATTCATAGCTCCGACCACGGAGAGATGAATGGTGACTACGGTCTCATCTACAAGAGTAACTTCCTAAACGGTGCTGTTAGAGTCCCTTTAATTGTCAGAACGCCTGAAACACTAAGAAACCATACAACAGAAATAACATGTGACAGTCCTGCTGAATGGATTGATATAGGTCCCACACTTGTTGAATTCGCTGGTGGTGAAATGCAGCATCGTCAGTTTGGAAAATCCTTACGTCCTGTCCTTGATGATCCGAATACAACACACCGAGAATACGCTATATCAGAACTATCAGGGGAAATAATGCTGCTAAATCAGGAGTGGAAAATAGCATTGAATCAAGAAGGAGAGTGTTATCTCTTGTTTGATGTGAAGAACGATCCAGATGAAATTAACAATCTCGCGGGTTTACCAGAGATGAAGGAATTAGAGACAGCGTTAAGATTACAAGTTTTAGAACATCTGTTCAACACACAAACGAAAAAGTAGGTTCTTAGGATTTATAGTAAAGTTTAGAATTAAAAAGACATTTTAACGAACTTGCAAGTACCACAGGTTCCGTAGGGGCGATGTCTCCTCGCCCGCTGAGGAGTGTTTCATTAATTGTAAATTCCACTGTAATAGGCTTTTGAGGTATCCTATGAGAGATAAAAGAATATCCAAAGAATCTAAAAGAACTGAGACGACAACACATTTTTTGGATGATGGCATCAACCGGAGAACTTTCCTTAAAGAGTTAGGTGTTGCAGGGGTAGGAACCTATTCACTCTTGAATTCGGCAAACATTTTGGCACTGAATAAAGATACGGAGCAACGGAAACCAAACATTCTCTTTATTATGACAGACCAACAACGATGGGATGCGATGGGTTGCAGTGGTGGTTGGGTGCAAACACCTAACATGGATCGTATTGCAAGTGAGGGAGTCCGTTATACCAACTGTGTTACCACTTCACCTGTCTGCGTTCCAGCGAGACTCAGTTTAGCAACAGGTTTGTATGCTCATAATACAGGCGTTTGGAATAATTCCAAACATAAAATGCGTGCTGATACACCGACTTGGATGCAGGCAATTCGCGATGCTGGCTATCGTACAAGTCTTTTTGGAAAAACACATCTGCACACAAATAATGGTGATCTGCGGAAACGTGAACACTTGATGCATGCCTATGGATTGGATGATGTTAATGAGATCGGCGGTCCACGAGCAAGTATGAAGTGTTTATCCTACATGACAGAAATGTGGGAAGAAAAAGGTTTGTGGGAAGCCTACAAGAAAGACTATAATGACCGATTTAAGACGAAACCACATCTTGTTCGTCCAACAGCGGTTGGACTTGAAAATGATTCTGATGTCTATGTTGGACAACAAGCAAAGCGGTATCTGCAAAACTATGATCATGATAAACCGTGGTTTTGTTGGGTGAGTTTCGGTGGTCCCCATGAACCGTGGGATACACCTGAACCTTATGCCAGTATGTATTCACCGAAAGACATGCCATCTCCTGTTTCTCGTCCCTTAAAAGGTGATCGTCCGCTTGGACATTTAGACAATCTTCTTAAGTCCAAGAAGAGAAGTCCAAAGTTTGAAAAAGGGGATGTAGAGAAAATGCGTGCAGATTATGCGGGGAATGTCACACTCATAGATGACCAGATTGGCGAAATCACTGATGTTATACAAGACCGAGGCGAATTAGACAACACAGTAATCGTCTTCTGTTCGGATCACGGTGAAATGAATGGTGATTACGGTTTGATTTACAAAAGCAATTTTCTCAACGGAGCAGTCCGTATCCCACTACTTGTGCGAACACCTGAAACACTAAAGAACGATATCCACAATCGTATCTGTAGCAGTCCTGTTGAATGGATTGATATTGGACCGACACTTGTGGAACTCGCAGGTAGTAAATTGAAACATCAGCAATTTGGCAAAACGCTTACCCCTACTCTAAAGAATACAGAAGTTCATCATCGAGAATATGCTATCTCCCAAATAGCTAAAGAAACGATGCTGTTAAACAGAGAATGGAAAATAGCATTAAATAGGGAAAATAATCCCTACTTACTATTTAATGTGCAAGATGACCCCACTGAAGAAAATAATCTCGCGGGATTACCCAAAGTGAGGGATATAGAGACAAAACTCAGAAATCAAATTTTAGAGCATATTTCGCAAACTCAGATCTAAAGTCTGTAGATTCAGTGAACTATTTTGTGCAGCATAGTTTGAGAATTGCACCTTTCTGTGCATAAACCCTATCATAAATCTATAAGCATATAAGATTTTAGACATCCTGAAGTTGGCACAGTTATTGCTCATACCATTCCATAATACTATTGATTTCTCTGGAGGTCAGCGCAATGCGTTTCAAAAGGATTTTAGGAGCGTTTTTTGTTTCAATTGCACTACTCGCAATTGTCGTCTTATTCATTGAAACTCGTATCGGTTATCATAGACAATCTACGTACAAACACATCGTTGGTGTGATGTTTACTGCACCAGATCCACCGAAAGCAAAATTGAGTCAACCGATTGTCAGAAATATGAGACAATCTGCTGCTATGTTGACATTCTCAAATAATAGTGCAGCAGTGTCCCATAATGTCACACAGTTAAATCCACCTAACAGTGCCATCTATGATGATGTTTTCTATAGAAGTCATGGCACTAATCCATTTATTGATACAGAAGATGATAACTTTTCTACTTTTGCGATGGATGTAGATACTGCTTCCTATACTGTGATGCGACGTTATCTTCGTGATGGGAACATATCACCTGCAGATTCTGTGCGTGTGGAGGAATATATCAATTCATTTGACTACAACTATTCCCCTCCAACAATAGAACAAACATTTGCTATTCATCTTGAAGGTGCTCATGCAAAATTTGGCGAAGGAAAGAGACTTCAATTGCTTCGCATCGGCATTCAGGGACGTGACATTCCAGAAATAAAACGTAAGGATGCAATACTAACATTTGTCGTGGACATCTCCGGTTCAATGAACATGGAAAACCGATTAGGGTTAGTGAAGAGAGCGTTGACTCTTCTTGTTGATCAGCTTCGTCCAACAGACAAAGTTGGAATTGTTGTCTATGGATCCAATGCACAGGTAGTGCTCCCACATACAGGGATTAATAATCGTGAATACATCATAGAAGCAATCAACAGACTTCATACCAATGGCGCTACGAATGCAGAGGAAGGACTCCGAGTCGGATATAAACTTGCTCTAAAGAATTCAAAGTCAAACTGCATCAATCGAGTAATTCTTTGTTCGGATGGTGTTGCAAATGTTGGTCAGACGGGTCCTGATGCAATCCTTAAAAAGATTAGTAACTATGTAAAAGAAGGTGTTACACTTACAACTGTCGGTTTTGGGATGGGAAACTACAACGATACCTTGATGGAACAACTGGCAAACAAAGGTAATGGAAGTTATGCTTATGTTGACACCATAAAAGAAGCAAAACGTGTCTTTGTTGAAGATCTGACTGGCACTCTCCAAGTCATCGCTAAAGATGCTAAGATTCAAGTTGAGTTTAATCCTGAAACTGTCAGCCGTTTTCGACTGCTCGGATATGAAAACCGTTCACTTGCACACGAAGATTTTCGTAAAGACGATGTTGATGCGGGTGAAGTTGGAGCAGGACATAGCGTCACGGCACTGTATGAGATAAAACTTCACGAAGACGCTGATGGTAAACTTGCTACCGTCTATATCCGACATGAAGATCCTGACACTCTGAAGGTTACAGAGGTTAACGAGACATTTTCTACTGACCAGTTGAAACAAACGTTTGAAGATGCAACAGCTGAATATCAATTCGTTGCAGCTGTCGCGGAATTTGCCGAGATTCTAAAGGAGAGTTATTGGGCAAAGGATGGCAGTTTAGCGAATGTTGAATCTACGATTGAAAAAGTGTTACCCCACATAGAGTCTGATACCCCAGAAGAGAAGCTGCGTAAAGAGGAGTTATTATTGCTTGTCAAAAAAGTGCGTAAGCTGAAGGAACAGAAGGAAGGATAATACGTTAATTTCAATGCTGACTATAGGTTGATAGGTGCGGTCACCATCTGCACCTATCAACCTTCCAATGCTGTTACTTTTGTCAGAATTAAACTTTTTCAACGCAGAAACGTCTTAGCGCATGTCTGGAGTGTCACTATGTCTTTCTCTTACCGTTGTGTATCATTCACATAATTGCATAATTCATAACCAGACAAATCTTGATAGCAATTTACGTAAACTAACTCACTAAATTTCACAAAAACAGACACAAAATAAGGAGATTTCTGAGAGAGTTTTTCAGCCTTGTTAGAAAAGCACGTCGTCTGAAAGACATGGACACTGCATTGAAAAGTTAAATCAGTGAATTTGATAAGGTGTTATTTATGTTATATCCATTCTCACTTAAACACTATATCGCTGTCTTTATCGGGTTGCTTATATCTATAGCTGCAATCTCTACACCATGCGTTTCCCAGGAGAACACATCAACTCTATCTGGACATGTTGTGGACACAAATGGACATCCAGTTCCACTGTTGCAGCTTGCTGTTAAACCATTAGTAATCGAACAGGGACGCGAAACAGGACAACGTAAACCGATCCTATCATGGTCTAAAGCTACAACTGATGAGAAAGGTTTCTTCTCTATTGCGAATATAGACACAAGAGCATCACGACTGGTAATGTTTCCTGACTATGGATCAGAATACGAGATCGTGTCCATTCAGATTGGTGATTTAACATTCCACTCCACTGCTTTTCTACGTCATTTTCCCACATGGTTTGGGAAAATCACTTTCGGTATTGAAGAGGGAAAACATATCTCAAACGTTGTTGTCACTGTGAAAAAACCGCGTATGCGGATAAGTGGTAGGATTCTCTTACCAGATGGAAAACCGCTTGTGAATACAGATTTTGAGATCTATGTTCACCGTAGAAAGGGTAACAATCCAATTTATGCGTTGAGCACGAGTCGTAGCTCTGGCATGTCAGGCGGTGGTTCTAAGACGGATTCAGAAGGTTATTTTGTTTCATACAAACCTGAGAAAGTAGCTGAATATTTAGTAGTGGTGAAAGTAGAGGGGGTCATAGCCAGGAAGGGATGGTTTCATCTCAATGAGGGTGAACAGAAGGATAATCTTGAATTTAGGCTGAGTAATCTTGGGAAAACCCGAGCTAAGCGAACCGAAAGAGAAAAGTCGCGTGAAGCAGTATGGATTGTAAACCCTTCAAATGGACATGCATACAAAACAATAAAGTGTGAAAACTATGAGGATGCAACTTTAAAAGCAAAATCGGAAAAAGCATATCTGGTGGCTATAAATGATGAAGCCGAACAGAAATGGCTGGAAGCCGCTTTTTTCACGAAAAGGTTTTACTGGATCGGTCTAAGTTTACCAGTGAATGAACAGACATGGAAGTGGACTGATGAGCAACCACTTAACTATTCAAACTGGTTAACAGGAAAACCAAGTTTTATTTCTGTCCATCAAGGAAAAGCTGCATTTGCTTTGGAATTCTCATCTAAAAAGTGGATAGCAGTAGAAATGAATAATCCGATACGGAAGTTTGTCAAATATGCAATCATTGAAAAAGAGATTTTAAAAACTTCTAATGAAGATTGAGAATTAAATTGGGTAATATGCGGAAGGGGTAACCGGTAATATGCGGTCTGGGAAACCCAGCCCCTACGAGTGTTTTTATGGATTGGATTAACTAAATATTTATTTCATTTTCATAAGAAGATTAAAAGAGTGACAATCATTTTATAGACTGTGTTGATGAAATAATTGTGAGAACAGACTATGATTAGACTAAATGCCACAAAAAAACAAATTACCTTCACTGTGTTACTGACACTCTTTACGTTTGCGTTCACTCTAAGTGTCCTGGCAGAAGAACCCTTATCAAAACTATCAGGTCTGATCGTTACGGCTGATGGAAAACCGATACGTGATATAGAGATTCATCTCTCTAAGGTCGAAATTGATCCTATAAAGGGTGGTACAATTGATTTACATGATAGTCTGATCACGCAGACAGATTTAGAGGGAAGGTTCTCCTTTATCAATATATCGCCAGGATTGGTACAATTACGGGTTCAGAGAAAGCAAGAGGAACACGACGGTGTATTTCTTACAAGTCCTTCACGGATTGAAGTTGTGCAGTTCGGAACAATGAAGTTTTATCCACATTTCTCTGGTTTTGAGCATCTCGGTAAAGTAACGTTCTCAATAGAACCAGGAGCAGAAATAAAGAACGTTGTCATCACTATGGGTAAACGCCTCTTTATACAGGGAAAAATACTATACAAAGACGGTTCTCCACTGGCACAAGCATCGGTTAAAATAGACTTTAATTGGTTTAGAATGGTGAATAATGATTCTTATGCTTCAAAAAGTACACTTACGCTATCTACAAATGCAGATGGCAACTTCTATCATTGGGTATCTCGACCTGGAATATGTACTATAAAACTTAAGCATAATGGACTAACGGCTTATGCAGAACCGTTCTTGATAGATAAAGAAGCAGAGGTAGATGACATTGTCTTGAGGTTAGATGGAAATGCTAACGATATGGTAAAACCTATCTTAGAAAAACGGAAAGAAGAGGAACAGTATCGACCAGCCTACATCCCTGATTTTCCTGCTAAGTGGATCATGAATCCTTCAAACGGACACGTATACAAATGGATTCACTGTAAGACTCGGGAAGATGCACGCAAACAAGCAGCCGATGCAGGTGCATATCTTGTGACGATTACCAGTGAAGCAGAACAGATATGGATTGAATCAGTTTTTGGAAGAGCCCCGTATTGGATTGGATTGACAGATAAAAAGGAGGAGGGGAAATGGGAATGGGAAAATGGTGAACCTGTGACCTATACTAATTGGAAACCCAAAGAATATGACCCAATGCAAGATGATGATGTTCCCGCTTTACTGAAAGCATTCGGTGTAAAAGGAGAAAGACAGAAACGACAAGAGGAGGAAGAAGACTACGTCATAATGACTGGACAATGGGGGTACTGGGATATAGAAATTGGAAAATGGGTGAATACTAATAGACCAGGTTATATCGCCATAGTTGAGAAAGACAACTTGACAATCACAGGGAAGAAAAAGTAGAATACCATACATGAATCCAACGTATCACAAACTGATGGAGGTTACCATGAGAATACGGAATTTTCATGCTATACTGTTTATCCTACTCCTAACAGGAGTTGTTCAATCTGTGTATGCACAGGGTATCGTCTTTACTAACGCACCCCGCAACACACAACTACAGAACATCAGAATTGAGAAGCATCATGTAAATGTAACCATTGATAACCAACTGGCTACAACGAAAATTGACCAAGTTTTCGCAAATCCAAATAACCGACAACTGGAAGGAACCTATATCTTTCCCCTTGCTGATGAAGTGGCAGTTTCAGACTTTGTCCTCTATATAAACGGTAAACCGGTTAAAGCAGAACTGCTTGCAAAAGATAGAGCACGCAGCATTTACGAAGGTATTGTACGTTCTATGCAGGATCCCGCACTTCTGGAGTATGTTGGCACCAGGGCATTTAAGGCACGCGTGTTTCCGATTCCGCCGAGAGGTGAAAGACGGATTCAACTGGAATACTCACAAGTGATTAAGGCAGATGCCGGTCTAGCAAGGTATACGTATCCGCTTCGAACCGATCAGTTCACGCAACAACCAACAGCAAGTCTTGCTGTCTCAATTGACATAAAAAGTAAACATGGCCTAAAGACGATCTATTCGCCTACACATGAAGTGGCAGTCAATCGTAAAGACGATAATCGTGCCAATATCAGTTACGAAGGGTCAAATGTTCAAGTGCTGCGCGATTTCGCCTGCTACTATTCCTTATCAGATAAAGATTTCGGTATTGACCTAATTACACATCGTGAGGATGTTGACGAAGATGGTTACTTTATGCTCCTCATCTCACCGAAGTTTGAAGTGAATAAGAAGGAGATCGTTGAGAAAGATTTCATCTTTATACTTGACCGTTCGGGTAGTATGAAAGGCAAGAAGATTGAACAGGCGAAGAAAGCACTCCGTTTCTGTATCAACAACCTGAATGATGGTGACCGCTTCAACTTAATCACTTTCAATACAGATGTTGATCCGTTTTCAGAACGTTTGGACTCGGTGAAGAAGATTCGGAAAGATGCACTCGCTTTTGTTGATGGTATCGTTGCAAATGGTGGCACAAATATCAATGGCGCGCTGCAAGCGGCTTTAGAAGAAAAACCGGACCCTAAACGTCCACGCATTGTTGTGTTCCTTACTGATGGAGAGGCAACTGTCGGTGTAACGGATACCGCTATTATCCTTAAGAACGTGTCAGTAGCAAACAACGACAAATCTCGTGTCTTTGTATTCGGTGTAGGGTATGATGTCAACGTAGATCTACTTGACAAAATGTCAGCACAGAATAGTGGTACCCGTCAATATGTGAAACCGGAAGAAGATTTGGAGATTGCTATCTCATCGTTCTATACAAAAGTAAGTGAACCTGTTCTTGTGAATTTAGATTTGGATATTCGGAACATCAAGCTAAAGGATTTTTATCCTAAGAAACTACCACATCTGTTCCGTGGTTCTCAACTCACAGTGCTGGGTAGATATGTAGGGACAGGAGAGACCGATCTTGTCTTGCGTGGAGACATAAACGGGAAAACCCATGAATTCTCTAACAAGACTGAGTTCCCAAGGCAACAGTCGGATCACCAGTTTATGCCAAGATTGTGGGCACAACGTAAGGTTGCGTATCTTGTCGACGAAATCCGACTAAATGGAGAGAACAAAGAGTTGAGTGAGGAGATTACACGACTTAGTGAAAAATATGGCATCATGACACCATATACGTCATTCCTTGTAACCGAAGAAGATTCCCCCGGTAGAATGCTGAGTCAACTTCAACGATTCCAGAGAGGTAGTAGAGGTAGAAGCAACCGACCAGTACCTGTGACTGCACCCAGAGCACCATCAACTACCGATAGTGGAGTTGAGCTCTCAGAAGTAAGGGTTGCTGAAAGTAAAGCTGCAAGGTTAGTAATAGAGAGCATAACTGTTCAAGAAATGCAAGAAGCAGAACAGTTAGCAGTAACACAGACGACAATCAAACATGTCAAGGACAAGACATTCTATCTACTTGATAAAGTCTGGGTCGACAGCACACATAAGAAGAATACCAAGACGACCAAGGTAGAATTCGCAAGTACAGCCTATTTTGAGTTGATTAAGAAAGAACCCGATCTGGCAAAATATCTTTCAGTTGGTAAGCATGTCATTATCTGTTATAAGGGGACATGCTATGAAATACATCCAGCAAAGCAGCAAAAAGAAAGTCCATAATTCTATCGTTACTCGTGCTTAACTTGAAAAAGATTTATTTTTGCAGTCTTCTCTTGCAATGAAATTGAGCAGATGGATTTTTTGAATGTGAATCCGTTTTCACGGATAAGTTTGAAAAATCCATCTGCATTTTTTCGGTTCGGTTCAGAAAAGATTGCGACCCCTTTAAGTTCAAGAAGGTTGTGCAGTAGCTCAATGATCGAATCCCAATTCTGTTCCTCATAGATCACATCAGCACCGAGAACAACATCAAATCTGTTTTGAAAGCATGGTGCAGACCAATCCATCTGAACATAAGTGCCAACTGATACGTCGTTCTGTTGTGAATTATGCCTTGCAAATAGGAGTGCATCGTGTTCAAAATCGGTATATGTAACCTTTGCACCAAATTTAGCGGCAACGATTCCTGCAAGTCCGTATCCACAACCTATCTCAAGAATACTTTTGTTGGATAGTGTAGTTCTGTTATCTGATAGATATTGTGCCAAACCGATGGATGATTCCCAAAGATACGTCCAATAGGGTAAGAACAGTGTACCTTCAACATCTTCTTTGCTTAATGTTTCTAAATATTGGTCAGGATCATCAACAACAGTTAACTGAAATCTTCTGTTGTTTAGAAAGATTTCGGTATGTTTGAGTGGATAATCTAAAGAAGGTCTCCCATGTCGTTTCATGCTGGCAGTTTCAGTTTTGTGCTACGCTTACATAATTGGCAATAGAGAGATTCTCTTTCGTTGTCCATCTTCTTATAATGGACATCTCGCTCTGTGTAGGTAGTCTATTCTGTTTGCCACGAACCTGTTTTATTAATCTCTCTTTTAACGCGACCTCAATTGTCAATGTTTTCTTCAGATCTTTACCAATTTCATCCATTGATTCCATTGTCCAAATTGATGTTTTGCCGTTATAGCAGGATTCTGAATAGGTCCTGACGCAATGCCGCATCTTGCTACCCTCATAAATGAGTTCATCGGTGCTCAGCAGTTCTCGTATCTGAAAGATTTTTGACTGTTTCTTCTGATTGTCTTTTATTCTTATCTGGAATTCACCAATATCTGATGGCATCCACTGTAGTTTCCCACCACGTTGGACTTTACCCAGTGATATATGCCAATCATTAACCTGCTTGAGTAACGATTCTGGGGTTCTCCCTTTCATACTAAAGTTGGGTTGCGGTGGATCATGTTCCTCTACAACTCCTCTTTCAACAACAACTTGCTGAATCTGATATTTCTGATTCCAAATATAGTCAATGATGGGATTTACATGACTGACATCTAACATAGGATTTGCAATGAAGAATCTAAAGACATTTAGCCAGAAATCATCGTGTTCAAAATCCTGAATTAGTCTCGTGCCGCGAAGAGCATCCAACAACCGTTTATCTCCACCTAATGCATGAACTTGTCCCCATCGCAATGCTTCATCCATGTTATATTGCTTCGGTGTATCAAGGAAATGATGTGCCATCTTCTTCGTAAGTGCTGTTGGTAAACCGGATGCAGTTCTAATGTTTTGACCTGATCCGATATGTAGATACCAGTTCTGATATGTTTCATTGTCTAAAAACCACACACTATCCATGAATGCTGGAATACTATAGGTAGCGAATAGATGTCGAAGTAATTCAGAAAATTGATGTGCTTGATTATGTCTTTTGACATGCCAATGTTCAAGAGGACGAACCCAACTCTTATAATGTCTCGCAATCGCTTCTATACCTCTAATATAGGATATGTCATCCAATAGATCAGAGTTTTTTTCAAGATATAGTAAAAACCTGAGAAGGAGTTTCGGATATTTACTCCTCTTAAATGTGAGAGCAATTTCTTTAGCAATACCGTTCCTGAGTTCACTTTCACGAATCTTATTACTGTAGATTTTTGGAATAATATCTTTTAGATTTCGGCTTTTTTTCTCAGCAGCTAATAGTTGTTTTGCTATTTCAGCTTTTGCTGCGCTAAGTTCTTTACGACGTTGGTGTGAACTTTTGTTTAAGCTGCAACTGAATTGATGCTCACGACACCATTCTTTGTATTCATTGAACGTTTTTATACCCAATTCCCGTATGTGACTGTACATGACTCGGGGTATTTTTTCGACATACGCATGATTTTTTTTATTTTTTCTTTTCTGAGCCATCTTTTGCCTCCGTATTAACTAAAAAGTGGATGCACTTTTAATTTTTAGTGAACTTTTGAATTAATGGGACATTTGAGATGTAGGAGGCCAGTTAACATGATTCTGGCCGATTCCCGACTATCACTACGTTAAGTCGCGATTCGGAGATCGCTCCTACAGGAAAAGAATCCTATTGTCCATTTCGGTATTGGATGTTGTTTGATGACTCTAAGATATCAAAACAGTATCAATATCCTATTTTTTGACAGCACCAAATGTTACACCGCGTAGGAGGTGACTACGCATCAAGAACGTAAATATAGCGACTGGTAGCAGAAAGATGAAAGTTGATGCAGCAATTTTACCCCAATCCATACCAGCAGAACCAGTTGCACTTGTTATGGATGGCGGTGCAGTTACCGCTCTACCACCCGTTTCTGTTAAAACAAGTGCGAAGGCGAACTCGTTCCAAGCGGTTATTAAGCAGAACACTGCAGTTGCAGCAATGCCTGTCACGGATTGTGGTAAGACGACTTTCATGAATGTTTGGAAACGTGTATAGCCATCAACAAGGGCTGCATCTTCGTATTCCCTCGGTATCTCATCAATGAATCCCTTCATCAACCATACAGCAAAAGAAACATTGAAAGTCGTATAAAGTAGAATCAATCCGAAATGCGTATCTATTAACTTCAAGGAAATATACATGAGATAGATCGGTATTACAACCACAACAGGTGGAAGCATCCGGGTACTGAGAATGAAAAACAGAAGATCTTCCTTGCCAGCAATGTCGAAACGTGAAAATGCATAAGCAGCAATTGTACCTAATCCGACTGCAAGGATGGTACTACCTCCACCGACAATGATACTGTTCAGTAATTGATAGAAGAAATTAGAACCACCGTTTGCTAAACAGATAAAGACACCGACAGTAGACAATATAACCGGAATTAAGAACGCCAAGTTCTCCTTCTTGTCATTTACTGCTAACCCATTAGAGACTTCATTTAAATTGATTCGGTTTTTATTCCACGGATTTATCAATAGATATGCAACAACTGAACATATTATTAAAGAAAAGAACTGATACCTAACATCAACTTGTAGTCTGCTCTGCGTAGGTACTGTAGTGAAAAAACTGAAAATACACGTTCCTACAAAGATGCTGTTCCAAATAATCCCAAGCGTTCGCGTTGAAATATACTTCTTAAATGGGTTCTTAATAAAAGAAAATAGTGTGTATAGAATCAGACCTAAAATCGTCTGAATGAAGAATAGATATGTTGCGAACGGTAAACCACCCGCTGGTAGCAGTTTCAGATAATTTTCCAATGATACTGCAAATAGAAACTTAGGTAGTTTTGTGTTGATGTCTACACGAGTCTTTAGAGATGTAAGTAATATCCAAATTATCGGAAGAATGTATGTTATGACAGCAAAAGCAATTAATGAAAAGATCAGTATCGTTAATAAAACTGGCAGAATCCTTAAGAACCACCTATAAACTGACTTTAAAGCTGCAAATGACAACGTAATGGATCTTTTCGGCAGAATAAGTAACCTGTAAATAAAACGTGACATTTAATGCTAATTCTCTCCCTTAACTTTATTCAGGTATTTTACATAGATATTGCTCAGTGCAACGATAATTATAAGCAGTATATAAGCCAATGCACAGGCTTTACCAGTATCAAAATTGCGAAATGCAAGTCTATATAGATTCATTGAAACGGTTTCGGTGACGGTACCGGGTCCCCCCTCGCGTGTTAGCACATAGACAATGTCAAACATCTTGAAAGCATCCATAGTCCGGAATAGGAGTGCTATTAGCAGAAGTGGTGAAACCAAAGGCAACGTAATACGTCTGAATTTGAACCATGCAGATGCTCTGTCTACATCCGCTGCTTCGTATAGGTATTTCGGTATAGCACTCAATCCTGCCAATGCGATTAACATCATAAAGGGAGACCACATCCAAGTATCAACGATTACCACAGCTAACATTGCTATCTTCGGATCGGTTGTCCATGCAATGGGTGGACTAAATACATCTCTAATGATTGGGATGTATTGGATTGGACTCAAAAGAAAGTTCAGCAACCCCGAGCCATCGGAAGCAAGGATGAATCGCCAGAAAAGTGCGACTACTACGGGGGACAACATCATCGGTAGGAGTAGTAAAGTTGTGACGATTCCCTTACCGATGAAGTGGCGGTTTAAAAGAAGAGCTAAACCAAACCCGATCAGGAACTGAGCAGATACAGCCAAGACGACAAAATATGCGGTCGTTCGAAAATAACCCCACATGTCTGGATCAGAGAGAACATCAATATAGTTGTTCGCTCCGATAAATCTTGGAGATTTTGGCATTGACGCATCGTAGTCATGAAAGCTTAAAAACAGTGACCAAAGAAGCGGAAAGATATTCATCAGAATGAGCAGAACCATCGTTGGCATTATAAATGCCATCTTTAGTTGGTAATCACTCATGCCATGTGAGAAACGGTTGAACTTCATACGACAATTGTTAATGCATCAATCAGACAACTACACGAGACAACAAGTAGCAATTTTAAGGACTTACACAATTTCAGTTTGAATGTATCATAACGCCAGTTTGATTAATCATTTCGGATGCGTTCACTCACACCATTTCGTATTCGAGAGGCGTGAATTGTAGCACAAACTTTCAGTTTGTGGCACATCTTCGCAAACTGGAAAGTTTGCGCTACATTTATCAAACTCACGTTATCATATACTGACCAGACAGCATAGAATACGTAACGTTCGAAATTGCATAAGTCCCGAATCATCTGAAAATTTATGGTAGAATATGGTATTTCTTACACATTCTACATCGGTGCGATAAGGAAATCGCACCTACCGCGGTGTGTAAGTGTGCAAATACTAATTTATGGTAGAATATGGTATTTCTTACACATTCTACATCGGTGCGATAAGGAAATCGCACCTACCGCGGTGTGTAAGTGTGCAAATACTATAAAACATCACCATAGATTGAACTGATCACTGTTCCGCGTTTTCCTTCATGGCTTCAAAAATCTCTTCGTGTTTCTCTGCGATAGTATCTAAAGCTTCCTTAGGTGTTTTTATACCTGTAATTGCTTCGTTCCAGTTTGTCTGACATACCTGCAAGAGTTCTTGATATTGTGGAACTGCCCAGAAATCGCGCAGATATGGAAAACTTGCGGCGAATGCTTCGTTGAAGGGTGTTGCAGTTTTGAAAGTATCAGACTGCAATATCTCTTTATGTGGTGTGAATCCACCTAATTTTGCCCATTTTTCCTGTACAGATTTCTGCATAAACCATTTTAGGTACTGTTTAGCAATATCCTGATTTTTTGAATAGCTGGAGATGGACATCCCTTGTCCACCGATACTGATATAATGTCCGTCGGGTCCTTCGGGAGCAATGAAGTAACCGCTTTTGTCATGATAGTTGGGATTCGTTTCTGCACTAACCACCCCTGGGAAAAACGCGAAATAGTTCATTGCCATCGCTACTTTTCCAGCGAGATATGCATCGTTTGTTTCAGACCAATAGTAGTTTGGAGCATCTGGTGGCGCGAACTCTAAAAGGTCTTTGTAATACTTAAGTGCTTCTTCTGCTTTATCAGTGTTAATGTATCCATCGACCTTAAAAGTATCTGGGTCACCATAAGATGCGCCGTAACTCCACATAACCTGTTGAAATCCCATCGTTATGCCGTCATATTCTTTGCTATACCAGGTTGCGATTCCATGTAAGTCTTGATCAGGTCGCGTAAAGAATTCAGCTATATCTCGTAGTTGGGCATAAGTTTTGGGGGGAGCAAGTGCGTACCCGTATTTCTCTTGAAATGCCGTCATCTCTTCTGGATCTTCAAATAGGTCTTTGCGATAAACATATCCTGCCGCATCAACCTGTGCCGGTAAAGCCCAGTATTCTTTGCTACCTTTCGGATACTCAGCAAATGCAGTCATTGCTGGTCCATAGATAGAGTCTACATCAATGTTTTCATTGATCCATTCGGTCAAATCAATATAGTGTTCACCTACTGAGTTTCTACCCAGCCATTGACTGTCTCCGATTACGATGTCGTATAAATCGCTTTTTCCGGTGAATGAATTGAAGATTTTATCTTGGAATTTATCCCAAGGTATCTGGACCACATCAACTGCGATACCTGTTTCCGCTGTAAAATCCTCAGAAAGGGTCTGTAAATAATTTGCTGGGTCCCATTCTGCCCAGACGATCGTCAATGATTTCTGTTGATCTCCACATCCCATAACAACTATCATTGCTAAGAGGATAAAACATATAGATAACCGTTTCATTACTGTAACTCCTTTGTTTCAGTGTGTTCTTGGTCATTACTGGACATTATTTTACACGTATTCAGTCCAGTATCTAAAAAAGTTTCCCTGATTATAGCAGATTGGAGAGATAGAAGCAAGGATATTTGGTTGTTCACGGTTTACTTTTCAATATAATGTCCCCACCTACACTGCGAAGGGTCATTAGGGGTCCTTCACTATTAATAACACCCTGCAGTTTCCATGATTCAGCATCGTCTTTGTCTGTTCTGATGATGGGTAACGCAGAGATGATTTCTCCGCCCCCGCTTCTTGCATCAAGTTTCGCAGCTACTGCTGATATGAGTGATACTGTAATATCTCCTCCAGATGCTTCAATAACTGAATCATCTTTGAGTTGACCTATAATATTTGCATTGATTGAGCCACCGATAGTTTTAGCTGTAATTGGACCATCGTTTTCTACATTTATGCTGCCACCAGATGCATCTAATTTTGTACCACCCTTACATGCAATGATCTTTATGAACCCGCCTGAAGATTCTCCGATAATCTCACCGACAACATTTGTGCAACGGAGGTTACCACCAGATGTTACCGTATCAACTTTTCCAGTGTTATCAGATATATCTATATCCCCGCGTAATGTTTCTAATCTGATGTCTCCTTTACCTTTATTCAGTCTGACATTTCCTTTCTCTGTATATGCATACAGTAGTCCAGTGATATTTTGGAATTGAAGATTCCCGTTTGCGGTTCTACATTCAACCGCCCCATTCACATCAGTTACCGTGATGTCTCCATTCTTCGTCTTAAGGTCAATATCATAACGGCTTCGTGGCACAACAACATCAAAGCCAATATCAATGCGATCCGCGATTTTTCTCCAATGCTGTTTTTCGGTTATGAAGTTTCCATCGATTTTTAGATTCTTACCTTCTTCAATAAAATTCACTTGAAAATCATCAAGCATATCGGCAGCAAGTCTATCTGACTTAATCTGAGCAGACCTGTGGACAAAAACATTAACCTTATCTGTGTCTGCTGTATGTATTTTTATTGCGCCTAACTCAGTATCAATGATTAATCTTTTCGGTCCGTTATGACTGACATCAAAGGATTTAGAGATATCGTCTAAGGTTTTGAGTGTTAAAAAATCTGGCATTGCGTTGCGAATCAGATCACCAAATTTACTCTCTTTGAATTCATCAGTGATGTCATCAATGAACTTTTTGCCAAGAATATTTGTCATCATACCTTTTAGATCAGGAAAGGCTCCAAGCCCCTCGCTCAGATAAGCGGCGAGGTGATGACAGGCGATACTGATTTCACTGTAAGATGCATCTTCCTGAAGCGCATCAAATAGGTCATTAGGTACCGCATCAATCTCTGTAAGTCGTTTCAGGACCTTATTGAATTGTGTTATACATCTTTCCTCTGCATTTTTATATGCCTCGGTTAAGATGGCATCTTCAGCGATTTCTGCTGTCTGTTCTAATATCTGTAACAGTCCCCGTATTTCATTTTGTCGTTCCTGTTCCATCCTTTGATTCCTCATGCTATTGTATAGGGTTCTTAATTTCCGTTTATTGTTTACTAATTTGACGATTGGTGTTAGCTTCTATAAACATATCGTCCCTACGGGACTAAAGAGTGCTGATAAAAGCTTTCTATAAACATATCGTCCCTACGGGACTAAATTCTATAAACATATCGCCCCTACGGGACTGAAGAGTACTGACATAACGAGTTTCTATTGTATTGGCAGGGATAACGTCAGAAGGATAGGATATCTCCGTATCCTCTTTTTTCTAACAATGTTTTTAACATATCTTTCGCTTTATGAAGTCGCCATTTTACTGTCGTTAAAGGAAGTGAAAGAAAATCAGCAATTCGTTTCTGTGGCATATCAACCCAGTAATAGAGTTTGATGACTTCTTGAAAATCCGATGGCAGTGAATCAATTGTATCTCGGATTGCTTCATGTGTAGATTCTTTTACTAATATGATTGCTGGATCTGTAGAATTCTGTTCTGCTGGAATCTGTAATTCATCATCTTCATCTTCATGCAATTGGATTCTGCTTGCGCGTTTCATGTAGCGAAGTGCGCGGTTTCTTGTAATGGAATGTAACCATGCGCCGAATCTATTCAAGTTATCGAGTTGTGGTAGTGCTTCAAATGCTAAGAGAAAAGCATCCTGAACTATATCTTCAGCGTCCGCTGGGTTTCTCACGATCTGTTGTGCTACTGTTAGCATCGCGCGTTGATAACGGTTGAACAGTTCATCAAATGCTCTGTTTTGTCCAGCCAACACAGCAATTATCAATTCGGCATCCTCAGCATCCTGCAATTCTGCTACGTTCATGTAATTACACTCCTATTGTTAGTTAATAGAGTATCAATCGTTGAAAAGGATAGAAGTTTAATTAGCAGTTTGTCTGATAGAGGATTTGCTGATTGTCTGATAGAGGATTTGCTGATTGTCTATGAAGATGGTCTGAAATACATGACAAGACATGCCCCGATGGCTGCGAGCAGAATACCGATTATGAATTCTGGACGGACAGCACTCCAACCATTCTCTGGTGGATGGGACAACGTTGCGACAACAGCATTTACGATGGGTGCTCCAGCGAAGACAATTGACATGACAACGGCAGGTTTGCCACCAGCACCGAACGCAAGCAATACACCAAATGCTCCTATTGCGCCGACAACTCCCGCAATGAATGACCATGTAACTCCCTTACTTGTAAATGACCATTCTGCTCCACTTAAAAGTAGTAATACTGCAGAACCGATAACCGCAACCAGAAGATATGCGAGTCCTACAAACAGAAAGGATTTGTATCGTCTAATATCTTTATCCTGTTCAGGATCTGCATTTTCTTCTAACATAGAGTTTTGTCCGTTGTGTAAGAAAACGCCATAGAGTCCCCAAGACGCCACTGTGAGAATAACAAAGATAATCCATGTATTAGTCATTCTTTTTTCCTTTGATTTGAGATATTATATCATTTGTATTAGTTTTCCAACATTACCGGTTGTTAGAAATGAAACGTAGAACGGCACAAACTAAAAGTTTGTGCTACAGATTGTTTGTGATATATTCCGAAATTGATTAACAAGAGCATAACTATTTTCCAATCCTATACATATTTTTCAAAGACATTCATGAGTTGCTGTGCGATTTTTTCGCGGTTAAAATTCTGATGCACAATCATCTGTCCATTTGCACCTAATTGTTTACGTTTTGAAGGATCCCGGAATAATTGATATATACCTTCAGCAACCGATTCTGCAGATTCAGGATCTACGAGGATACCGCCTTCGGTTGCCTTGATTATCTCCGGAAATGAACCGTGTTTCGGTTGTACGACAGGTACGCCGTTTGCTAATGCTTCTAATACTGATAACCCTTTGGATTCCCGATAAACAGTAGGTACAGAGAAAACATGTAAACGGTTCAGAAAGTCTATCTTCTGTGTTCGTGTGACTTCCCCATAATGTACGAAACTATCCTGAAGACCCCAGGCATTTATCTGGTTAACTAATTCCTCAAAATAGGGTTTATCCTTTTTTCCTAAATAACCGGCAACATGCAATTCTAAGTTATCTATGCCGAACTCTTTCGCAAGCGTATAGAAGGCACTGACCAAGATATGTAAACCTTTCTCTGGACATATCCGAGCCAGATACCCAACAATAAAAGGAGGGGGCCCAGGTTTTTCGTCTATTCTACCGTGTCCTTCCAAGTTCAATCCAAGTGGTACGACATCAATTCTATCAACGGAGACTTTCAGATACTCACTTGCCATGAATTGTGCGTAGTAGCTGTTTGGTGCAACGAAACCGTCTGCATCTGTCGCGCGTTCAGCCAATAGTGTTAATGCTTCTGATTTGTATGGGTCAATTAGGTCCCGCAAAAAGATGTCCTCTCCTTGAAGTGCACAAATCACTGAAACATCTAAAGCATTTTTTATTTCTTTTGCGAATCCCAATAGCATAGAATTCGTTAAATAGACAATATCGGGTCTGTTCTCTTCACGGAGCCATTTTACTAATTTCTCTAACTCTTTTCTCTGAAATCCGTTCTCACCACTGAGCATAGAAACGGTCAGTAACCCTAAATCACGAGCATCTGTAGATGCGCTTAAGCGCGACAGACTATTCAGAAGTGAGTTGTTATCAAGTAGTCTATCAAATGCCCATGGTGTATGTCGGAAAAATGCGATCTTTTGTTGAAGATAGACATTAATGCCACCATAGAACACCCTGTCTAAACTTACATTCTCTTCATCTGTTCGTGTTGGTGTATATGTTGGAATTAATGAAACATTATGTCCTTGGTCTTTTAATGCTGATGCCATGGTGTTGTCGTGTATACATGTACCGCAATACATACCTGCGGCACCAGCAGTGATATAAGCAACTTTCATGTTTCTGACTATATAATTGGATAAAGATTAAGATTTAAATTGGTTAATATGCGGACAGAGAAACCGGTAATGTTCGGGCTGGGAAACCCAGCCCCTACAAGGAAACCCAGCCCCTACGATCATTTTTATGGGTTGAATTACCCCAATATTTATTTAATCTTCATGTAATTATATATACCTTTCAAATTGTAAAGAACTTATTTATCGTATCTGAAGATGGTGGTTTTGTTATCAGTGATACAAGAAATAAGATGGACGAAGATGTGAGGATGATTACAGCAACAGGCATGATCCCTGTACCACCAACTGTGTATCCGGATGTTTGCCAATTTTGTATAAAGAAATATAACCATAATACTGTCACACTTGCGATTGATACATAGACACCTATTTTAGTGCTTCGTTTCCAAAACAGTGCAGCAACCACTATTGGAAAAAGTCCTGAGAAGCCAGTAAAAGACCATATCGCGAGTTTAAAGATGCTTGAAGTTGCTATTAGAGATAGGATATAGGTTATAGACAGTATCCCAATCACGAAGAATCGTCCCACCCACACATGTTGTTTGTCGGACATTTTTTCTTGTCCGCCCTTTTTCATATAATGCTGTACAATATCGTGCGTAAACATACTGCCGAGTGACAACGATTGTGAATCTAACGAAGACATGATCGCTGCGAAAACACCGGCTCCTAAGAAACCTGCTAAGACTCCTGGTGCATGTTTGTGTATGAGTTTAATGAGAACATTGTTGGTTTCTGGTCGAGACAGTCCTGCGAAATCCACATTTCCTAAAATACCCAATAGGACGCTCGGTATCCATACCACCGCTATACAGAGAGGATATAAGATTACTGGATATCGGAATGTGCTCACATCTTTAGCAGTTAGACAGTGAGAGAAGATGTGCGGAAACATGCCAACAGAGAGTGGAATGCATGTGTAGGTCAATAGTTCTAAAGGTTGAATATGCTCTGATTGCTTTAGGAGATGTGTGTCAACTTTTGAAAGTGCCTCCGAGAGTCCCCCTAATTTCTGAATAATCACCACAAAAGTGATTCCCCCCAGTGTCATAAAGACAAGGGTTTGAAATGTGTTGACCCAAGCAGTTCCTCGCATACCACTATATGTCACATAAGACAAGACGACCACACATATAAGCAACCCACCGAACCATCGTGGGATTGTGTTTTCTGTAATTGTTGCTAATGTTCCACTTCCTCCCATTACACCAATTAACAGATACGGTATTAGCAGTAAGACAAGCACAATAAATATAAGTAACCCTAAACCGTCTGATTCCCAACGTTCACGGAAGTATTGCACTTGCGTGAAGTATCCGTATTTTTTTCCAAGCTTCCATAGACGTGTACCAATAAATAGAAAGACACACGGTACCACAATTGCGGAAGATGATGCCATCAGTGCGAAAACCCCAATTCCTCTATGGTATGCTTCACCAGATGCACCGAGTATTGAAAACGCCGTCATGTGAGTACCAAACAGTGTCATTAATAGCACAAACCAATTAATGGACCTGCTTGCTACGAAATAGTCCTCTCCAGTGTTTTGAAACAATCGATGACTAATAATGCCAATGCCGAGTACTAATGCAAGATATAATGTAAGAACTGTGATGATCATATTATGCTATTTTCTCACTATAACGACTTGTGCCAGTTAATATCTGGTTTAGTTGGTTTTTACATATATTTATGTTTTTCTATAAACATATCGTCCCTACGGGACTGAAGAGGAGTATATGCCGTTTTTCTATAAACATATCGTCCCTACGGGACTGAAGAACAGAAGTCTTATGAAGTTTGCAGATAAATTTATATATTAATGTAATATATTATATTAAGTTATTTAACACAACTCGTTTCATGTTTTCAATGTATATTTTACAATGATTGCCATGAGTATAGTCGCGACAAAACAGTATACGATATGATACAATAATCCTACTGGTATTCCCAGAACAATCTGAGCGTTATCCCACAGCCAGAAGTCGTTATGTAGGGCAAACAGCAGAACCAGCAGACCGTAGAGTAGTATTTTAAGTGACCGTTGCATGGTGAGTCCCCTCTTTCTTCCAATTATAGTAAAATATCACAGTAGATGCAAGTATTGCAAGCAGATGGATCCAAAGGTAACCGACACTCGTTGAAAAGAAAAATAGACAGAGGACTGCGATTAATAAAATTCCTCTTTCCAACAGAGACATCTCTTTGAAGGCGTAACCTGCCATGCTTGCTGCAAAAATGACTGTTCCAATAAGTGTCAGTGATAGATTCAACAATAAGTTCCATATTTCTGGATTCCCACCTTCAGGACTAAGTAAGAGGAGTTCAGGACGTAGGACAAATGCATAAGGTAGCGCGAAACCTACAAGTGAGAAACGAAATGCTGCAAATGCTGTTTTCATTATGTTTGCATCCGCAATTGCTGCAGCCGTATATGCTGCCAAGGCAACGGGTGGCGTTACCATAGACATCATACCAAAATAGAATATAAAGAAGTGAACTGCAAGCACTATATCCTCTAAATTTAATTCCTGCAAAACTGGCCCCATCAAGATTGCAACCAAGAGATAGCACACTGATGAAGGGAGGCCCATACCCAAGATGATCGTTGACACCATCAGCAGAAATAGGGCATAAATCAGGTTTGTCTCTGCCAATGATACCATCGTGTACGCCATTTCAGTTCCAATACCTGTTAGTTCCACGACACCTAATAAAATTCCTACACATGCAGCCGCTGCGATTAATGACACGCCGCTATGCGCAGCGTTTTCCATCGCTTTCATTATACCTGAAATACCGACTCTTGTTTTCGGATGGCATAAACTTACAACAAAGACGACCAATAGTGCCCAACTTACAGCACGATACGGTGTTGATGCTCTTAATAGGAATCCAAAAAAAGAAAGTAGGAATGGACTTTCATCAGTACCACTTGCATCTGCCCCCGGTAATTTCAATAGAAATACTATTAATGTGATAAAAGCGGTAAAGAATACGATACCTTGTATTTTTGGGAGTTTCTCTTCTACCGTTTCTTCTGGTGATGCTTCTTCTTGTAACGATGGCTGTTCGAATTTCTTCTGATCGTCTGAAGATGCCGGGTTGCTGATACGTTTCGCATAAAAATGGACGATGAGGAGCAATGCAGTATAATAGAAAATCGCAGGAATTAGCGCGGCTTTGATTATCTCAAGGTAGGTAACGGATGGTTCTACAATTTCTAACATCATATATGCAGCGGCACCCATTATAGGCGGTACTAAGGCACCACCTGAACTCGCAGCAGCTTCTATCCCACCAGCAATTTCAGGTTTGAATCCAACACTCCGCATCAAAGGTATTGTGAATGTTCCGGTAGTAGCAGTATTTGCCACTGCTGAACCTGATAATGAACCCATCATGCCACTCCCTATTACTGCTACCTTTGCAGGACTGCCTTTACTTGTCCCAAATACCTTTTTTGCAAGATTCAGAATATATGCCGTTGCACCAGTCCGTTCCAGCAACGTGCCGAATAAGACAAAGAGAAAGACATAAGTAAACATCACTCTAAGTGCGACACCAAAGACGCCGCCGTGTAGAAAGGTCTTGCCTATCACACGTTTCAAAGAATAGCCGCCATGTTGAAATAACCAACCTGGCAGATACTGTCCTGCAAGCGCGTAGAGTAAAAAGATACTTGCCAGAATCGTTAACGTTAAGCCTATAGAACGACGGGTTGCTTCTAAAATAAGAATGAGTGCAAAACCACCAACAAAAAAGTCTAAAATGTGTTCAGCTGAGGCACGATTACCGAGAGAAGTACCGTTCAACCATAATGATTCAAAGACCGGTTCGGTCTGCAGAATGACATATCCGCAACAGACGAATGAAAAAAGAGCAAGTCCAAAGTCCAAGATATCAATGAATGGATTGTCTGCTAATTTAGGATGAAGTGGATACTTCAAAAAGACGATGATGAGACCTAACAGGGCAAAAAGAGCCAACCTTGACTGAGGTTTCAGGAATGGGTAGTTGACTTCCACTAATATAAAAGTACTGAGTACGACAGCAACTGGAAGGATAAGTGATCGTTTGATTTTTTTTAATCTGTCCAACATGAATCAAAAGTCCGTTTTTATTTTTCCCCACGAGATAGTGAGTTTCTGAAGAGGATCAACGTTGAGTCCTATTCTGGATTCATAGTTTCGTGTTACTTCGTTTACAGAAAGGGGACGGTCATAGATACGTACTTCATCAATCACGCCGGGGAAAAACCTTTCTACGGCACCACGATTGTTTGCGGCACCGATATAGACAGGTTCCACAAATGGTTCAAAAGTGGTTAATTTACTGGCTTCACCAAGTATGACGATCTGTTCTGTGCCATCCATATAGATGTTAACTTTTGGTATTCCAGCATTTTCAACAGCAAAGACAATATGATGCCATTCGCCATCAGAGAGAGGGAAATCAATCTGTGCTGCTATATCATCACAACCCGCGTTTGATTTTTGACGAACATAGAAGTGTACAACATCCTGTGCATAAAGGAAACCTGCTTGTGCACTGCGATTAACATCGATTGCCCACGCCATATTACACCCAACATCCAGAACTTTAAAAAGGGATGTCCAATCTTGCTTAAATTCTGTTTTGACCCATGCTTCAAATGTTGATGAACTCAGCTTTGCCCCAAAGTCACCAAGATTTGTCAGGTTAACATAGTCATCAGCACCATCAAATTCAAGAGCTTGACCTACTTGACCCCTGACAGTCTTTGGAGCCCCAACAATTGTGCCATTGTTGTTACCCCAGACATCCATTACCGTCGTGTCAGTCATATCTTTTCTGTCGAATGTCCAGTAACTAACCAGACCATCGGTAACGATAGTACGGGTATAGGCTTGTCCTGTGATCAGGAAACTTGCGATTGCAGATAGTAGAACACTTACTATTGTTTTCATTCAAATACTCCTTAACAATTGGGGCAAAACCAGAGGGATTGGAAGAAATATACTTAGGTTTTTAATTCATGTAGGATCCGCTTTACTACCTGTTTCTGTCTTCCTTGAACTGCAGGTTGTTCCAATTCATAAACTTCGTCTGATATCAAATCTCTATATTCCTCTTTCGGTAGTCCTCCATGAGAACCTTTGTCAATATATCGGTTAAAGACGGAAAAGCGTGGATACGTTTCGGTCCACCGTCTTGCCCCATGGAAAAGTGCTTCGGTGAAAATCACACAATCACCAGCATTAACGGGAACATTGATTACTGTTGGTGGTCCATCGTATATTGAAAGATCAGCTGGAGGATCATAGTTACGTTTATGACTACCGGGGAGACAGACAAACCCAGTTCCTTCAGGAACGTTTACTAACGAAGTACCGGCATTGATGAAACCAGCGTACGGCATCCCGTTTTCTATGCCGTAGTCCTGTCCGGAGGCATGAAAGTTTATATCGTCAGAAGTAGTCAAATTTTTTGTCAATGCACAGTCTACAAGACAAGGGTTGGCACGGGTTAGAGCAATGATGACACGCATTATCTCTGCATTTAATACAAGCCGTTGAAAGACTGCATCACCGTATTGCACATTGTTTATCCAGTGGGCGATTGTTGGAGAGTATGAACTATTTCTGGATGTAGAAGTAAGAGGTGGCGGTAATTCCGATAGCTCCATAGCATGCCATCGGTTACCCAACTCTATCATCAATTCAATATCTTTTTCTGGTACGACATTGTGCAGAATGAGAAATCCGTGATGGTCAAAAAACCATCTTTCTTGATCAGTTAACATTGCTTTTCCTTTCTATCCATTTATCAAATTCTTCTACTGAAGTAATCCTATCTTCTATCACTGCATGATATATGTTCATGCTATTATAGACATCCCCTCGGTAGTCTGGCCGTTGAGAAATCACATGTTTTATCCGTAAAATTGCTTGTCTGTCTACCTGTTTTAATTGTGCATGCAATTCGTCAAATTCTGACATGTGGTTATGATATTCTGTTTCTCCATACCCCCACAGGTCTATTTTCCATTCATGTTCCGCATAGAGCAGTTGTATTCCCCAGTAAAGTCCATGGTCAAACTTCGGAAAATCACGGATATAGAAATTCGAGAACGACATTTTTGCGACTTGAAACTCTCTCGCGATGCTTTCCCCAATCTCGAAAAAGAACATTACATCTCTCGCATGGGGTAATTTTATGCTGATGTCAATATCTCTCCACGTCATCGTGTCTAATGTGTAGCTGCCGATAACCCGTGTATCGCCGTAACTTTGCAGCAATGTCAGCAGTCCTTCACTGTTTAGCAGCTGACTCGCTTCGTTTCTCAATAGAGATGCATGGTTAAGGATTTCTTTGTTTGTCATAAGGAATTCATATTTCTATAAACATATCGTCTCTAATGAAGATTAAAAAATTCTTTGGGTAATCGACGGGCAATTCATTGCTCGTTGAGATGTTACCCAATTTAAATTTTAATCTTCATACGGGACTGAAGAGGGTTCGTATAACCCTTTTCTAAACAGCACCGTGTTTCTTTAGTAGTGCTACGATTTTGTCTGCGTCATCTCTTCGCATTTGTTGTGCAATCTGTAGCGGTGTAAAACCTCTTTTGTTTTTTAGATTGATGTTTGCCCCCTTGATAAGCAGTGCTTCTATGGTGGCGCGTTGCTTATCTCGGTTCTTTATGGTGGAACGGATTGCTTCAAAAAGTGCTGATTCTCCATTATGGTCAACAGCATCAATGTCTGCCTCCTTTTCTAACAGGACATCAATCACTTTGAGAAAACCCGCTTTAGCAGCACAATGCAATGCAGATTTACCTTTACTGCTTCGCACATCAATGTCTGCACCGAGTTTCAGTAGTTTAAGGACTTTTTCTGGATGTTCACCTTTATCTCCTCTACACACATACACTAAGTGAGGCCACCCCATATTATCTAATGCGTTGATATCTTCAGAAGGAACACCGTGAGACTTGAGAAGTTTACTCATAACAGAATTGTCATCAAATACACGGGGTGCTTGACTGATATCAACATCATTTTCAATCAGCAACTTCACGATGTCTACGCGCCCATCAGATACTGCATGCTCCAGTAATAATCCGCTCTGTTTTCTGACTGAAGCACCTTTTGAGATGATTAATTCTACTATCTTTATGTTCCCGCCAACTATTGCATAAATTAGGGGGGTTGCCCAGGATGCATATTGATGTTCAACTGTATGTGGTTGTCCAGGTGGTAGCATGACAGAGTCAAGATATCCGACATTAACAAGATTGGCATCGTTTTCAAGGAGTGTATATACTGTTTCGTAGTCTCCAAGATATGCAGCGGTATGAATATCAACAATTGCTCCTTGTTGATGTAAGTAGTTTGCCACATCATCTCGCCCCTCATGACGTGCGACACAGTATGGCGTTATTTCAAGATCATGCTGACTCAGATGACACCCAGGAAGGTTCATGTCTGCACCGCGTTCTATTAGAAATTTGACCATGTCTAATTTTCCACGGTAGGCTGCTTCCCACAACATTGTTCTACCGTGTGAACCGATGGTGTGAATCCATTCAGGTTTGTATTCTAAAAGCTGCTTAACTGCATCTATATCCCCACGTCCAGCTGCAGCAACGCCGATCTTTAGAAAATCGCTCTGTTTTCCTGTTAGTTGTATTTTTGACAAATTTTGCTCCATTGGATGCGGTGGAACCGTTAATGCGGGCGGGGTGACCCCGCCCCTACGATTGTTTTTATGGATTGGTTTACCAATAAATTTAATTTTTACCAATAACTCTTGGTCTGCCACCGATTGAGGGTGGTAAAAGCATCCGTTTCTGTTGTTCTGTCAGTTCACCGTATTTGCTTATGTCGTAGTAATTTCCTGACCATGCGGAATGTCCAGGACTATATTTATAGAGTAGTGCGCGTCTTTGGTGGTCTGCTTTCCACGGCATCGTTCCATGCACGAGTGCCTCTGTGAAAAACAACACATCTCCTGCTTCAAGGGGTGGTTGGACGACATAATGTATTGGTCTTTCAAAGTTACGTACATCTGATGGTATCTCTCTTAGAAAGTTGCTTTTATGGCTCCCGGGTATACATGCAAACCCGCCAGCACCATCAGGTGCATCTGCCAGATTGTATGTCATCACACATAGACCGTTGCGCATGATGCCATCACGATATTTGTACCAGTGATCCCCTTCAGGACCGCCTGGTCCCCCACCGTCTTCACCCCCGTGAAGTCTTCCGAGTCTATCACCTGTTTTCATAAAAATTGGATAATCGTGATCCAAACGAACATTCGGTCCCAATAGTTCTATCAAATAGGGTAGGATTTTGGGATGATCAATCAACCGTTTAAAGGGTTCACCCCATATACTTGGAGGTCCGTGCAGTTCACCTTTATCAATAAATGCATTCATCTCTAAAACTTCGTTTTCTGTGAGTACATTCTTAATTATCAGATATCCTTCAAGGTCAACGACAAATTTCTCTTCACCTGTCATAGTACTGTTGTTCCTTTCTATCGGCGTATAGTAGACTGTATACCCTTGAATTACATGTGAATTCGTTCAATGGCAATTCATTGCCCGTTCTCCCTTCAAGAACGGGCAATGAATTGCCCTACTACAAACGGGGTTACAGCAATTTTTGATTGTACAGAACACTAGTTCAATATTACGTAGCATGTTGGATGTTACTGCTCAACAACCTTTGGTCTTCGACCGATTGAAGGCGGTAAGAGCATTCGTTTCTGTTGTTCGGTTAATTCACTATATTCCTCAATGTTGTAGTAGTTACCTGACCAAGCAGAATGTCCGGGACTATATTTAAAGAGCAAGGACCGCCGTTGATGTGATGGTGTCCATGGCATTGTCCCGTGTATAAGTGCTTCAGTGAAAAACAGCACATCGCCAGCTTCAAGTGGTGGTTGGACGACATAGTGTGCATTTCGTTCAAAACTGCGAACATCGCCGGGAATTTCAGGTGCGAAATTGCTTTTGTGGCTTGCTGGTATACAAGCAAAACCACCGGCTCCTGCTGGCGCATCTGCTAAATTGTATGTCATGACAGACAATCCGTTTCGTATAACCCTATCACGGTATTTGTACCAGTGGTCACCGACGTTTCCGCCCGCGCGTCCGCCATCTTCTCCACCGTGGAGTCCCCCACGTTTCTCGCCCCTGTTCATGATAATTGCATAATCGTGGTCTAAACGCACATGTGGACCTAACAACGTAATCAGGTACGGTAGGATTTTGGGATGGTCTATCAACCGTTTAAAGGGTTCACCCCACTGACTTGGACGTCCGTTCATTCTACCTTCATCAATATAGGTATTCATTTCTGTGACTTCTTCATCGGATAAGACGTTTTTAATTACAAGGTATCCTTCAAGATCAACCTGGAACTTTTCTTCACCTGTCATAATTTACCGTTCCTTTCTCGTTACAACATATTTGAAAACATTCGCTAATATTCATATATCGTTGCTTGACTGAATGGATATCCATCTGAATGAAATAATAACATACCTATCCATCATGAGTCAAATTTACCTTATGTGGGGATGTGTAAAGAACGTGTGAACAACAAAAACCTAAGTACCAACGGTGCGAAAGGTATATAGAACGTGTGTGTTTAATCTCGTAGCATGATGTACCTTTCGCCCCTCTGGGGCTTATTTTGGTCATATCAACGTTTTCTATACACCTTTCGCCCCTCTGGGGCTTGGTATTTTACAAAACCTTACTACTCTCTTTACTCATTGGTACTCTTTACTGGAGTCTTCTCGCTTTTGCTTGTTGTTTGACGAGATAGTTTTGAGTATGCCGTGTGCCATGTCTACGTGTTTTAGCACCTCCTTCGGTTCTTTCTCTAAGAACATAAGGTTTTTGACATGACCAAAGATGATTTCTAACTCTTGTTGAATGTTTTCGTCATTCGTTAAGCCAACGTCAGTCATGTTATCATCTCTTTTGCCTTTTAAAAATGCCTCGCGTGATTCGTTGAATAGTTGTCGGTATTTTTCAGGGAATTGTGTATGGGTGATGTTCAGTCGTCGTAATTGGTTTGAAAGTTCCTTATGGATTTGCATGTAGTGATTGTCAAGGATCAACTGATATTCAGATAGTTGTTCCTGATACATTTTTTCGCGTTCCTTCTGCCACTCTTTATCAAACTCCAGTTTGAATTTCTCAATATAGTATGCTTCATTTTTCTGATAGTGTATGTCTGCATCAATACCGTACGTTATTAGATATCGCCAACAGATTTGACCTGTTTTATTCTTGACGTATTCATTTTTGCTGAATTCGTATTCTGCCCCAGCGATTTCTTCTTCGGGGTTTGGAGGTTCTGGGGGTGGTGGTGGCTTTGGTAAATCGTGTTCAAATTCGAGCATAAATGCGTCAGCGACATCACTGCGTTGCATGTATTTTGCGAAGCATTTGACGGCGAATTCTTTGTGATGTTCCTGTAATTTCATGGTGTGTCTCCTTTCAAAAAGGTACCATACGGTAAGAAATTTCTTACCGTGGTATGTTTTGGTAAATTGGTTGTGGCGTTAGTTACTGTAAGGGGTTGTCGTGGATTTTCTGACTGATTCAATTTTTTTAATTTCCTGAACGGTAAGGAATTCGTTCCAAGTTGAAATATGCATGAAAAATTTGGTTTTTGTATGATATTATGCTGATTTTTGGACATTCTGTAGAATAGCATTGTAAACACCTTTTCACATAAACTTGAGGTAAATACCTTAGTAACATAAATTAATTGTAACATATCTATTATTCATTTGTTAAGTTAAAAATGAAAAAAATGTTATCTTTTTCATTTTTTGGTTAGGATTTAAATAAATGAAGTGTATGCTTATCTGTATTATATGCATAATAGCATTGTAAACACCTTTTCACATAAACTTAAGGTAAATACCTTAGTAACATAAATTAATTGTAACATATCTATTATTCATTTGTCAAGTTAAAAATGACCTGGATTTTCAGGATTATAGGATTTTCAAGATAAGATGGGAAGAGTAGTAGGTTGGAAGGATGGGAGATTGGAAGAGAGAGGAAGGATGAAAAGGTGGAAGAGGGTGTTGCATAGGTGTGTAAAGTTATTGGCACATTTTTTGTCTGAATCGCGGATTACACGGAGGACGCGGAAAACACGGAAAGTGCTGTTGCATATATCAGGGTTACTTTCATATTTTTGTCTGAATCGCGGAGTTGAAGTGCCATCGATTTTTTATCAAGTTTTATGTTTATGTTTATCATGATTTTGATAACTTCCAAATGAGAATTGTTCCGACATTATTCCCAGTAACCAGTTGACTCCCATCAGAACTAATAGTAATATCCATAATAGATCCAGTAGGATCTATTATGGGTTTCATGTTTTCCACATCAAAAAGTAGCATATAATTCTTGTTCTTACGCCAAGATTGGCACTTAATAAGAAGAAGGCTGCTATCAGAAATGAAATCTGCTGTTTCTATAGTCAAATGAATTCCTTCAGTTTTAATATCCCACATCTTACTTGTGATGGATGCTGTACGTTCACCTGTTTCCACATCACAAAGAATAATATGTTTTTCTCTTCTATCTAGACTGATTACCATAAGTGTGCGACTATCAGGACTGAAGGTAAGACTTTTGATGTTATTGATTCCTTTTGCGATGGAGACTTTGCGTTCACCTGTTTCCACATCACAAAGGATAATGTGTTTTTCTTCTCCTGAAAATCGGTATGTCTTTTCTATGCTTTGGATCAAAAGTGTGCGACTATCAGGACTGAATTTAACATGCTTGATATCATTTAATTCTTCTGTGATAGAGGTATTTTGTTCACCTGTTTCCACATCATAAAGTTGGATAATGTGTTTTTCTTCGCTGGAAAATGGATCTCTCCTCTCTACGCTTTGGATCAAAAGTGTGCGACTATCAGGACTGATGACAATAGATTTGACGTTATTCAACCCTTTTGTGATGGAGGCTTTGCATTCCCCTATTTCCACATTATAAAGTTGGATAATACTTTTTTCTTCTCTGGAATATGAGTCTGTATTTTCTGTGCTTTGAATCAGAAGTGTGCGACTATCAGGGCTGAATTTGACTGAGCTAATATTATTCAACTCTTTTGTGGGTATTGCTTTACAATTTCCTGTTTCTGCTTCCCAAAAATGGACAATGTTTGATTTTTCTTCGCTATTAGTGCTCTCATTCTCACTTGCGCCGCTCATGCTAATTAGCGTTGAACCATCGGGACTAAAAGTAACACTCTCAATACCATTTAATTCTTCTGAAAGAGTTGGTTTCTGTTCTCCTGTTTCCACATCCCAGAGAATAATGGTATCGCTATTCCAACAAGCGAGAAAACGACTGTCATGGTTGAATTCAATATATTCGAGAGTTTTAAATCTGTCCTCAAGGATTACTTTAGGACTGCAGTTTTCTAGATTCCAAAGATGAAGTCTCTTGTCCTTATCTCTAATGGCAAATACGCGACCATCAGGGCTTAATTTAGATGATTCAATATCGTAACTGTGTGCTGTGAATGTCGCTTCAGGCACGTAAGTTTCCATGTCCCAAATATGAAGAATATGAAGTAAATCATTTTTATCGTTATCTGTTTCATCGTTATCTGAATAAGGTGAATCTTTTTCAATCTCGCTAATACTAATGAGTGTATGATCTTCAAAACCATATTCAAGAGATTTAATCTTTGTAAGATGTTCCGTAAAAATCGTTTTTCTTTTTCCAGTACTCGTATCCCATGAAACAATTGTCCCGTCTTCACTCATACTGGTGAGTGTGTCACCATCACTCTTAAATACAAATGAGAGCACAGATGAAGAATGTCCTTTGAAAGCAGCAAAGTGTTGATCCTCGGCAGTGTCCCACACATGAATATTTCCATCAATATCGCCACTAACGAGGGTGCGGCTATCAGGACTGAAGGCAAGAGAACTAACACCATACTGACGGTTATTAGATGTGTTTAATTGAAATGTTCTTATTTCTTCACCTATAATTTGAGTTGAATCAATCTGCCACAATTCAATAATTCCACTGTTTGTTCCAAAAGCCAACAAGTTTCCTGATAGATTGAAAGCCATGTAAGCTAAGCCTCCACCTATCCCAAAGGTTTCAAGACATCGATGTTTTCCAAACCTGATTTCTGTTTCCCAAACAGAAATAGTTCCATCTGCCGTCCCACTAATAAACTTACTTCCATCTGGCAAGAATGTAAGTGAACTAACACTGACTGTCCGATCTTCTGTAGACAAACTAAGCGTTGATTTATGAGATCCTGTTCGTACATCCCAGATGTGAATAGTCCCATCCTCGCTCCCAGTAACTAAGAGATTTCCATCTGGACTAAAAGCAAGAGAGGTAACACTTTCTGTATGTTCCTCAAGTGTGTATTTGTGAACGCCAGTATACGCGTCCCAAACACGAACGGTTTTATCCTCACTACCAGTGGCGAGCATTAGACTGTCTAGAGAATAGGCGATAGAGATCACACTACTAGTGTGTCCGGTAAGGAGGTCAAGTTCTTTGCCAGTACGTGCATCATATAACCATATTCCAACAGAGGTTGCAACAGCACGGCGATTGCCATCAGGGGAATTACTAATGGCATTTATTTTACCTTTTCCGAGGCGTACTTTCGTGCCTTTTGGTAAGTTCCTTTTCGCAAATTCATATTTTTGTTTTACTGAAAGGAACTGAACATTATCCGGGATAGATATGTTTTCTTGCGCTTGATCATAACCCTTACATAGCGATTCGGATTGCAATTTTGCCAAACCTTTAAATTCTTCATTTTCAACGGGAAAAGGTTGCGGTTTTGGTCTTAGAGATGGCAGCTGATACTTCTGTTCAAGGATCCAATTTCCTTTTCCATACCGTTCAAATCTCTTTTTAAAATCATCTATATTCTCCTCAAAATTATGTGCCACCTTGGCTTGGGGTTCAAATACTAACGTTCCGAGGTCCCTTAGTCTAATTCCTAAATCCAAATCCTCACCGCCTGCCTCATCAAAGTCAGTCGAAAATCCTCCTACTTGGTTGAAGGCAGGGACATAAACTAAAGCGTTTGCTGTAATTATGGCTTGTGGCACTGTTTCTCCACCTGGGCCCCGCTCAATTTCAAAAGGGGGATTGAGGATCTCCCTTTCTGTCATATATCGGTTAATCATTCCAGATTCTTTACCCGAAACAGACCCGCAAATTGCAACTATTGAATCATCCCGTTTTTCCTGAGCAACTATAAAATGCCTGATTAGGTTTCTAACATGTTCACACCCACAGTCTGTAAAATAGATCCATTCAAATTTTGGATCAGCATTTTTACATCCTTTGTTTCGAGCGTATGCAGGTCCCTTATTACCTTCGTAATTGACAATTTTAATCTCAGTAGGGTAGTTATCCAACCACTCTGTATCTAACCACTTTGGTAAAGTTTGATCAATATTATCATTTACAACCGTAATTGCCCCTGGACGCGGGCTCAACTTTTGCATACTGTCTAGTGTAGTTTTTAGACCCAGCCAATCCTCATATACCGGAATAACTACCTGAATTTTACTAGGGTCAATTTTGGTGGATCTAATAGATGTTCTCCCAGGAGCCGGTGGGAGAGGTAAAGTATATTGTGTTATCCCCATCGTAAAGTCCTTTTATCAAATCAGACATAGCGTAAACTATTTTTGGTTAATTGCTTCCATGATGTCTGGCCATTGTTCAAATTTGTATACTGCATCCTGTTCCGATTTGATTTTTTTTTCTGACCAGGTAAGATGTGTTTCGAATATAGTAGGTAGATTAGTATTTTTATTAACAACGATCGTCATAAGGTAAGGTATTTCTATATTAGAATCCTGTTGATGTTCAAATAGTGTTTGCCATATACATCCCAGTGGATTTCGCATCCATTGCGCTCTAAATGCATCCAAAGTATTTTTTGGGTCTTTTAGTTTGCCAGGCAGGTAGTCCTTACCGATTTTATCTGCAAGTTCTCCGTAGGTAATGGTGGGACGGTTGCTATCGGTTGCAAGTTGTATAAGAATTGGAAATACTCGACGTGCTGCTATTTGCCTTGCATCATTTCCATAGAAGTTTATGGCTTTTTGTTCTGGAGGACCTTTTTTCATTTTCTCTCCTTGTAGGATAACGTGAGTTTGATAAATATTTCAATAAGTTTTGTCATAAGAGAACTCTTTTTGGTATAGCGAAGTCATTATATCAAATTACCAAATAGCAAAGTTAACATGTTAACAAATTTCTCGGAACTGATATATCGCCACAATGTATCACCATCATTGGGTGTTGTAATTCCATATAGTTCTTTATACATTTAACCTCCGTTTACACAAGTCTATGAAGATGAGCCGGCAACGAGAAATTGAATATGATAGATCTGAACACATATTTTGAATCAATTAAGGCATAATTTTCCATTGAATTATATCATTAATTTTTTGAAAGTGTCAAATCCGATTTAGACAGAATTTGGCTAATTATAGGGTGCGGGAAGCTATGGTTAGTTGTCTGAACCAGGAATTGCAAGATTCGTGGGAATGGGTGGAAGAGTGGAAGGATGGAAGGAGTGATGTCCCGAGGTCTATAGGGGTGGGGGGTCAAATCCGGTTGACATATCTCCATAACTGCAGATATAATACTGATATGTCAACTTTTGATAATATTTTTAAACATATTGCTGGCGAGTTCTCACAGGACTTTGCAGTGTTAGCACTGAAGACATCGGAGGTGGAAGTTACTGGACGGTTGAACACAGAACATATCACGGTTAAGATGCATCAGAGCGATATGGTATATCATGTCCGCTTGCCGGATGAGGAGGCGATCTTGCATATAGAGGCACAAACAGATGACAGCACGTATAAACCGATGTATTTACGAATGCTGGCATATTCAAGTGTTCTTGCTCTGGAGTATGAGAAGAATGTCTATTCAACGGTGTTATATTTCCGTCCTCCTGCAGGTCGAAGCGATCCCGGTTTCTATCAGTATGGAAATGAAGATCGAGGCGGTGGCATATTCCGGTATAACGTTATACGTATTTATGAGTTAGAGGGTGAAGCGTTCCTGGATCCCGATGCTTTAGGGTTGCTACCTTTCACAGGTCTAATGAATCCGCCACCGGGTATGTCACGTAAAGACTGGACTACTAAGTGTATTGAGACGATCCGGACAGTTGATGTTGATGAGAAGATGCGCGGAACGCTTCTGTTTGCATTCTCGCTTTTTGGAAGTTTCGTAAACCCTAATGAACTATTTCAGGACCCTTTATTGGAGGCAATCATGCAAAAATCACCTTTTTATGAACATGTGATACAACGAGGTATTGAACAAGGTATTGAACAAGGCCGTGAACAAGGACTTGAACAAGGTAGAATCGATGAGAAACGGACAGACGTTCTCAAAGTAGTGCGTCATAAGTTTGCTGACTTTTCAGACGTTGTGCTCAATGAGATTAGTGGGATAGATGACCTTGTCTATCTTGATGATCTGTTTGAACAAGTCCTCACCGCAGAATCGTTTGATGACATTGACTTTTCTAAGAACGGTAAGTAGTATATATAGTGAAACCAAGAAATAATAGCGATAATACCCCATGCATGCTGGTAGGCGCGATAAGGAAGTCGCACCTATCAGTATGGGGTATTATCTCTTTTGTACTTCCTTAAATTGGCACCTATGGTGATTGTATAAAGAAGCACAATCAAGGATGAATGTGCTACAGCTATATCAAGATGTATGTTGTATGGAGATGGGTAATGATGGATGAATGTTGTATAAAGAAGCACAATCAAGGATGAATGTGCTACAGCTATATCAAGATGTATGTTGGGCAGAGACGTGAAATGAAGAATGAAGGTGATTGTATAAAGAAGCACAATCAAGGATGAATGTGCTACAGCTATATCAAGATGTATGTTGTATGGAGATGGGTAATGATGGATGAATGTTGTATAAAGAAGCACAATCAAGGATGAATGTGCTACAAAAGAATCAATAATATATAAATTTTTCCTTGACGAAAATGTGCAATTAATGTAAAATTTAGTTATGCCTAAATTTTTTTCTCAACTTCAGAAACAATTCTTTCAGGTAATACCTAAATCTGATTGGAGAACTTACCAAATACTGCATTATTGGAGTTTCGCTTCGCGATTTTCCTTGCAGATAGGAAAAACTTATGCTTTCACAAGCTGCAGAAGACTACCTCAAGTCAATCTATAAGTTACAAGAGAAGGGTGGAAAGGTCTCAACGGGTGTTCTGGCTGAATTTCTAAATGTTAAACCAGCGTCCGTTACTGGGATGATCAAAAAATTAGAGTCAATGAAACTTATAAAATATGAACGGTACCAGGGGGTGACTTTAACAAACGCAGGTAAAGCAATTGCACTTGAAGTCATACGTCATCACCGTCTGTTGGAGCTATATCTGTTTAAAGCACTTGGGATGCCGTGGGATGGTGTGCATGATGAAGCAGAGAAATTAGAACATGTCATATCGGAAGACATGGAAGCGCGTATGGATGCATATCTCGGATACCCAACTGCTGATCCGCACGGCTCACCTATCCCTGACAAAAATGGTGTTGTCCCAAAAACCGAGTCTATACCTATGACTTCACTAAAAGATGGTCAATCATGTGTTGTGGCAGAAGTGAATGATAGCGACTCAGCATTGCTTCGGCATCTCGGCAGCTTTAATTTATATCCGGGTACACGGTTCCGTGTGATTGAAGTTGCCCCTTTTGAGGGACCTTTTACTATAGACGTTGCAGGACAACAGGCAGTCATTGGACGTGAGGTGGCAAAGCATATATTCGTCAATGACATACACGACACATAAGGAGCAAAATGGAAACACAAAATGTAGAAAAAGTTGATTCAAAGACTATCAGAACATGGAAACACCATCTACAAGAAGAAATAGATGCAAATTTCCTATACAGTCAATTCGCGCAGCTTGAACCTGATCCTGAAAGAAAGGATATATTACTGGAATTGGCGGAAGTTGAAAATCGACACGTAGCACGATGGGAAGAGATATTAGATAATTACAATGTGAAACAAAAGGAAAAACGACCCACATTGAAAGCAAGATTCTGGTCTTGGTATGCCCGGAAAATTAACAGAAGTTTAGCACTTTCCAGGATGCTGAATGAGGAAGCAAGCGAGGTTAAAGATTACCTTGCGTTACATAGAAACAGCACTTTGGAAGATGCAAAAGAGACGGCACTCGATTTAGCAAGAGATTCAGCCATGCATACAGATAGTCTGAAAGAACTTACCGGGACAAGTGATGAACCGTGGCATAAGACAGAATCTGGCGGAACGTTGGGGAACATTGTTTACGGTTTCAACGACGGATTAACAGCAAACTTCGGATTGCTTGCTGGCGTTATAGGTGCTACTGATGCCGCATCAGGTGTTTCTACGATTGTCATTACGGGAATTGTTGGCACTGTTGCAGACTCGCTTTCAATGGGTGCATCTGGTTATCTCGCAGCAAAAAGTGAACAGGAGGTATATGAGCATGAAATAGAGGTAGAAAAAGAGGAAATCCGTCTCATGCCCGATATTGAGGAGGATGAACTTGCGCTTATCTACGCAACACGCGGCTTACCAAAGGAACATGCACGACTTCTTGCGAAAGAAGTGATGAGCGATCCTGAAAGAGCATTAAAAGAGAAAATACAAGCGGAACTAAAGATAGGTGAATCGCATACAACGCCATTTAGAGAGGGATGGATCACGGGTCTTGCTACCGCCATTGGTGCCTTTATTCCAGTTGCACCGTTTCTGTTCTCGTCAGGATTTACCGCTATATGGACATCCTTTTCACTTGCAATGTTATCTCACTTTGGTGTTGGTGCAGCAAGGAGTCTATTCACTGGACGCGGGTTATTCCGAAGCGGTTTTGATATGTTCGTTGTTGGTCTCGGTGTAGCCGGTGTTGGTTATATCGTCGGTGAACTATTAGCAAAATACCTATTTTAGAATGGTAAATTATAGTGAAACTAAAAAGCATCATGACACTTCTTAGCACGACGGGCAATAAATTGCCCTACTACGAACGGGCTTCTTAGCACAACGGGCAATGAATTGCCCTACTACGAACGGGCTTCTTAGCACGACGGGCAATAAATTGCCCTACTACGAACGGGCTTCTTAGCACAACGGGCAATGAATTGCCCTACTACGAACGGGCTTCTGTTAGTGGATAATTGTATACATGATTCTAAGGATTACTATATATGAAAAATAGAAGAAGTTTATTATCACAATTATTAACAGGAAACTATCATCCGTACATACAGGCAAGAAATGTGGTCTGTTCTGCTTTTCTTGTGTTTGTGTTACTTGTATGTTCAGGTTGTGATACAAAGAACAAAAATGATGCAAAAGAAAATGGTAAAATCCAAATCGTTACGACAACCGGTATGATTACCGATATTGTTAAAAATGTGGGTGGTGAAAAGGTTCAAGTTATCGGTTTGATGGGACCTGGTATCGATCCGCATCTATATAAAGCGACTGGAAAAGATATTAAAAGATTGACTTCGGCAGATATTATCTTCTATAACGGTCTACATCTTGAATCAAAAATGGCAGATGTACTCGGAAATATGTCTGGTGATACCAAGTCTTTTGCAGTAGCAGAAAGTGTTAGCAAAGAATTGCTTTTACCACTCTCTGATTCAAATGGCCAATATGATCCACATCTATGGTTTGATGTATCCCTCTGGATGAAAGTTGTAGAAAATGTTCGTGATACATTGATTGAATATAAGCCAGATATCAAAGCAGATGTTAGCAGAAATGCAAAACAGTATCTTGGTGAACTGACACAACTACATCAATATGTAAAGGCACAAGTTGAACGTATACCCGTTGAACAGAGGGTGCTGATAACGGCTCACGATGCATTCAGTTACTTTGGAGATGCTTATGGTTTTGAGGTGCGCGGATTGCAGGGGATCAGTACTGTCGCGAAAGCGAGTATCGCTGATGTTCGGGAATTAGCAACTTTCATCACAGAGAGACGTATCCCCGCAATTTTTGTTGAAACATCCGTTTCTGTCAAGAACCTTGAGGCAGTAAAAGATGCAGTAAAATCTAAAGGATATGAGGTACAAATTGGTGGTGAGCTTTTTTCTGATGCTATGGGGAGTGAAGGCACACCCGTAGGAACTTATATCGGTATGGTGCGGCACAATATTGATACTATCGTATCCGCGTTAGGGATTGCAGCAGAAACACAGAATACACACACAGAAGGAAATTAGATTGGATACTAAGGTAACAAAGGCAATTGAGGTGACGGATCTGACAGTTGCATACCAGGAAACACCTGTGCTGTGGGACATAGACCTTGATGTACCGCCAGGTGTGCTTCTTGCCATCGTTGGTCCTAACGGTGCAGGAAAGACAACGTTGATCAAAGCGATCTTAGGTCTTGTGCGTCCGGCTGCGGGGAACGTCCTTATATATAACAAACCTTATGCAGCACAACGTAGGATTGTAGGATATGTGCCACAACGGGGAACGGTGGATTGGGATTTTCCGACAAATGTATTGGATGTTGTTATGATGGGAAGGTATGGATCACTCGGTTGGATTCGTCGTCCTGGTATAAAAGAACGTGAATTAGCGATGCTGGCACTGCAGAAAGTGGGTATGGAAGATTACAAGACACGTCAGATCAGTCAGCTCTCAAGCGGACAACAGCAACGCGTTTTTCTGGCACGTGCCCTTATTCAGGATGCAACTGTCTACCTAATGGATGAACCTTTTCAAGGTGTTGACGCGACGACAGAACGTGCTATCGTTACACTCCTTCAGGAACTGCGTGAGAATGGTAAAACTGTCGTCGTTGTGCACCATGACCTGCAAACCGTCACTGACTATTTTGACTGGGTAACTTTATTGAACATTCGCCGCATTGCAAGCGGACCTGTTGATGATACGTTCACCTCTGATAATCTGCGCGAAACTTATGGTGGCCGTATTGCATTTATGAAAAACCGATAGATGGAATATCTCTCTTTACTGTTTCAGAACCATTATACACTCATGATTGTATCCATAGGTGCTGCGCTATTGGGGACGGTCAGCGGCGCGTTAGGAACTTATGCTGTCTTACGTAGACAGAGTCTACTGGGTGATGCCATCTCTCACGCAGCACTCCCAGGAATTGCCATTGCATTTATGCTAACAGGCACAAAAACTCACCTAATTCTCATAATAGGAGCTGCGATTGCAGGGTGGCTGGGATCACTCGTTATTTTGTCTATAGTGAGATTAACACGGATCAAATATGATAGTGCACTTGCGCTGGTACTCTCAACTTTCTTCGGTTTCGGTCTGGTTTTACTTACTTTTATTCAACGTTCCGGGAATGCCAATCAGGCTGGATTAGATAAATTCCTGTTCGGACAAGCTGCAACGATGTTGAAAAGCGACGTGATAACAATAGGTATACTTGGTGGTACTGCCTTAATTTTAATGCTAATTTTCTGGAAAGAACTGAAACTGCTTATATTTGATGAGGGGTTCGCTGCCTCTATCGGGTTTCCTATACGTTTGTTAGATTTTCTGCTAACGAGTCTACTTGTCATTGCGATCGTTATCGGATTACAAGCGGTGGGTGCGGTGCTTATGAGTGCAATGTTAGTTGCGCCTGCTGTGGCTGCGAGACAGTGGACTAACAGACTCAGCCTGATGGTAATTATTGCTGCAGCTATCGGTGCATTTTCAGGTGTTGTTGGTACGATCATCAGTAGTGTGACAACCCGAATTCCAACAGGTCCAACGATTATCCTTTGCACGACGGTAATAGTTGGGTTCTCAATTATTTTTGCCCCAAACCGTGGACTTCTATCAAATATAATCAGACAGATGAAGAATAGACGTATCTTCAAAACTGCGACACAGAAGACAGTCCTTGGTGAACGAGTCCGACACGAAAATAATAGACATTAGACTGTCTACCTTTGAATTACATGTGTATTCGTTTGTAGTAGGGCAATTCATTGCCCGTTCTCCTGCTGAAACGGGCAATGAATTGCCCTACTACAAACGGGGACATCTCATTTTTTGATTGAACAGAATCCATGTTGCTTGAACAATTTTATATACTACTGATAGCAATATTCACAGCATCTGCATGTGCGTTACTGGGTGTATATTTAGTTTTGCGACGCATGACCCTTATGAGCGATGCTATCAGTCACGCTATCCTTCCGGGAATTGTCCTTGCTTTCTTTCTTACAAATAATCTCTCTTCACCGTTGTTAATTCTTGCTGCTGCTGGAACTGGGGTGTTTACTGTCGTTTGTGTTGAATTATTGCAGAAGACGGGTCTCGTCAAAGAGGATGCTGCAATAGGATTGACATTTCCCGCACTCTTCAGCATAGGTGTCATACTCATATCACGTTACTCAAATAATATCCATTTGGATTTGGATACAGTGCTTCTTGGTGAGTTGGCTTATGCCCCTCAAAACATACTGGAGATAGGAGAATACGAATTAGGCCCCGTTTCTCTGTATGTGATGGGAGTTCTGCTATGCCTGAACTTAACCTTTATTCTTCTGTTCTATAAGGAATTGAAACTGGTGACATTTGATGTCGGTTTGGCTGCTACATTGGGTTTTGCCCCAACTGTAATTCACTATGGACTGATGACATTAGTCTCAATGACAACTGTCGGTGCATTTGATGCTGTGGGTTCTATTCTGGTTGTTGCCTTGATTGTTGGTCCTGCAGCGACAGCATATTTGATGACTGATGGTCTTACTCGGATGCTTATTTTCAGTGTAACGATTGGTTGTATGAATGCAGTTGGCGGCTATTTTATAGCGGATGTATTTGATGTGTCTATTGCAGGTGCCATCTCAACGTTGACGCTTTTAGTCTTTGGTCTGGTGTTATTGGTTGTACCGCAGCGCGGACTCATTGCAATCGCTCACAGGCACATGCGTCAGAAATGGGAATTTGCACAGACGATGCTTGTTATCCATCTCTTAAATCATGAAGGTCTACCAGAAGCGGACGAAGAATCTGAAATTGCACATTTACACGAACATCTGCAGTGGGAACCGACATTTGCATCAAAGGTGGTTAAATATGCTCTTAACAATAGGTATGTTTCTCAGACAGCAACACAGCTTGCATTGACAGATAGGGGACGTTCCATTGCCAGGAAGGCACTTGTGCAATAGGTGGGTTGAGAAAACTACTTGCGTACATTTATATTTTAATGCCTCTAACATATTTATGCCTTCTGTTCTACCATGCTTGAGAGAATACCGAGGATTCTGTCGCATTCTGCAATTGAATAGACCGACATATCAAGCTGTAAGAGATTGTCTTCTAATTTGAGAAATTTCCATTCTGTTCCTGTTGTTGCGGCACCATAAACACAAGGGATATCATTCTCTTTTTGAGCATTAAAACGTTGTGCAGCGAGCATCTCAGCAACACATTGTCCGAGTCCTGGTGCTGTGTCCTCTTTTTTCGCTTCAACAAGAACGATAATAGGTGCTTCCAAGAAAGATTGCATCGGCGATAGACTTACTAAAAAATCACACATTCCCGTGAGACCAATTTCGGCATCTACATTGAAGTCAATTCCTGAAAAAAGGCTGATTCGTCTTTCAAATTGCTCCCACAGTTCGAATAGTACATCAGCGACAATCAGTTCCGACCGTGCCTTTTCTGTGTTGATGGTAGTGGCTAATGGCACTTTTTTCGTTAATAGTGTTGTGAGGAGTTCACTGGGAGTCACTGGTTCTATTTCTGCAAAGATACCTGCGCGTTCAACGAATTCAAGTTGAAATTCCTTCTGGACTGTTTCTAAGGTGAAATTGCTATAAGCCATTACTACAGTGCCTCCTATTGCGTAGAATGTTCTTTTTACTTCCAACGGTTTTAAGTTATGTTAAGTGTATCATGCAAGGTTTCTTATCTCAAGCGAAACTGAACCAAGATTTTCAGGATTTTAGGATTTTCAGGATAAGATTTACGAAAGTCGGCATCCCAAGCGAAGAATTCCCGCTGAGAATACATGCTTATCAGATTGTAGCACATTCATCCTTGATTGTGCTTTTTTGGACAATCTGCATCCTTAATTGCGTTTCTCTGTACAACAGTGATAATGCCCAATTCTTAGCAGATATATTATTGCGTGGGTTGACTTGCTTCGTTGCACAATCAAGGATGAATGTGCTACAGATTGATGCCGCAAAATGATGAGTAGATACTTCTTCGGGGGGTATGACGGGGTTCGTTGCACAATCAAGGATGAATGTGCTACAGATTGATGCCGCAAAATGATGAGTAGATACTTTATGGAGTGGGATGACGTTCATCATGACGTCATTCCAAAAACTTTACACACCCTTGCTCTGACATTCAATTGACATTTCTCAACGGTTTGTGTTATGCTTTCCTATAGAAACCGAGGTAATAGGGGCTCAGGGAATTAAAGCAAATGGATTATTGAATAGAGAAAACCTCAAGAGACTATTCAGAATAGATATTGGACATATTGACAATAGAAGTGTCAGTTTACTTTGCTATGCATCGTTCTAAAACTTAGCGACAATCATGATGTCTATTTTTTAGGGTAACATTAGTCAATTAGACAATACAGAAATCAATGCAAGTGTGGTCATTTAAAAACCATGTCGGATATCAGATTAGCACAACCAGATGACGCCGAAGCAATCCACCGAATACTACAGGAGACATGGGGTGAATCCCTTCTCTTCGATGTGTTCATGGATCACATTTCGTCATCTGAGCATCAGGTTTTTGTTGCGGTTGAGTTCAGCGAAGTGGTGAGTTTCCTTTCCGCTTTTTTGGTGTCCAGTTCGACCCCTCATTGGGAAATAGATCTGATTATCGTTCGCTCTGCAAGTCAAGGAAAAGGTATTGGGACTTCTCTTATTGAAGAAGCGTTAGTCTACGGTTCTAATCTCGGAGTAGATTGGACTAAGGCATCAATCCGTATTGATAACTATGCAAGCCAACACACATTTTCCAAAGTAGGTTTTACAACGGACGCTCAAGTGCGTAGCCTCTTTATTTGGGACCCTCTGTTTTGTGAGTCTTCCACCGATGTGCCAGAGAATGTTCGTCTTATACCTGTCAATACATTAGTCTACCGTGGATTGTGGATTGACGGATTCTTTGAGTCTCAATTATCCCTTAAGGAACAGCACGCTGTGATTCGTATGGCTCGGAATTCCATTTTTCATGAGAATAGATTAAACACAGGTATGTTTATTCCAGACAGTTTTAAACGAACGCTCGCTCCCGACTTATTAACCACTGCCACCAATTTTGGTCAATATCACCGGTGGGAGTATCCGTTTAAGTAGCATTCAATTTTTGATGAATTAAGTGAGAGGTATCCCCGACATTCAATTGACATCTCTAACAAGTTGTGTTATCCTTTCTTATAGAAATCGAGGTAAGAGGAGTTCATGGAATTGATGTTTAACATTAGAAATACAACCCAAGTAATCCTTATTTCCTCAATTCTGTTTTTTCTTACCTTCGCAATTAATGCTGATGAAGGTGCGCTCAAAAATCCTGATGGTTCTTGGAAATGGACTAATAGTCTCATCAATGAAACCAGTCCATACCTCCTGCTACACGCGCATAATCCTGTCAATTGGTATCCTTGGAATGATGAAGCAATAGCACTCGCAAAGAAAGAGAATAAACCTATATTCCTCTCTGTCGGATACTCCACATGCTATTGGTGCCACGTTATGGAAAGGAAGGTCTTCTCAAATCCGGATATCGCTGAACAGATGAATGAGAACTTTATCAATATCAAAATTGATAGAGAGGAACGTCCCGATTTAGATGAAATCTATATGACTGCAACGCAATTGCTGATACAACGCGGTGGTTGGCCCAACTCCGTATTCCTTACTCCTGACCTTAAGCCGTTCTTTGCGGGTACATACTTTCCCCCAACTGATATGCCGAATAGACCGGGATTCCCTTCTATTTTGAACGCTATCCATGTGGCCTGGACGACGCGGCATGCAGAAGTCATTGACTCTGCTAACAGAATTACAACGATCATTGATCAGGTAATCAGCAAAGGATTCACGCCCCTTAATGCACTACCACTTGATAGCGAACTCGTTAGGAATGGATTCATACACCTCAAGTCGAACTATGATGAAGTTTTCGGTGGCTTCGGCACTGCACCGAAGTTCCCAAGTCCAGCGAATTTAGACTTTTTGTTGAGGGAATACGAGAGACAGTCAGGTCTGAAGAATACTTCAGAAGATAATGCATCACTACTTGAAATGGTCACGCACACCTTAGACATGATGGCTTACGGTGGGATATATGACCAGATAGGTGGTGGATTTCATAGATATTCAGTTGACGCGAAATGGCTCGTGCCGCATTTTGAGAAGATGCTTTACGACAACGCGCAATTGGCAAAAGTATATCTTCAAACATATCAGATAACAGAAAAACCGCAATACCGTCGCATTGCACGGGAGATATTCGATTTTGTTGCTCGTGAAATGACTTCAACGGATGGCGGTTTTTATTCCGCTATAGATGCCGAAACCGATGCTGAAGAAGGTAAATACTACGTCTGGACAGCAGAGGAAATAAAGAGAGTTTTATCATCCAGTGATGTCAAACAATTCAATAATATTTACGGCGTTGACAAAGGACCCAATTTTGAAGGTAAAAACGTCCTCTATGTTCCAGCTGCTGAAAAGTCGGAGCAGTCTCTCACGTCTTTAGCATCTGCACGCGAGACACTCTTAGCCGCACGGTATAAACGAGAACGCCCCCTATTGGACACTAAGATTATCGTCAGTTGGAACGGTTTGATGATTGATGCACTTGCACTCGGCTACGAAGTGTTAGGTGAAGAAGAGTATCTCAACGCTGCTTCCAAAGCTGCACTATTCATTCTTGATAAACTGCAGAAACCGAACGGTGGACTGTGGCATACATACACAGACGGTATCGTAAAGTATGATGGCTATCATGATGATTACGCTTTTTTCGTCAGAGGATTGATAGGTCTGTATACTGCAACAGGTGAAGAAAAGTGGCTTCAGTCAGCGAAAGAACTGACTGACAAGATGATAGAACTCTTCTGGGATGACATCAACGGTGGATTTTACTACACAAAGAAAGATGCGAAACAGTTGATTGTCCGTACGAAGAAACCTTATGACTCATCAGTACCGTCTGGGAATGCTGTAGCAGTTAACAATCTCCTGCCACTTGGTGCCAGCTATCATGAATATGCCGAGAAAACGCTTCAATGTTTTGCTAATTCCATGAAACAGTCTCCCTCGTCCTTTATGCACATGCTGTATTCACTCAACGGATATTTGGAGCTTGACAGAGATGAGACATCCCAGCACATTGTCACAGCAACAGTCAAAATGGGGAAGAGAAATAAAAATGGAAAATTTGACGTGGAAGTGGAGATCAAGATACGACAAGGGTGGCACATAAACGCAAATCCATCCGGTCAAGAAAACTTAATACCAACGACAATCTCTGTAACAAAAGATGCACCTATAGAGATAGAAAACGTAGAGTATCCAAAGGGAGAATCCACCCAATTTGCGTTCAGTGATGAAGCCTTGAACGTTTATGAAGGGACGATAAAGTTTGTCGTTAACTTAAAACAGAAACTGAATACAGAACGCAACAGAAACATGCCAATTGTTCTGATTCTTGAATATCAGGCATGCAACGATACGGAATGTTTGTTACCTCAGACTTTAGATGTTCCATTGAAGATTAAATAAATAGGACTTACGCATTCCCCCTTGAATGAAGTTTAAGGAAATATTTCGGTAATAAAACGGGCAATAAATTGCCCTACTACAAACGAGCAAATTGGTAGTAGTGCGTTTCATTGCACGTTCCAACATTACCGAATTAATAAATTAATCTTCATCTCTTCCATCCATTGTCCTACAAAGCATCGGTGTTATCACGAATCTTTTGGAATGCGTCTAATATTAGCTGCATATTATCTGTATCACCCAAGAACATTGCATGACCGAAGCTACACACCTCGTTGTTATAGACGTAGTCTGCTTGTGGACAGTGAACATCGGTGTAGTCAATCGCATTGTCTCCAAGATATTTTTGAGGGAGACCGAGTTGGTCGAACATTTCAGGACTTGCGAATGGACCTTCGTGGTAGATAGGTATACCGTGAGCACCTACACCACACGGAACACCTTCAGCACCGAGTGCTTCCAGAAAGCGACCGCGTGAAATTCCGTCAAATTCTTCAGAGACAAAACGGAAATCCCAATAATAGAAACACCACCGTGTAACCCGTTCGTCCCGCGGAATTGGGTGTAATCCATCAATCGATTCCATTCCTTTTACAAGATATGCCATATTTCGTTCCCGCGTGTCAACCTGTTCTGGGAACCTTTCGAGTTGACACAACAGGAGTGCTGCCTGCAGGTTCGTCATACGCATGTTTAAATTTGCTATATGTCGTGCTGTGTTAGCAAGTTCTTCGTCATTTGTAATCACCATGCCCCCTTCACCGCATGTTAACGTTTTACCTATCTGAAAACTAAATGTGCCTAAATGTCCGATTGAACCGACTCCTTTACCTTTCCATTGCGTACCGTGTGCATGCGCGCAATCCTCTATTACCTTTAGATCGTGTTTCTCAGCTATCTCCATAATAGTGTCCATATCTGCGGGATACCCACCGTTATGTACAGGGATGATTGCTTTTGTTCGGGGTGTTATCGTATTGACAATTGCCTCGGGAGAGATGTTATAGGTGAGTGGATCTATGTCTACAATCACTGGGACAGCGTTAACACATACTGCTGATGTACCGGTTGCTACGAATGTGAGTGCTGGTACGATGACTTCATCCGCAGCGGTAATACCAGCGGCTTTCAATGCACATTGCAATGCAACTGTTCCATTTGCTAGTGGAATACCGTATTTTGCATCGTGATATGCTGCGAACTTTTCACCTACTTCGTCAACCTTTTCACGTCTGTTCCATGCGCCGCTCCGCAACACTTCTAACAGCGCGTTTTCTTCGGTTTCATCATGTATGGGCCAACTTTTTCCTAAACCGTGTTTAACAATCGGTTCGCCGCCATTTATAGCTAATTTTGCCATGTTTATACTCCATTGATTGCGTCGGTACTTCAGTAGATTGATGTTTTTCCGTGTTGTGATAGTGTCAACGTATCTGATAATTTTCCATAAATAAACGTTGTGTTATCATATCACCGATTGGGTTTGGTTCTTAGATCCAATATCTGATTCTGTTCTAATATTTCTTGTACCTGTTCAGTGTTATATATTCGGTTTACTTGTAAGAAAGCCTGTCTTAAATTAGGTAAAGATGCTAAAACGTTAATATCAGTAATCTGGTTATGCATAAGTGACAAATATTCCAGTGCTGTTAAGCCTTTTAGTGGAGAGATGTCTTTGATCTGATTGTTATTCAAGTGCAACCATTCAAGATTTGTTAATTCTGACAAAGGCGTGATATCACTAATCTGGTTAGATGAAAGGCTCAATCCTGTCAATTGTTTCAGCTCTCTAAGTGGTGTAATATCAGTGATGTTACAACCGTCTATTGCTATAGATTTTAGATTATCCATTTCTGTTAGCGTTTGGATAAGCACAGCGAGATCATCAAATTCACTACCACTGATGTCTAAATAATTTAGACTTGATAATGCAGCAAGTGGTGTAAAATCGCTGATGTTCTTGACGCTGATAAATAGATGTTTTAGCAATTGCATATCGGATAGTGGCATAAGGTCGCTGATGTTCTTGTTAAATCTGAGCGATAGATCAGTTAGATTTATCAATCCTGCAAGTGGACTAAGGTCACTTATTTGATTGCTTGATAGGTTTAGGACAGTGAGATTCTTTAGTTCTCTGAAGGGGGTTAGATCACTTATTCCATTATCCCCCATATCTAATTCTTGCAGTTGTACCATTTCCCTTACAGGAGTTAAGTCACTTATAAAATTGGAACGGACGTTTAATTCAGTAAGCTTCTTCAATTCAGCAAGTGGGGTTAAGTCTGTGATTTTATTGTCAGCAAGTATTAATTTGTTAAGTTGTGTCAATCCGTTTAGGTGTGCGATAGTACCAAGTCCGTTTCGCGTGAGGTCTAAGTGTGTCAATCCTGTTAGACTTCGCAGTGGGGTTAAGTCTGAGATTCTATTGTCAGAAAGTAGTAATACGTTAAGTTGTGTCAATCTGTTCAGTTGGTCAATATCACCAAGTCCGTTTCGCGTGAGGTCTAAGTGTTTCAACCCTGTTAGACTTTGCAATGGGGCTAAGTCAATGATTCTATTGCCAGAGAGTAATAATCTGTTAAGTTGTGTCAATCCGTTCAGATGTGTGATATCACCAAGTCCGTTTCGCGTGAGGTCTAAGTGTTTCAACCCTGTTAGACTTCGCAACGGACTAATATCTTCAAAGAAGTTATGTTGAAGAAAAAGTTGGTTCAGATTCGTCAATTCAGAAAGAGGATTTAAATCACTAATCTGATTATTACCGAGTTCCAATATTCGCAGGTTTTGCAAGCCAGATAACGGTGTAAGATCAGATACTTTGTTATTGTATAGGTTTAACTCCATGAGGTTAGTCATTTTTTCTAAACCTGATAGGTTACTTATTGCATCGCTTGAGGCATATAATTTGATAATTTTGTTTAGGTGTTTTGCATGGATCTGTTTATCTGCCTTGAATCCTAAACGAGACCTTATAGCTTCTTCAAGATTCGGCTCAGGAAATTCAACCTGTTGCGGTGCGCTGCAACCTGTTAAGATAATGAATAAGGTAAATAGAAGACATAGTCGTTGCATTTCAATCGCTCCATACTATCAAGCTGTCTATAGGAAAGTTGATATATTATAGTTGAAATGTAAGATAGAATCAATATGATTGTCAAGTTCATTACCCTCTCCGCACGCCATTTAGATTCACTGCAACAGTAGCACATTCATCCTTGATTGTGCCAAACTCAGTTCATCCTTCATTACCCCTCCATACATCATTGACCCTTCATTGTGTGTTTCGTTGCACAATCAAGGGTGAATGTGCTACAGATTCATAATGTTTTTTCTGAGAGTGGAGTTTTTCGTGTGTGATGACGTGTTTGTTAGCACAATCAGGGATGAATGTGCTACGGTTTGATTACGCCAAATTCTGAGTAGATACTTTATTGTGTGGGATGATGGGGTTCGTTGCACAATCAAGGATGAATGTGCTACAGAATGATCAAGTCTTTTTCTAAGTGCGGATTTTTTCGTGTGGGATGATGGGTTTCAGCACAATCAAGGATGAATGTGCTACAGAATGAAAATCGCACTAACTGCTATGAATTGCATTTATCTGGTATTCTATCTAAAATCTACTAAAATATGCTTTGACACCTGCTATCAACGAAAGGTGTCTACTGATAGATCTAAATTCGGATGCTGTACAACTAATTCCTGTATCTGTTTTATATCATAAATTCTGTTCTTTTGTAGGTCGACACTTTTTAGATTTGGTAAAGATGCTAAAACGTTAATATCAGTAATCTGGTTTTGTCTTAGGTTTAAAGTCGTGAGTTGTGATAATGCTTTTAGCGGCACTATGTCAGAAATTAGGTTGCTGCTTAAATCCAAATATTCAAGTCTTGATAGTTCCGCCAAAGGAGTAATGTCGCTAATTTCGTTTGTTGAAAGTCCTAATCTTGTCAATTGTTTCAGTGCTTTAAGGGGTGTGATATCGGTGATTTGACACCTATTCATTGTTAAGGATTTTAGCGAATTCAAATTCGTCAACGGCTGCACAAGAGACTCAAGATCATTAATTTCGTTACCGATCAAACTTAGGTGACTTAAACTTGTTAATCCCACAAGGGGTGCCAAATCACTTATGGGTGTTTGAGACAATTGCAAGGACATTAAGCGTGATAGATTCTCCAGAGGCGATATATCAGCAATTGGGTTATTACCAAGCCACAGTATATCAAGATTCATCAAATTGGACAAACTGGTAATATCGTCTATTTGATTATCGTTCAGATGTAATATCTTTAGTTTCTTAAATCCTGCTAACGGAGCAATATCCGTGATTTTGTTTTTTGATAGGTATAGAAATTTCATGTCTGATTTGTCAACCAAAGGTCCTATATCACTAATCTGATTATTGCTGAGTGTTAGATGGGTTAGTGAGGATAAATTTCTAATAGGTTCAATATCCTGAATCCTATTTCCAAAGAGGTTTAAGGTTGTTAATTCTACCAATCCTGTAAGGGTTTAATGTCTGCAATTTCATTGCCTTTTAGGTTAAGATTCGACAGTTTTGTCAATCCAATAAGAGGCGAAACATCTGAAATCTGATTGTCATTTACTGATAGATGGTATAAACTTTTCATACCAGCAATGGGTGTTAGGTCTGTAATTTCGTTCCTTCCCACTGTTAAACCTATGAGTTTCGTCAGACTAACAAGGGGTGTGAGATCATTGATTCTGTTACCTAATAGGAATAGAACATTCAATTCTGTTAATTCTGATAGAGGCGTGATGTCAGTAATCTCATTACTTGAGAGATGTAAATCTGTGAGTTTTGTGAGTTTTCTCAGCGGAGAAATATCCGTAATTTCATTAAAGCCGAGAGACAATTCTGTGAGTTGACTCAAGTTGGTTAGTGAAGAAATGTCGCTTATCTGATTGTCTCCAAGTTCTAACTTTCTAAGTTTTGATAAACCTTCAAGCTTTGTAATAAGTGAAGAAAGGTCTGTGATTTCATTCTCATTCAGACCCAGATTTTCTAAGTTCTCCAGCTTTGTAATTGGTTGAATATCGTTGATCTGATTTGAGCTAAGGTTTAACCATTCCAGTTTGGTCAATTCTGAGAGCGGTGATAGATCGGTGATTCTATTGTCATATAGGTATAAGTGTGTTAGCAATCGCATATCGGATAGTGGGGAAAGATCGCTAATGTTCTTGTTAGATCCTAACCATAAATCTGTTAGTCCGGTTAATCCTGACAGTGGCGTCAGATCGCTAATTTCATTTATACTAAGTCTTAACTCTTTCAACTGTATCAGATCAGAAAGAGGAGATAGATTGCTAATTTGATTGCTTGATAGGTATAAGATAGTGAGATTTTTTAGTCTTTTGAAGGGAGTTAGATCACTTATTTGATTGTTCCCTATTTCTAACTCTTGAAGTTGTGCCATATTTCCCAAAGACGATAGGTCTCTGATAAGATTTTCCCTGAGGTTTAATTTAGTAAGTCTCTTTGACTCAGCAAGTGGTGTTATGTCTCTGATCCTATTGTAAGAAAGTACTAATTCCTTAAGCTGTGTCATTCCTTTCAAATGTGCAATATCACTAAGTCTGTTTCGAGCGAGATCTAAATGTGTCAACTGAGTTAAATTTCGTAACGGACTAAGGTCTGTTATTAGGTTTTCTTCAAGAGAAAGGTGGGTCAGATTATTCAATTCAACAAAGGGTGTTAGGTCATTTATATGATTGTGGCTTAGTGTCACCTCAGTCAAGTTCGTCATTTTCTCCAGACCAGATAAGTTGCTTATTCGTGCTCTTGAAGCATGTAATCTGGTAATTTTACTGAGATCCTGTGCAAGAATTGGTTCGTCTTGGTCTAACCGTAGATAAGTTCTTATTATTCTCTTTAAATTTTGGTCAGGGATGTCTACAGGTTCTGTCTGCGTGCAACTGACAAAAACTAAAAGTGATACGAAAAGAAAGCATAACTGTTTCATAATACAGTTCTCCAAAATAGCGGTTATCTCAATATCAAATCTGGATTCTTTTCCTGCAGTTTCTCTAATACGGACACATTTTCTATTAGATTATCACTTATCTCCAAATACCTTCACATTTTCTATTGGATTGTCATTTATCTCCAAATATCTTAAATGCTCAAGGTTCTGTAAAGCACTTATGTCTTGAATTTTGTTGTCCCTTAACTGAATATGATTAATATGTTTTAGTGTTGAGAGAGAACCAATATTACTGATGTTGTTCCCCTTCAGGTTTAAACTGTCAAGCATTTTCAAACCTGCAAGGGGTGTAATATCTTCTATCTGATTTTCTTCAATGGTAAGTTCTTCCAGCATTCTTAGTTTGGTTAGAGGCGAAATGTCAATAATATTGTTACTTGCAATATATAACTTCCTCAATTGCTTTAGTCCTGCCAGTGGTGAGATGTCTTGAAGTTCACCAATACCTATTGATAGCCTTCTAAGGTTCCTAAGATTTTTTAATGGCGTAAGATCGTTAATCCTGTTTTGATCATTATCCCTTAAGTAAGGTCGGTTGGTAAGTTTTAACTCCTCAAGGTTTTTCATTCCAATCAAAGCAGAAATGTCTTGAATCTGATTATTTCCAAGATCTAATATTTCTATATTCGTTAAGTTTGCGAGTGATTTCAAATCACTAATTTGGTTATCTGCGATCCATAACAATTTCAACTTCGTCAATCCGGCAAGGGGTGTTAGATTGCTTATCTGATTGCGGGTCAGCATTAAACGTTCAAGATTTTTCAAACCTGCAAGCGGTTTCAAGTCCTTTATTTTATTAAATTGAATGTATAATATTCTTAGGTTAATAGTATATTCCAAGCCTGTTAGGTTAGTAATGTCTTTCTGGAATGCTTCCAACTTATCTAACTGTTTGAGTCTTTCTGGTGAAATTGGATCAGTTGGACTTAACCCAAGTGTTTCACGGACAGCTGCAGCTAAGTGTGGATCCGGTATTATTTCTGAATCTACTGGTTGTTGTGTGTTCTGGGTTTTCTGATCTTTTTCAGGTTCCTCTTTCATGCTGTTGGAAATGACAGGTGATCCAGAACGCTTAATCTCTGCAACTATACTTGTGTCTTCAATCGGATTCTCGTATACATCAAAGATTTTCAACTCAGATAATCCGATAAGTGGTTTGACATCACTGATTTGGTTTGACCTTAATTCTAAATGACTGAGCATTGTTAATCCTGAAAGTGGAGTAACGTCCTTAAGATAGTTGTGATTTAGCTGTAATGTCTTTAGTCCAGTTAAGGGTCTTAACGGTGTGAGATCATTAATACCACTATGATTGAGTTTCAGGTTTTGTAGTTGTGATAAATCTGCCAAAGGTGTTAGGTCATTGATTTGATTTCTTGATAGATTCAGTTCTTCTAATTTTGTAAGTCCATTTAGAACACTTATGTCAGTTATTTCATTACGTTCAAGGTCCAATTCCTTAAGTGAAATCAAATCCTCAAGTGGCAGAATATTCGTTATCTCATTAGTTGAGAGATACAATTTCTCCAGATTTGTCAATTGTTTGAGAGGCGTAATATCTGAGATTAAGTTTATATTCAGTACTAACACTTCCAATCTCTTAAGTCTAATCAAAGGTGAAATATCTTCAATAGTATTATTTGTAAGCTTTAAGAACGTAAGACTGGATAATTTTGATAACGGTGTAATGTCACTAATCTCATTGTGTCCTAGGTCCAAGATTCTCAACTTTTTCAGACGGGCAAGTGGGGTAAGGTCTGCAATTTGATTACTTGAAAGAGACACATCTTCAATGTTTTTTAAACCTTTCAAAGGCATTATATCTTCTATAAGATTCTGATCAATCCATAAACGCCTTAACTTTGTCAGTTTCATTATTGGTGTGAGATCCGAAATTCGATTGGTAAATAGATTTAATGTTCTCAATCCTTTTGCGTATTCTAAACCTGTTAGATCTGTGATGTCTCTATCATAAGCAGATAGATCATCCAAGTCTTTTAATTGCGTATCCATAATCGGAGCCCCAGTTTCTAATTTGAGTGCTTCTCTGACAGCAGCTGCTAAATTGGGATCAGGAAATTCTACAGGTTGCGGGGCACTGCAACTTGTTAGGATAATGAATAAGGTACATAGAAGACATAGATGTTTCATTCAATCACTCCATTCTATCAAGCTGCCTACAGGAAAGTTGATATATTATAGTTGAAATGTATGATAAAATCAATATGATAGTGCAGGGATCAAGGATGATTGTACGGCACAAACTAAAAGTTTATGCTACAATAAAGAGGTGTTTCCAATTAGAAATGGTAATAGTAAACATGAACAACTCAGAAACCTTCAAAATCCTTACATTAGATGGTGGTGGTACCCGCGGAATCTATTCTGCTCAACTTCTCGCTTTAGTTGAACGGGAATTAGGTGTTCCTATTAAGGACTGTTTCGACCTGATTGCTGGGACAAGCACGGGTGCGATCATTGCAGGTGCAATTGCCTCGGGCATCTCTATGGATGAGATCGTCTCACTATTTGAGACTGAGTCACCAGATATATTTAAAAAGAAATGGTATCGCAATTTGCTCTTCTCAAGCAAGTATTCAGAGCATGTATTCGCCCAGGTCATTGCGAAACACATTCCCGCTAAACCGCTATCTGAAATATCAACACCGTTGATCATCACAAGCTCAGAAATAACGACAAGTGAACGGTATCTTTTTAGAACAAATTACGTAAAAACACTAAGTGATAGTGAATATACCGACGGTGATGTGTGTATACGCGATGCAGTCGTTGCATCGTGTTCTGCACCAACTTTTTTCTCTCCTAAGAGCATAAACAATCTACTCTTTGCTGATGGGGGGTTGTGGGCAAATAATCCTTCAATCGCAGCATATACGGAAGCCTTGACAGTATTCGGTAAAGATGTCAGTGAAGTTAAAATACTCTCAGTCGGTACAGGACACGCACCGAATATGTACCGAAAGAAACGTAGGTGGGGTTTTCTTATAGGATGGGGTGGTCCAAAATTAGTCTCTTTTGTGATGATGTTACAGGCGCAAGCATCGGCAAAGATGGTTAAACAATTGCTTAAAGATAATTATATGCGTATCTGTCCTTCCATTGACTTTTGGGATATTGATTCTGCTAAGCCTCTAAAGAAACTCAAATCTATGGCAGGACGGGATTATGACGACCTTGCTGCAGAGATAAAGGTATTTCTAAACATACAATAGAATACTAAGGTTACGGTTTGTGTCAGTTAACAAGTTTTTGTTGATTTTCACATATATTTGCGTTCGGAATATAAACATACTGTCCCTAATGAAGATCACATTCATCTTGATTGTGCTAAACACCCTCCATGCATCATTACCGCTTTCCGTCCATCAAACATCGTGATATAGCCGTAGCACATTCATCTTGATTGTGCTTCTTTGGACAACATGCATCCTTTATTGGAATTCTCTGTCCCCCATTGATAAGCCTAGTTCTGATTATATAATATCAATTCTATTTATTCTTATCTCATTCTTCGTAGGTCGGGTAGAGCTTGCGAAACCCGCCAAATGCCATAGGCGCATTTGGCGTTGATTTGGACACGGCTTGCTTGGTCCTATGATGTCGGGTTTCGTTCCTCTACCCGACCTACGAAATCATGAAAGATTATTAATTAGAAATGGTATAACTTTATCGCTTGGGATAACGTGTTTCGTAGCACAATCAAGATGAATGTGCTACAGACTGATAAAATCATATTCTAAGCAAGCAACTTTTCGCGTAGGATGACGTGATTGAGCCTGTTTTGACTGAAATTTTAGAAAAAGTTCACTTTTTTTCGTTTTTTACCTCATTTTATGCACCTATTTGGGTAAAAAAATGAGTCTTAAGTATTGAAGGGTAAAATGCAATCAATTGGTGAAGATTTTTTCTTCACTTGCACCCTTTTAGGGTCGAAACCTGTGTCATTAATTATAGAGGGTATTACATATCGACTTGGAAGTATAGTGGAATGGACAATTAATGGGACACTTCCGTAGCGCAAACTTTTAGTTTGCGTCTCATCAGCACAAACTAAAGGTTTGTGCTACAAGTTCTGATATTCGCTATGTTTCCGAAGGGGGTTTATCAAAGTGTCCCAGTAATTTGAAAGTTCACTATATGTATCAAACTCACGTTAGCATAACCTAAGTATGTGATAAAAAATTACAAGAAAAACCAAAAAATTAAGTAAAACTTAGATAATTGCTTGACATATATGTAAAATTGTGTTAGCATATCTATACGTCTTATAATTATTATAAAAACTGTGTTATCGTTTGTTTCTTATATTATTGGGGTTTAACATTAGCAATGAAAACAATGATAAGACGTCAGATGGGATTTTCAAATTTGACGGTTAATATCTTTTCTTGACATATCCGTGTGTTTTGTTAATTTTAGTAATTTTTGAGTGATATTAAACAATTTTGAAATGTACTCGCTATGAGTTCACTACAAATCCTATGGAAAGGAGATATAAAATGAAAATAATGCAATCATTCGGCGTCGCAGTAGCGATGATCTGTTCCCTATTGTTAATCGGTGTTGTCAATAGCAGTCATGCTATTGAGATTGAGGAATTCCCATCTGATACCGATGACACTTCTTATGGTGGTTACACATACCACATGGCTTATGTAAAAACAGATAATCCTATTTATCATGTCTCTTGGTATATTGATAACGAATGGGTATACGGTGAGACATTAAACTCAACCACATCATACGCCTCCTACTATCCTTACGATAAAATACCTGGAATAATCAGTGGGGAAGAGTATAAAATTGGTGTTAAAGTGTGGGAATGGGATGCAGAGGATGAAGAATTTCGCTCCACAACCGATTCTTATTATGTGAGAATGTTTGAACCGATGGTAGATTATGACGCACACCCTAAAGAACTAAATGGAGTGCGTGGATATGCCGAACTTTCAAAGCACTACAGAAACGGTAACGATGTCATTATGGATTTCTATGTTGAAGTATCCTATTCCGGCGATGAAGAAGTAAGATATAGTGTGACCACCGAATTCAAAAACACTGTTGACGGTAATACCGAACCCGGTCCTGACCCTACAGGTGAAATAGGCTATGACGAGGATGACTCCGATCTTAAAAGTAGTTTTTCTGATTCGGGATCCATTACTAATGATACCCTTAACTTCAGAGATCGGAATATGAGTTATCGGTGTGAGGCATACGTCACTATCACAGTGAATGCGACTCCAAAGAGGGATTGGCATTTAACCAATGTACTGTGGTTCAGTCCAGAATAAATCTATCGTTTTTTGAAGGGGAAATATTCTCCCCTTCAAAAATACTACCACACTAACAACAATAACCTCGCCAACCATCCCATCATCGCAAGTACTGCGATTACAACTTGCGAAAATTGGCGTAGTGTCGTTAAAGAAAAATATGTACTACAAACTGAAAAAAGTGCTATAATTGCTTTTATATAGGCGTTTATCCTTCTAAAGTTATTGATTGAGTTTCTACAGTTTTAGGACATCTGTCCAATTTATTCAACTGTTTTTGGCGAAGGTATTGCAACAAAGGAGATTATAATGCGTTTTGAGAAGTATATTAGTTTAAGCCTTATGCTCCTATTTTTCTCAACGTTGGCAAGTGCCAAAATCGTTTTTGATTCTATACGTGATGGTATTTCTGGTATTTATGTCATGGACGATGATGGTAGCAATGTCAAACTGCTAACCGATACTCACTTTCCACTTTCCCCCAGTTGGTCACCGGATGGCAAACATATTGTGTTTGACAGACGCGACGAGCCGCACAATGATCACAGACATCTTTTTTTGATGAATGCGGATGGTAGCAATATCCATCGACTCACAGGTCCCAGTGATGCTTATGACGATTGGCACGCCTCTTTTTCGCCAGATGGTGGGTCCATCATTTTTTTCAGACTGGAGAGAAAAAATAACAAAAATATACCCAGTGTTCGCTTGATGAACCTTGAGAGCGGTAAAATCAAAAAGATTTCAGATCTCGGTGTGAACCAACCCACATTTTCACCGGATGGTAAAAAAATTGTATTTTCACCTGTTGTTGTTATCGGCAAAAGTGGGACAGATATATGGATAATGGAGGCTGATGGTGGTAACCCACGCGAACTACTACCCTCACCTCCTCAGCATTTGCTTGTTAATAGATCTTATCCGAGATGGTCGATGGATGGCAGAAAGTTACTGTATATAGAATCCCAGTATAAACGAGTAGAAATAGACGGTGATGTCGATTTTATCCCGCAAGGTTTTTACTATTACATTTACGATTTCACCAGCAGACAATCACGGCGGCTGAATATACCGAAAGACTATAGAGGTGGAGGTATTGACTGGACAGATAATGACAAATCGGTTGTTTTTAGCGCAGTAAAAATAAAGTTGAAAGAACCGTTACCGAGACAACATTTGGTGCCTTATAACACCTATAAATATCATATCGCCTCCGCTAAAATAACGCGTCTGACAGAACATCCGGGAAGTGATGGTGCGTTTGATTGGATCAGTGATGATGTACTGCCTGTGTCCGCAGTTGATAAAAAAAAAGTAACGTGGGGGATGTTAAAGCAGTAAAACCGTAAGTCTCTCACACCGTCAGGCAGATATTCTCGTGGTATCTGCTTTCTTGTTGTTTTCTACTGGTTCTCTTTGAGAGATTCACCCGTTGTAGGATGGAATAGATGCACTTTGTTAATGTCAAAACTCACAGTCAATGATGTGTTATGTTGGGGTAAATCTGAAAGATTGGTCTGTGCTACAAAACTGTTCTTCTCTGTGCGGAGATATAATAACGCGTAGTTTCCAAGCGGTTCCACAAGCTCTACTTGTGTTAATACCTGATTATTCCCGTCTTCACGCACATGGATATCCTCTGGACGAATTCCAAAGATCAAAGAATCTCCTGAATCGTCCCTGATAACTGTTTGAAGAGATGAGGGGAGTTCAATTGAGAAATTCTCAAATCTTAACTGTGAAACAGTGTCACTTTTTTCAACTTGTGCTTCAATAAAGTTCATAGGTGGTGTCCCGATGAAGCCACCCACAAATTGATTGGCAGGTTTGTGATAGAGGGTTGCAGGGTCTGCAATCTGCTGTATTCTACCTTCATTGAGAACGACTATCTGATCTCCCATCGTCATTGCTTCAACCTGATCGTGCGTGACATACACAATAGTTGCATTAAGTCTGTCATGTAGACGACTGATCTCCATCCGCATTTGCACACGTAGTTTTGCATCAAGATTGCTTAACGGTTCATCAAAAAGAAACACCTTCGGCTGCCTGACAATTGCTCTGCCAACTGCTACCCGTTGCCGTTCACCCCCTGACAGATGTTTGGGTTTACGGTTCAATAGATGCGATATGTTGAGGATCTCTGCTGCTGATCTGACACGACTATCAATTTCAGTTTTTGGGTATTTGCGCAGTTTCAATCCGAAAGCCATATTTTTAAACACTGTCATGTGAGGATACAACGCATAGTTTTGGAAGACCATCGCGATATCCCGTTCCTTCGGTGGAACATCGTTTACACGTTCGTCATCAATATAGATGTCTCCTTCCGTAATCTCCTCTAATCCAGCAATCATGCGTAAGAGGGTAGATTTTCCACAGCCAGAGGGTCCGACGAGCACTGTAAAGGACTCATCTGGAATCTCAAAGTCTGCATTGTCAACAGCAAGCACATCACCATCGTATATTTTAGTGATATTCTCTAATTTGACTTGTGCCATCAATAACCTCAATCACTCGTCCGAGGAAATAGGAGGATAAACACTATAATCATCACAATAACTGCACCGGCAAATAGTATCCAACTCAGTGGGATTTTCTTTAAGAAAGTCAATATAGTATCTTTTTTTCTCATTTTATAGATTTGAAAAAACTCACCACCAGCGGCGACTACTATTGACTGACCAACTCTATCTCCATATCCATCTTTTGATAGACTTATCGTATATCGTCCTGCGGGGAGACCTGTACGTGTGTATTCACCTTTGTCATTCGTATACACAACGTATGTCGGATCTTCAGAACCGACGATTGAAACTATAACATCTGGAATTGGTATCTGTTCTGGTGTGGCTTCAAGTACTTGACCTTTGATAGTTGCATCAAAACTCAAACCTTCTTGGGCAATTGCAATGTAGACGAACAGACATAGTAGCGTCAAAACTATTTTTGGTTTACCAAAGCGATACATATTTGTGCTCCTGTTTTCTTATACCTGTAACCCAAGTTGTAATGTAATAAGACTTGGGACGCAGAACCCTTATTGACCAAAAATGGTTAGTGTGTTTCCTTATCGCACTATTAACGTCAATTTAAGGAAATTACTTTGTTATTGGTGTGTCTTTAGTCCCGTAGGGACGCTATGTTTATAGAGAAACGTTATCCTAACTCTCTTCAGTCCCGTAGGGACGCTATGTTTATGATATTGCCTAATGTTACACATATCGTCCCTACGGGACTAAAGATCAATGTTCAACTATGATCTATAAACATATCGTCCCTACGGGACTGAGGTCACTATTAGATTGAATTTATATCCTTAAATTGACGCTTATGGCAGAATACGCGTTTGGTATTCTGTATTGATAAGGAAATCGCATCTACAGGGTTAGGAATATTCCTAAATTGACACATAAGGTGCGATTTCCTTATAGGTTGTTGACACTGAATCAACCCGAAGGAACAGGAAAAAAGAACAGAATATACGACAATACGGTTACAGATAATATGTCAGTGAATAATGTTAATATATTTTCCTGTTTATGCATCTTGATTCTGTCAAAAATCTCGCCACCTTCCGCTAAGAGCTTGGTTTTCCCAACTCTATCCCCATAACCGTCTTTTGTATAACTTATGGTATATCGTCCCCCTGGAAGACCTTTTATCTCGTACTCGCCTTTTTTGTTTGTCCGAGTAGTATATTCATTCCCCGCTGTATCAACAACCAATACCTTTACACCAAAGATAGGGTTCTGAGCTGGCGTGGTGTCCAGCACCTCACCCTTGATGGTTCCTCCGTCTTCATCTTCTGCAGTGAGGCTGTCCGTGAATATACCGAGACACAGTATCATCATTGTAAGTGCGATTATGCGTATCATTTTTTTCTCCTATAGTAAAACTCAAAAACCAAGGCACTTCTTGGCGTGACGGGCAATGAATTGCCCTACTACGAACCGATATTTGCTAACTGATAGATGTTTGTATAATTCTGAACTTTACTATAAAACAACTAATTTTCATCTGCAGTTGATTCAATAGGGTTCTTAGCGAGATTCTCCTTCACATAAGTCCCAACAGCAGTTTCAAGATCAAATCCGCCAACCTTTGCTTTACGGACAATACCTTCTCCATCAATAATGACAGCAGTCGGTATAAACTTAACACCGAATAGATTCCTTACTGTCCTATCCTGATCCCAATACTGTTTCCATGCCAGTTCTTCTTTGGCAATATACGCCTTTAAGGGATCTACTGACCTATCAAGACTAATACCGATTATCGCAAACTTCTGATCCTTGAATTTGGCATAAGTGTTCTTAACTTTCGGCATCTCTTTAATGCAGGGACCACACCATGTTGCCCAAAAATCAATCAGTACAACCTGTCCTTTAAGGTCTTTTATGGAAATTTCTTTGCCATCCAGACCCTTTACTGTGAAATCAGGAACAGGTTTACCAACCAGATCCTCAAGTTTAATTTCTTCTGTTTTAGGTGCATTCTCCTCAGGGATAGCCGGTTTCATCTTTATCATCTTGGTTGCAGGAATTGTTTTCGGTTTGGCATTGGGATCGGTGGGATTCAATAGATTCTCCTTTACTAAGGCATCCACAGCTTTTTCCAGTTTTGCACCCCGTAGATCCGTTGTGTGGATTACACCCTTACCATCAATCAGAAACATGGATGGTATGCCAGTTACCCTGTATTGATCGCTAATTTTGCCTTCATCATCCCAATAGTGTACCCAAGGAAGTTCATTCTTCTTAAGAAATGTATCAAGTGCTGTCATTGATCTGTCAAGACTGATTCCAATTATCTGGAACTTTTTGTCCTTGTATTTTTGGTATGTTTTCTGAACATTTGGTAACTCAGCGATACAGGGACCGCACCACGTTGCCCAAAAATCTAACAACACAACTTGTCCTCTGTATTTCTCCAAAGAGAGTTCTTTCCCCTTAAGATCTTTCACCTTGAAAACAGGTGCAGGTTTTCCCACCAAATCAGCTTTAGGGTTACCGAGTGATGGTTGTGCCTGATTAGGCAATTGACCTTTCCGTTCGGAGCGGTCTTGTTCAAGGATTTTTTGAGCGATTTTTGCCTGTGAACGTGTTCCATATTTCTTATGTTCAATCAGATTCTTAAATGCAATATCTGCCTTATCGTGCTGGCTGAGTTTATCGTAGGCTAAACCCAATTCTAATAGGCCTGGCGCAACATATCTTGCATCTGGTAGTTCCTTATAGAGTGCCTCAAATACAGTGATTCCTTCCTTAACACGATCTAATCGGACCAAGGCATTACCAAGATAATAGTATACTTCGTCAACGCGTTTGTATTTCGGAAACAGTCTTACAAAATCGGTTGCCTTCTGAACCAGTAATTCTAATTCTTCTGACTTATTCTCGGTTGCGAGCTCTTTACCTAAGGCTTTTATTTCCTGATACTTAAACCCTATCTGTGCAGGTGTTAATTTTGGCACTGGCTGTGTTTCTGCTGAGTCATCTGCAGTGAGACCTATACAGAAGCCAAACATAAGTGCGGATATAAGAATCACAATGTTCATGACTTTAGAAAGTGTGTTCGTTTTTCGTCTAAGATGTAACATTTCCTTTCTCCTATCAACTATTTTTGGTAGAATATGATATTTTTCACACAGTTCACAACGGTGCGATTAGGAAATCGCACCTACCGGGTGTGTAAGTGTATAATTATTTTCAAATTTCACCATAGCACAATGAACTTAGCGATAACTGTTTTCAATTACAAGTTGAGCAACCGCTGCTTCAAGTGCATTGCCCTTAAGATTAACGGCTTGTACAATGCCTTTTCCATCAATAAGAAAGGTCGTGGGTATATGTGTTAGATTATACATCTTGGCAATTTGACCCCCGTTGTCAAAATGTTGGGGCCACGTTATATTTTCTTCTGAAACAAAAGACTTAAGGGGATCAAGTCCTCTATCTACACTTATGCCGATAATAATAAAACCTTGATTTTTGAATTTCGCATAAGTCTGTTTAAGGTGCGGCATCTCCTGTATACACGGAGGACACCACGTTGCCCAAAAGTCAAGAAGAATGATCTTACCTCTATATTTCTCTAATGAGAGTGCTTCTCCGTTTAGGTCTGTAACCTTAAAATCTATAGCAGGTTTACCGATAAACTTATCTAGAGGATTTGGAGCAGAAAGTTCCGATAATGCTCCTTTTCTGGCTGTCCTATCTGTTGCAAGCAGTTGCTGCGCAGCTTCTACATTCTTACTACCACTGAATCTACGATCCCTGATTAACTTATTGTATGTCTGATCCGCTTGGTCATGTTTACCGACATTATCATACGCTAACCCTAAGTTCAATAAACTCTCGCTGATATAAGATGAATACGGATAATCACGATTTAAATTATTTAATACCTCAATAGCCTCTGCAGCGCGATCAAATTGAAGTAGAGTCTGTCCCAGAATAAAGTAAACCTCGTCTACCTTGCTATATTTCGGATAGGCGTGGATAAAACCTTGAGATTTTTCAATTAACATCTCCGCGTCTGTTTTATCACTTGATGTAGCGAGTCTGTCGGAGAGTTTTTTGATATCATCGTATATGTCAACGGCACGTTCTCTTGTTGTATCCCCACTCCCAGCAGACTGATATGTCGTTGGGACACAGGAGACAAGTAGTAATGTACATGCAAGGATGGGTAGCAAATGATACCATTTTTTTCTAACGTGAGTCCGATTCAGTATAGACATATTTCATCTCCATAAATAAATTCAGATAGCAAGGAAATTCAGACAGCGAAGGATCTGTCTTTTATAATGAACTTTAAAATTAATGCTAGTTAGAATATTGACTGGCTTCACAACGGGCGAGGTGACCTCGCCCCTACGTTGGGTGGTCTACCCAAACGTTGAAATGTCTAATTAATTGTTCACTTTACTATGAATTGCATTTCTATAGGAATATGCAAGTAACAGCTTGATCTCTTCTACCTGTACTTGCTGCAAGAATTGTGCAACATCAAAGGAAAGGTCTTTCTCTGCAGCCGCACACCAATCGATAAATTGGTATGGATCCCAATGTTCATTTGATTCAATTTTATCACCTATATCTGAGAGTGCTGCAGATGGATCTGCTGTTTCTTTGATTAGGGAAAGCGCACAATCGCGAAGGTCTGGATAAATTGGATGCGTACCGACTCTACCAAACCAATACTTTGCGTTGCTATAGTCAGGTTCCCGTCTATGCATGATCCCGTGCCAATAACTACCAGTATTGTTTGATAATCCCTGTGATATATCATGTGAATCGTTCAGGTCATCATTCCAAAGTAATAGACCGCTTTTAATCGCACCAGCATAAGTCTCATCTTTCACCGTCTGTCCTTTGAGTAGTTCTTCAGGTGAAGTTGAGACGATGCCTTCTGACAGTTCACTGTTCCAAACATCTTCAGGAACGAGTGGCGGCAGCGGGTTGCCTGATTCTAACGTTTCTATCACTGCAGTGTATGTTATTTCCATTTAGATAACTCCTTAGAATCCAAATAGGTTGTTGGTTTTTAGTTTAGCATTCTTTCTCAAATTAATCAACACTTTCTGACAGACTCCATTTTCTTTGTGTATACATCAAAATTGTGGTAAACTAATATAGTGAACATGCACTAGTGAACATGCACTTAAAAAGAAAGATAAGATATGAGCAATAACTTCGTAAAAACGTTGGCAGTTTTCATCCTCTATATTTTAATTCTGTCTACAATCTTAATCATCGTTATTCACCGTTATTCAACTTACGGTTCAATACCCGATACGATGGAGATGGTTGACTTTTCGGGGATTCTCTTATCACTGTTAGGAGCAGCAGTTTTCATTTTGATCAGTGTGGTTCTCACTTTTTTGTTAGCAAGAGGATGGACAAAAGAACAACCGATACATGCAAAACTTATCTTTCGGTTGGCACTTATTATTAACTTAACGCTAATCGTTATATTTGGTGGATTAGCAGGTGGTGTCATCATTTTACGCACATTATGGACAATTGGCTTCTTTTAGTTTGCATTTGTATGAAAAATGTGATATAATAGATTATTAATTATTGGTAGACTTTATACCTCAAGCACGAATGAAGACGTTTTATTATTTTCATTGTTCAATCTACTGAAAATGCAACAGGTTGCGTATAGTATATATATAAGTACAGACCAACTACAACTTGGGGGTGTCAGAAATACACTATAGAGGCAAACGTACTCAGAAAGCACGTGTAAAGAAGAGTCGCTCGAACTATCAGATTAGAGCCAAAGAGATATTGGTAATTGATCATGAGAACAATTCACTTGGTGTGATGTCTCCGCGTGAAGCGATGGAACGCGCTGACGAAGTCGGATTGGACTTAGTTGAAGTTTCTCCTAACGCCAAACCTCCCGTCTGCAAAATAATGGATTACGGGAAATATCAGTACGAAAAAAACAAACGGGAACGAGAGGCACGGAAGAAACAGACTAAAGTCGTATTAAAAGAGATTCAGTTTCGACCTGATACTGCGGAACATGATTATCAGTTTAAGAAAAGACACATTGAGGATTTCTTGAAAAAAGGGTGGAAAGTAAAAGCGACTGTCCGTTTCAGACGTGGACGCGAAATGCTACATACAAACTTAGGACGCGATATGCTAAACCGACTTGAGCAGGATATCGCAGAAATCGCTGAAGTTGAACAACCACCTAAGATGGAAACAAGGGTCATGTCAATGCTCTTGACTCCAAAATCTTCATAAGCAATGCACAATGTGTAGAGTCTAAGTTTATCACAGAAGGATATTGTAATGCCGAAAATCAAAACACATAAAGGCGCAGCAAAACGTTTTAAATTTACAGCAAAAGGGAAAATCAGACGCAAGAGAGCTTATGCTGGACACCTTTTCATATCAAAGTCAGCAAAACGCAAACGCCGTCTTAGACAGCCTACATTGGTTGACCCAAGTAATGCAAAACGTTTGAAACGCTTATTAAGTTAGGAGTTCAGAATGGCACGAGTAAAAACAGGAAACGTCCGTAGAAAAAGACGAAAACGGATATTGAAGCATTCTAAAGGATACAGAGGCGGACGGAATAATCTTAGGCGCACTGCTATGGAAGCCGTTGAAAAAGGGTGGAACCACGCTTATGCCCATAGACGCGCCCGCAAACGGGACTTCAGAAGACTCTGGATCATGCGAATTAACGCAGCCGCAAGACTGCACGGACTAACCTATAGTCGCTTCATGCACGCACTTAAGACAGCAGGAATTGAGCTGGATAGGAAAGTTCTTGCTGATATCGCCGTTAACGATCCAGACGGTTTTGCACAACTTGTCGCACAAGTAAAAGGATAGATTAAATACCTATCGCTTTCGTCCCCAGAAACACTTCAAGCATACTATTGAAGTGATGGGACAGAGTGATAGGTGTTTCTGTTTTATAATACACATATTCTGTAGGAGGCCAGTTAACATAATTCTGGCCGATTCCCGATTATCAACCGTTCAGTCGGGAAGCGGAGTTCCCTCCTACAATTCCCGACTATCAACCGTTCAGTCGGGAAGCGGAGTTCCCTCCTACAGAAAAGAATGTCAGAATAATTCCATATTCTACTATAAGAGCAAATATGAAAGCCGAATTAGCAGCCATACAGACTGAAGTTCTTAAACAATTGAAGAAAATAGCATCATCTGATGAACTGGAAACGCTCAGAATAACGTATTTCGGACGCAGTGGGAAGTTGACAGATGTGATGAAGGGCATGGGAAGTCTATCCAAAGAGGAACGTCCCATAATTGGAAAATTCGCAAATGATGTCCGTGCTACCCTCACGGAAGCATTTGAGAAAACAAAAACAGCATTGGAGAGCCAGCAGCAGGAGCAACAACTAAAGGATGAAGCTATTGACATCACGTTACCCGGTAGGAAACCAGCCTACGGTAAAGCACATCCAGTCATACAAACATTAGAACGGATTGAAAGCATCTTCACACAGATGGGTTTCCAAACTGTAACAGGACCAGAAGTAGAAACTGAACATTATAATTTTGATGCACTCAACACACCGTCAGACCATCCAGCGCGAGATTCGCACGACACATTCTATCTGCCTGATGGTCAACTCTTGCGTACACATAACTCACCTGTTCAGATTCGGACAATGGAAAGTCAGAAACCACCACTCCGAATTATCGTTCCCGGGAAAGCATACAGAGTGGATTATGATATCTCACATACACCGATGTTTCATCAGGTTGAAGGACTACTCGTGGATAGACATGTAACTTTCAGCGAATTAAAGGGTGTGTTAGTATCCTTTGCACGTCAGATGTTCGGTGATCAGATACAGATGCGATTCCGACCCCATTTCTTCCCATTCACTGAACCGAGTGCTGAAGTTGATATATCATGTACAGTGTGTCAAGGGAAAGGATGTCGCAGCTGCGGACATACAGGATGGATTGAAATATTAGGTGCGGGGGCTGTTGACCCTGAAGTATTCAAAGCCGTCAACTATGACCCTGAAGAAGTTACAGGATTCGCTTTCGGCATCGGTGTTGAACGTATGGCAAATCTACAGTTTCGTATTCCAGATATTCGCACCTTCTATGAAAATGACCTACGATTCTTGCAACAGTTTTAAGGACTAAGCTATGAATGTATCACTCAATTGGTTGAAAACCTATATCGATTTTGACTTCTCACCAGAGGAACTTGCAGATAGATTGACAATGTTAGGAATTGAAGTTGAATCTATCAAACAACTTGGCGCAGGTTTAGAAGGTGTCGTTGTCGGTAAAATAGTTTCTGTGACGCCACATCCGAATGCAGATAAACTGACACTCTGTCAAGTGGATATTGGAGATGAGAAAAGTCTGCAGATCGTCTGTGGTGCGCCAAATGTCTATCAAGGGATGTTTGCACCTGTCGCAACCATCGGAACGGAATTACCTACCGGAATCAAGATCAAACGTGCCAAATTACGTGGTGAAGAATCACACGGGATGCTCTGTTCAGAAAAAGAGTTAGCAATTTCTGATGAAGCATCAGGACTGATGGAGCTGTCCTCAAATCTATCTGTCGGCATGCTACTGACTGAAGCTTTAGGTCTGAACGATGTGATTCTGGAATTGGAGATCACACCCAACCGTTCGGACTGTCTGAGTATGCTTGGAGTCGCACGTGAAATCCGTGCTGAAACAGGAAACACTATCAAGTATCCAGAAGTAGCTCCGATAGAAAGTGAGACAGATATAAGAGAAGTTGCATCCGTTACTATAGAGGATCAAAACCTCTGTCCACGTTACGCCGCACGTGTAATACAAGGTGTTCAAGTCGCAGAATCCCCATCTTGGGTGAAACAACGGCTGGAATCTGTTGGTGTTGCAGCAATAAACAACATCGTGGATATAACGAACTTAGTGCTGATGGAGTATGGACAACCTTTACACGCTTTTGATTACCATAAACTCTGTGAAAATCGTATCGTTGTTCGTCATGCAAAGGAAAATGAAACCATCACAACATTGGACGAAGTGGAACGCAAACTTTATCCGTACATGTTAGTTATTGCTGATGCTGAAAAACCGGTTGCACTCGCAGGTGTTATGGGAGGTTACGACTCAGAGATCACTGAAACGACAAAGGATGTACTACTGGAAAGTGCAAACTTCCAACCTGCAAGTATCCGATCAACTTCAAAAAGACTCGCTTTACATACTGAGGCATCCTACAGATTTGAACGCGGTGCTGACCCTGCAGTTGTCATTGCAGCTCTTGACCGTGCTTCTCAACTCATCGCAGAGATAGCTGGCGGCACAATCTGTAAAGGGGTTGTTGATGTTTACCCTGGCAGAAAAGAACCGTTAAAAATACGTCTGCGAAAGGACCGTGTTAATTTCGTCTTAGGAACATCAATCGAAGTAGAGGAGATAGAGCAGACGCTTTCTCGATTAGGATTTGGGATAGAACCAAATCAGATCGAAGTGGATAACTTTGAGGTTATAGTTCCCTCATTCCGTTTGGATATAACACGTGAAATTGACCTGATTGAGGAGATTGCACGTGTTTACGGGTATGATAACATTCCTACGACTTTACCAAAAGGGGATATACCCATTCCGCCACCAGATAAAAATGGGGAAGTGAGAAAACGTGTCAGGAACTTCCTTCTCAGTTCAGGTATGATGCAAGCAGTCAACTATAGTTTCGTTCACCCGAACTGTTTTGAGAAGATACGACTCAGTGAAGACCATCCACTCCGTAAGGCAACACAACTACAGAATCCATTAAGTCCTGACATGTCAATTTTGCGGACGACACTTATGCCAAGTCTCCTTGAAAACGCTCAATACAACCACAATCATCAGATCAATACTATCGCTCTGTTTGAGATGTCGTCAGTGTTTATAGATGGAAAGGAACCTGCCCGTGTTGCTGGTATCCTTGCTGGAGAAATTGGCGGTGGTGTATACGGAAATCCATATCGTCATCCCGATTTCTTTGACATGAAAGGTATCGTGGAAGGCATGCTTGATGTATGCGGAATTAATGGATATGAATTCAAACAGACAGAAGCCCCTACATATCATCCTGGACGTAACGCTGAAGTGGTGTTAGGAGAAACGCGCATCGGTATCATGGGTGAGCTGCACCCCGTTGTGCTTGATAATTATGAACTTCCATTCAAGGCTTACTTGTTCGAATTTGACCTTGAGAGAATAACCGATGCTTCAGACTTCTCCAAACGTTTTGAATCGATACCGATATATCCAAGCATTCAGCGAGACCTTGCAATCGTCGTAGATGAAAAACTCAAATCTGATATGCCAATTGACATTATTAATGACACTGGGGGAGAGTGGGTTGAGTCTATCCGTCTATTTGATGTATATGAAGGTAATCAGGTCCCAGATGGAAAGAAGAGTCTTGCCTATACAATTACATATCATTCAGCAACCGAAACGTTAACCGACAAGGCAGTTAACGATCTCCATGACAAGATTGTTCAACGCCTCAATACAGAATTTGGTGCGGAGCTAAGGATGTAATATAGTAAAACTTAGAATTAAATATACACTTATTCACTTTCTATAAACATATCGTCCCTA
>JAAXGN010000156.1 GCA_012267415.1 Candidatus Poribacteria bacterium | reverse complement strand
ATATACCTTTCGCACCGCTGGGGCTTAGGTTTTTGTTGTTCACACGTTCTTAGTCTCGTATGAAGTTTGAATTATTAATTTTGTAATACGCGGGCGGGGAAACCCCGCCCCTACGAAACCTTGTTCCTATGATGATTCTTGTGATCTGAATTACCCAATTATTTATTGAATTTTCATTTACGAAAGCACCTAAGTAGGAACAGTAAGACAAGTCAACAATACCAGTACATTCTTTTGCCAAAAACTTTACACACCCGTATATAGAAATTACTTGACAATGATACTAAAGGTATAGTATAGTGAACGCAAAAAAATCGGAGATAGTTATGAATACCCATAAACATTTGTCACGTCGAACTTTTTTACGTAACCTGAGCGTTGGTGCAGCCTTGCCACTGTTAGGAACAGTCGGAACGTTGAAGGGTTGGACAGATACTTTTCCTGACGGTAAAATTATTAAACGTTATCCTGATCCTGCCATTGAAGTTATTGATGACCGTTTTGCCAAATACAAGATAGGGAACGCTGTCGTGGAAAGGTTATGGACAGGTGCACGTTGGTCTGAAGGACCCGTCTGGTTCGGGGATGGCGGCTATCTCCTGTGGAGCGATATTCCAAATAACCGTATACTGAAATGGCAAGAAGCCACCGGCAAAGTGAGTGTCTATCGGAAACCGTCTAACTATACGAATGGACACACCCGAGACAGACAAGGTAGACTTATCAGTTGTGAACACGGCACGCGGCGCGTTACACGAACCGAATATGACGGAAAGATTACTGTCCTGATTGACAATTTTGAAGGCAAACGTTTCAACGCACCCAACGATGTCGTCGTGCATCCCGATGGACATATCTGGTTTACCGATCCAGGATACGGGATTATGTTCAACTATGAAGGACATAAAGCCGAATTTGAGTTGCCAACAAATGTATATAGACTCAATCCGGAGACGCGCAAAGCAACTGTTATGACGAATGTGCTTGAAAAACCGAATGGGTTATGCTTTTCTCCCAAATACGATAAACTTTACGTAGCGGATACCGGTTCGCCAAAAAACATTATGGTGTTTGATGTGATAGACGGTGAGCGGTTAGGTAAAAAAGAGGTATTTTATGAGACAGCACCCGGTAATGCTGATGGACTCCGGTGCGATACTGATGGAAATGTGTGGGCAGGTGCAGGTTGGGTCGGTGAAGGGTACGATGGCGTGCATATCTTCGCACCCAATGGAAAACTTATCGGCAAAATACATCTACCAGAGATCTGTTCCAATATCTGTTTTGGTGGCGTTAAAAGGAATAGGTTATTTATGACTGCGAGTCAATCTCTGTATTCTGTTTTTGTTGAAGCACAAGGCGTGCCGTTTTTTTAAATTTCGTTGCCACATGGCTACAAAAACGGTTTGATTTGCTTTTTATCAAATGCTATGTTAAAATTACTGATAGGATCAATTCAATATTAGGTCAGAATACTATCTTTTGTTTATATAGGATTAGAATATTCAAGAAGTAATGTAAGAGTAATGAAATCCAAAATACAATTATCACGTCGGACATTTTTACGCGGATTAGGCGTTAGTATAGCCTTGCCGTGGTTAGAATCAATGGGTCCACTCACAAACTGGGCATCCGCAGCCACGAAAGGTGCAACAGGACACGTAACCCCTAATCGGATGGCATTTCTCTATGTCCCTAACGGAAAAATAATGGAGAATTGGACACCGACACAGGTTGGGGCAAACTTTGAACTGACAGACATCCTAAAACCACTTGCGAATGTAAAAGAGAAGACTTTGGTTCTTAGCGGATTAACAGCTGACAAAGCTCGGGCAAACGGTGACGGTGGTGGTGATCATGCCAGAGCAATGGCGGCGTTCCTTACGGGTGCACAACCTCGTAAAACAAGCGGCACTGACATTCATGCGGGAATTTCTGTTGACCAAGCTGCAGCTTCACATATCGGTAATCAAACACGGTTGCCTTCGCTCGAATTAGGTATTGAACCCGGTTATAGAGCAGGAAACTGTGACTCTGGTTATAGCTGCGTCTATTCAGCAACAATGGCGTGGAAATCCGCAACACAACCGTTGCCGAAAGAGGTTAATCCGAAACTCGCCTTTGAACGACTGTTCTCTACCGAACCTAACGCCGAAAATACGCAACGGGATGAAGAACGAAAAAGCATCCTTGATTTTGTGCAAGAGGATTCAAAAGACATACTCCGACAAGTCAGTGGGAATGATGCTCGGAAACTTGATGAATATTTTACTGCTATACGCGATATTGAACAGCGAATTGAAGCCGCTGAAAAGTTCCCACCTATTGAACATATTGAATATGCTGCACCTGAAAAGATACCTTCAGATTTTGAAGAACATGTCCGTCTTATGTTAGACCTGATTGTTCTGGCATTCCAAACAGATGTGACCCGAATTGTGACCTTTACGTTAGCAAATGAAGGAAGTAACAAGACATATCCAAACATCAATGTTACGCAAGGACATCATAATCTATCACATCACGGTGGAGACAAAGCAAAGATAGAGAAAATCCATAGGATCAACATTTTTCACATGCATCAACTCGCCTATCTGCTTGAGAAACTTGACGCTACACCTGAAGGGGATGGTTCGCTACTTGACCATTCTATGATTCTTTACGGCAGTGGGAATTCAGACGGTAACCGGCACAGTCACCACGACCTACCTATTATTTTAGCAGGTCAAGGTGGAGGCACACTGAAAAGTGGACGTCATCTCCAGTATCCAAAAGAAACACCTCTTAATAACCTCTGGTTAGCAATGCTCAATAGAATGAATGTTGATATGAAACAACTTGGGGATAGCACAGGCATCTTGGAAGGGTTATCTTAGTCTTTGCACAAAAAAATACTATCCCATCCGGATACCGCCATTCACATCAAGTGTTGCCCCTGTTATATACTGTCCTTCTTCAGATGCAAGAAATAGGATAACATTTGCGACTTCTGATGGGTCTGCCACACGTCCGAGTGGAATCTGGTCTGTCATGTCTGGATGGTTTTTTGCCATCTCGGTCGCAGCAATACCAGGTGCGATAGAGTTAACCGTTATCCCGTATTCCCCTAAAACTCTTGCGAACGATTTTGTCAAACACATCACACCTGCCTTTGATGCTGAATAAGGTGCTGATGCGACTAACCCACCTACCTGTCCTGCTAATGAACCGAGATTGATAATCCGCCCAAACTTCTGTGTTTTCATCGTCTCCATTACTGCTTGTGAACAGAGGAAGGGACCTTTGAGATTGACAGCCATCATTCTATCCCATTCCGTTTCGGTGCATGCATCTATGCGGGTGTAGCTGAAAATACCGGCGTTGTTGACTAAGATGTCAATACGTCCAAATTCGTCAATTGTGCACTTCACCATTTCTCGGACGGAATGACCATCAGCGACATCGGTTTCAATGACGATGCAGCGTCTCCCAAGTTCAGTTATCTCTTTTGATACCGCTTCAGCATTAGCTATATTTACTTCAGGGATGACAATATCCGCGCCTTCTCTGGCGAATGCAAGGCATGTTGCTTTTCCGATGCCACCGCCACCCCCCGTTACAATTGCAACGCGTCCTCTCAAACGCATCTCCGTTTCTCCTTTACTATCTGTGACCAGATTTCATCTTTGGAAAGATCGAAAACGGTTCTTCGTTTTTTCATTTTCCTCCATATCAACAAAGATATCCGTTATTTCAACTGAACTTTTGGATCATCCTCGTAAATTGAAAACTCAATTGATCCACACCTTCAGGAAAATCTGGGCCGAGCCAACCTTCATCATCTTTAATCTCAAAATGAATTTGTGGTTGTTCTTGACAAAGTTCTTTTATCTTAGCGTCCGCAAGTAGCAGTTTAATTTTTTCTGGATTGTTCCCTTTAATGATAAATTCGTTGTCAAAAAACGGATCTCCTATCTTTATATCTTGCATCCCGAATAATTTTCCAATAGAACTGAAAAACCCTTCACGATAGATTTTGAAATAGAGACCGTCCTTGTTGATAAACGGTGCTCGCATACGCGTGTATGTCGTTGGTATAGTTACTGTTCCGGTATGCATCATAACGGTGTAGTTATCCAATAGGATTTGCCATTCACCGTGTTTGTAAATTAGAACGTCCTCTCCCCAAAATCCACCTTCAATAAATTCACCATCTATATCATTTGCAATCTGTGTCCAGATTTCGTCCTTTGAAGGACCGAAAATACCTCTTCGTTTTTTCATTTTTCCTCCATATAAACTTTAGGAAATTCCTTCCTCTTCTCTCTTCCATCGTTCAAGGGGATGTTCACGTGATGTTAACGGCATATATACGCGTCCCTTTTGTCGTTGCGATTCCCATGTTGCATGAATCATTTCAAGGCAATCCCGTCCATCCCTACCACTTGCGAAGGGGTCTCGATCTTCTTCAATTGCTTCAATGAGATCGCGTACCATGAGTCGTTGTAAGAACAGCCGTCTGGATCCATTATCTCGTTGTTTCCCGTCCTCGTCAATGTCTTCTTCCGGTAGATGTACAGATTTCCATGCTTCTGCGGGTGTCTGATGTTGTCCTTTATGGATAAACATTGTTGTGCCAACGCTTTCTCGGATTGCGATTCTTCCTTCGGTACCGATAATGTCTATACCGTAGGCGTTATCGTTGGTCTGCGGTTGCGCGATGAACTGCACATCGGCATGGATACCATTTTTGAAGCGAAAAGAAACATGCCCGCGTTCACCGAGGACGAGTCCAGCATCCCGGTCATTCGGGTGTACCTCTTGCGTATGTTTGATGTCATCTACGGTAGACTCGCGTCCATCCATCTGTGTGAGGTGTGCATGCGTCCACTCAACATCCCCACCGAAGAGACGCAACCAGTCGTATAGATGTGTCCCCATCTCCATCAGTGAATTTCCCACCTTTCGTCCGCCTTTATCGGTTGCCTTCATCAAGACGACATCCCCGATTTCACCTATGTCAATAAGCGATAGGACATAACGGTTGTAAAGACTGGCGCGTTTGATGTGATTGATGGAAAACTTAACGTTATATTCATCGCACGTTTCTACCATCTCATCCGCTTGCGCGAGGTTGAGGGTAATCGGTTTTTCACAGAAGACATGAATACCGCGTTGTGCAGCTGCGATGGTTGGGGGGTGATGCATGGGTGCTTGCGTTGGGATGATAACGATGTCCGGTTCCTGTTCATCAAGCATCTTTTCATAGTCATCATAGATTGCTTTTACACTGAATCGTTTTCCCCATGCTTTTGCTCGGTCTGAATTGATTTCTGCTCCGGCGATGAGTTCACAGTTCGTTTCTAACTTTACTGCTTGGGCATGCTGTCCACCCATGCCCCCCAAACCGATTATTGCTATACGGTATTTTTTCATGCAGCACTCCGAAGTCACCAAATATGTTCCTATTCTCAATTATCATAGCAACATCAGGACGATAGTGCAAGAAAAAACAGTACGGCTATCTCACCGCACCATCTTAGAATACCATTATTAGGTTAGTGTTTTTATTGAACTTTTACATTTACCCAGGTGGTTGTCAACTTATTTGTATCTGAGGTAATATCAGACGTTCTCATTTCATGATGAGCATTTTGCGAGTAGCGGAGAACTCACCAGCATTGATTGTATAGAGATAGATTCCACTACTGACAGGTTCGCCCTGATTGTTGCGTCCATCCCAATGGATTGCTTTGCTTTGAGAGGTATAATTCCCCGCAGCCATCACACCTAATGACAAGGTTCTGACTAAATTACCTATCGGTGTATAGATTTGGATTGTAACATTGTTCTTGTCTGCAAGCTGAAACGGAATCCAGGTTTCGGGGTTGAATGGATTTGGGAAGTTTTGCAGTAGCTGGTTCCGCTTTATTTCTCCGAGTGTAACGATCTTCTTGTCTTTCGGCTCAACAGCATAAGGTAAAAGAGAAAGTGTGTGTTTTACATCATAAACTTGGTATTGTCCCAACGTTTTATATGACAATATAATAGAGCCATCCTGATTTATGTCATCAAATCTTGGGTAAGATGTGTTCTTGATAAGTCTGCTTGTTTGCCAATCCCAAATTTGCTCGGATCCGTAGAGATACCTTCCATCTGGACTAAATTGCACGTGTTTTCCTACGTCTAAGGTTGTCAAGAATTGAGGTGTATCTGGCAATAGCTTCCATATTTGCGTCTCTTCTCTTCCGGGTGCTGCTAACACAACTGCACCGTCATTACTGGTCGTAAAAGCAGGTGCAGATTCTGATTCTGGTGTTTCCCAAGCGTATTGGAAAACGAAGGTTTCACCTTCACGTTTCCACAAATAAATCCAATAACTACGGTCATGAGTGCTATTTGACCAGACCGAAGCAGCAAGATACTCGTCGTTTTCACTGAAGGTAAACTGATCATAACCCGGTATTATGTCAGGTACAACGTCATGTGGTAATATCTGAGGGTTGTCAAGGTTATTCAGGTCGTATATGGCAAGTTCTCTTCCGCCTGCTACTGTAAGCCATCTTCCAGTGGAACTGAAGGCAATATCCTTAATAAACCAAACGGCTTCTGGATAAATCTGTGCTTCAACTTCTCCTGTTTGCATATCACGTATTTCAACCCACGGATCCTTGACAACTGCCAATTTTTTGCTGTCTGGAGAGATAGCCATATCTTCAAACTTATATCCATCGGCAGAAATACTTAACTGCATCTGCTCCGATGCAACATCCCAGGTTTTTATAAATTGTTCTGTTATAGCTGCGACAGTTTTACCATCTGGACTTAACGCAACAGAAGTGTGAAAATAATCACCGACAAAATCTTTCCATACCTGTATAGGTTTCTTCTCTTCTATATCCCACAACACCACAACATCCCTATATTCCATTAGCACAGTTTTACTATCTGGAGACAGTGTTATTGCATCTAAACCATGAAACTCGGTGCTAATCGTATCGATTTGTTGTCCTGATTTAACATCCCAAACGCGTACTTTATCGTCCCAGCCTTCCCAAGGATTAAAACCAGACTGGCTTAACCGTCGTCCGCTTGTTGCAACATAAAGGTGTTGACTGTCCGGACTGAATGTGATCTCTTCAATCCTGTCAATACCGCTTTCTGCATGCCATATTAGTGCTTGTGATTGCACATTCCATACATAAATGTTAGGCGCATTTCTCTGAAATAGGGCGATATGATTTCCATCTGGACTGATTGCAGTGCCGCCAAACCAAGTGCCGGTATGTCCTCTAAATCGTACAACCCGTTCGCGTGTATCTACACGCCACACCCCTATATCGGGTTCTGTAGAAGCAAGGATGAAATGTTCTCCATCTGGTGCAAACGCAACGGCATGACCGTTTAGATTATCTATAGTTGATCCGATATGTTCTCCAGTCTGCCAATTCCATAGATGTATCTGTCTATCAATTAAGGTAGCAAGCAGTGGTTGCGACGGACTAAATGCTGCGATATCAAACTCGTCATCAACCTTCCATTCGGATATTTTTTCACGGGTATTGGCATCCCAGATTTCTACAGTATTAGGTCTCTTGGTGGATTGAATCGCTAAATATGACGAGTTCGGACTAAACACAACATCACTAAAATATCCTAAATTGCCGAATTCACCTATAACATCACCGGTATTGGCATCAACAACCTGAATATGCGTTGCGACAACGCGTAAAATCGTATTGTTGTCCAGAAAACCGTGCTGTATCGGTAGCGGTTGTCCGATGGTGGCAATAGGTTCAAGTGCCAAAGCAACGCAAGGCATACAGACAATACCTATCAAAACAACATAAACTTGAAACCATTTAAAGACAGATGCAAATTTTTTCATGAAAAAACCTCCAAGTGATTTTATATAAATAGAAAGCAAAATTCGTGCCAAAACCGATGGGTGTTGAGACAGCCTGAAATTCAACAATAGAAAGACATCATACCGGATAACCCGCACAAAGACGTGCAATCAGTCCTCGCGACTGCACGCTATGGTGCAGTCGTATCACCAACAGAAAGCACTAAGACAGATTTTGTGATCACCTATTTAAAACCCTATCATTGCGCGAACATACGTTGTATTTCCTGTCGTATTCTGGAATAGATGTGTGGTTCTACGGTAACCGGCAATAACGACTATATTGAATCCGAGCCATACACCTCTGTTGATAGCTTGAATCTCAAAAATACGCGTACGTAGGTCAGGACGGTACCGACTTGGAACACCCATCTCAGATGTAAAAGAACTTAGGTATTGCTTAAAATTGCGATCTCTGTTCGTGAATTTCCTATACTGGAATCCTCCGAGTACATTTAATCTTTGTGTAAACTGATAATCCAAACGGAAGCCGAGTATATCCTCTCTACTCCGCCTATTAAATCGCAAGTATTCAACAATTTGATCATCAGTGGGTTTATACAGATTTGGGTTTAGGGTTTCTCCAATTGCGTCAGCAGTCCGGTCAAAAGCACGGTCCCAGACGTACTTAACCATCGGTGTAAGCGTGATATCATAATTCAATCTTTTGAGAAATGGGAATTCCCCAATTGGGATTTTATATCTCGCCTTCAGAATTATCAGTTGATTGTGACTGACCTTTTCAACGTATCGGCGTTTCTTCCAATTACTATCATTATAGACTAAACCTGTATCCTGAGGATCAAGTGCGTTAAGTCCGTGGTCAGGATAGAATGGATATACGCGTCTCTCGCCAACTGTGCGAACCTGCTCAATTGGTACCATAAAATCAACCCGTTCATCGTCTTGAAAGTTCTGCGATGTGGGATCGTATTGCACATCCGTGAAAAGTGCCTTGGCTGCATCCTGTTCAAACTGTTTTTGCATTACAAGCAGTGATTTCGCCTCAAGTGTCAAGTTCGGTACTGCTGTGTATAGACATTGAAGTGTAGTCGTATTCAAACGAGCGTTGAAATAATCCAAGTCATCATTTATGAAAATAGGCTGTAATTCGCCGACAGGTAAGGTAATTGTATAATCTGGTATATCATCCTGTACACGGACAAATCGGTTTTGAATGTGGTAACTACCAAAATCGGGGGTGTCGCGTTGGTATGTGATATGTATGTATTTTGCGTTGTTTTTTCGGCTACTTGAAATTTCATTTTCGTTTAGCCAACCGACTTGAACAGCGAGATTATCAAGCACATCATACTTTGCTTTGAGATGATATCCTTGACGGTTAATACCGTATTCGTACTCGGGTTCATAATCATCCTCAAGTGTATCAATAGCACTGTTGTGGTTTAGATCAATTATACCTGTAAACACAGGTGGATCGGCATCAAAAATAAGAAAATCTTCTTGATAATCAAATACACCGTTGAGGTCTCTATCGTCTGTGCGTGGAATTACGCCATCGTAGTCAATATCATCGGGCCATCCATCATCATCATCGTCATCTTCAATTAACGTATAATTGCCAGTGTCCCATGGATCTCCATCATCCAGCGGTTGTTCTAAGTGTTCGGGATCATCCGAGTAAATTTGCCCTCTGTTTGAAAATGCCCCAAAATTCAAGTAATTCGTTGTGTAACCTGGATCAATATGATACAAAACACCTTCTAAGTGTAGTCTGTTAAACCGTGACTCAATCTGGACGAACCAGGCTGTCTCTCTACCGAGTTTTCCATTACCATCTTCATCTGTTCCATCTCCACCTAAGAAAGCCTCAAATCGTTCACCTTCAACTACTGAATAGGTTGGTACATAATTGGCGTCTACAGGGAGTCCGCTTCTCTCATTTATAGTGACACCTGTTGGTTCCGGACCGTCAGGAGATGGAATTGTGGTTTGAATTCGACTAAATCCTACTTTATCTTTGGGAATAGTAGGATACTGTTTGTATTTACCATTTATTGAGTAGTGTGTTCTTATACGGACGTTGCCGATAGTTCCTTCAAGGTCAAGTCCGTAGAGAGTTGCAGCCCGAGCAGCACCATAACGGTATTGAATTTTGCGAGGTCTGCCTTCACCTGTCCATTGACTGGGATTGTCTTTAAGCTTGTCTCTATTATTGATGTATTCTGGTGATCGTCCAAAATTGCCTGGTGCCTGAATTATATCGCGATACGGCATCTGAATGTTACCATCTTCAGTTTTTATCCACTCTTGCAGTTCAGGATTGTTCTCCTCGCTATTTGCTTTACTAATACCGATAACCGCTATATTGTAATCGCCGGCAACAATCATATCAAAGACAACAGATTTGACGGTGCGCGGATCAATGTTAATCTTCTCATTAGAAAGAATTAGGTCATATTTCATTTTATTGAAACCGTTTGCGATTTTCCACTTTTTGTCAACAGAATCACGAATTTGAGATGTCCCACCCGCATGATCTATCGGCACAAGTTGGTTGGCATTAACTTCAAACTGATACGTCTTCTGGGGTAGAAGTTTGGGTTTAATACCTGCTTCTATATCTTCAGGCGTTAATTCCTCAAGTTCTTGTGTAACAATGGTAACAGTCATGCTTTTGAAAGCGGCACCGACACCCGCTTGTATATTTTCTTTATGGAAGTTATCGTCATACCCCTCAAAATCAGTGAATGCACTGATATGATTATCCTCTGGTGAGTCATCACGAAATACGACAGAAATTTTTTCTGGGGGTGTATTCGGTACAGTACCCATGAATGAACTTATCATCCGTTCTGGATGTTCTTTATGCAAATTTACATAAGTGAATCCGACGCGAAATAGATCGGCTAAGACACCTTGTCCGCGAAAGCCTACAAGTCTTGTGTTCTCTATGTTCCTTACACCTGACAATGGATTGAGCCCGGTTCTTCGTCCCTGATTCTGTGCCAGGTTTTGTGCTGGAGCTTGTCCTTGAACTTCTGGCAATTGAACAGGATTAGATACATTTGAGTGGATTAGTGTAAAGAGGTGATGTTCTTGTGCTAAAGAGAGATCACACCGCAATCCATCAAACTCAGTTTTATAGATAATATATCGGTTTGGAAACAGGGTATCAGGTTTAAGGCGCATGTGATCACCGATAGTAAATTCAGTATGTCTACCGAATAGAGTTTCCTCAACCAAGATGCTCCGGTCCAATTGTGATGTAAAACGTATACTGTCAAGCTGACCTGACCAAGCAACTATCATTTGACCTTTCTGGTTAAATTCTTTCTGATTTGTGTATGTATTGATTTCACTACCTTCTACTACCCCTTTACCAAAAAGGTCATAGTAGTTTTTCGCAGCTTCATCCAATTGGTATCTGTCGGCGAATTTCTCCTCACTCTCAATTACCGGCAAGAGAGGTTCATGGGGTCCAAGACTTTGGGCACCACATCCATAGAATATAAACATACTAAAGAGAGATGTTACTACGAACACACTATGAGCGGCTGGTTTTAGCTTGTTCATTTGTTTATGTTTCTGTTTAGGGAAACCTACAAGATGAAAAAACATGATTCAGTCTAATATGAAAAAGCAATAATCTCGGCAATGATTTTCAGTTGGAGGCGATCAAATCAACACAAACTGATTTATTTTCGTATTAGCATTTTGCGTGTAGCGGAGAAATTGCCAGCATGGATTGTATACATGTAGATACCGCTACTAACAAGTTCTCCATGTTTATTGCGTCCATCCCATCTGTCTTGTATTAGATCAGCAAATTCATCTACCACAACACCTGAATTGGAGTCAACGATCTGAATGTGTGTTCGAACAACCCGCAAATACTTATCGTTGGAAAGAAAAACGTGCTTTTCAGGTTGCGGTTTTCCAATCGTGGCTATAGGTTCAACTGCTAAAGCAACACGCTGGCCCCTACAATGCAGATGAAAACAATAAGAAATAACAAACCTTGTCTGAAACAGAAAGCACATGTATTCATGGCATTTCCCTTACTTCTCTTTTTCTGCATAGGATATAGGTGCTTTAATTTAGTCATTTTCGCTGCTCCAAAATCAATTCGTAATTCAACAAGTTCTCCATTTTTAACAATAGCAATTAGCAATTTTTATGCCAAAATGGTTTATCTAAAGAGTAGGTCTATAGTGTATGTTTCTTACGGGTTCTGATAGAGATATTGATAGGTTTCTGTTCATTTTCTGGACAGGATTGCTCAGAAACTGGTCTAACGTCCCCTGACGTCCCATTGTTAACTTGACAGGTGTTGGCTTTTCAAGTATACTGTGATGTATCAGATATTTCACTTTTCATATTGAAATCAACTATACTGTCCTGAATTACTGAGGCGAGTTTTGACATACATTTATCCTATAGTTGTTCTCTTATGAATTATTTCTCTTGGGGAGGCTTCGGTACAGTTGAAAGCAAACAAGGAAAGGTCTATGGTTGAACGTTGGGGAATTTATGAGCTTAGTTTGAATGGTCCTGATTCAGGGAATCCCTTCATTGAAGTGGAGTTTTCAGCCGAATTTAAACAGAAGGATCGCAGTTTTGAACCGCAAGGCTTTTACGATGGAAACGGCGTATATAAAGTCAGGTTTAGTCCCGATGAGATTGGAGAATGGACTTACACGACAAAGAGTAACACGGCAGAACTCAACGGTAAAACAGGAGCGTTTACCTGCACCACCCCATCCGAAGAAAATCACGGACCTGTTCACGTTTATAAAGACTTCTATCTGCGTTATGCCGATGGCACGCCGTATCATCAGTTTGGAACAACTTGCTACGCTTGGGTACATCAGGGTGAAGCGATGGAGGAACAGACACTCAAAACGCTTACTGAGGCCTCCTTCAATAAGATGCGGATGTGTATTTTTCCTAAAGATTATTCCTACAACAAAAATGAACCTATCTACTATCCGTATGAAGGTCAACCATTAAAGGATTGGGACTTCACAAGATTTAATCCTGAATTCTGGCAACATTTTGAGCAACGTGTCCAAGACCTGTTGGACCTTGGCATTGAAGCGGATGTTATCCTTTTCCACACTTATGACCGGTGGGATTTTGAGAATATGGATGCTGCAAGCGATGATCGCTATATCCGTTATGCTGTTGCACGTTTAGCTGCTTTTCGTAATGTGTGGTGGTCTCTCGCTAATGAATATGACATCATGCCTGCTAAACAGGAATCGGATTGGGACCGGTTTTTCCAGATAATTCGTGACCACGACCCGTACCAACGACTTCGCGGTATTCACAATTGCAGACGTTGGTATGACCATAGCAAACCGTGGGTGACGCATACAAGTATCCAGACCTCTAATATGGCAGAAGGTATTCACTATCGCAGCCAATACAAAAAACCTGTTATCTACGATGAGTGTCGCTACGAAGGAGATATTCCACAAGGATGGGGAAACATTACCGCTCAACAGATGGTCCAGAATTTTTGGGCAGGAACTGTATCGGGGTGCTATGTCGGACACGGAGAGACATACAAACATCCTGAAGACTTGCTCTGGTGGGCAAAAGGTGGTGTGCTGCGTGGCGAAAGTCCGCCTCGTATAGCATTTCTCAAAGACTTTATGGCAGATGCCCCTCCGTTTGACACGCTTAAACCGATAGGAGATGACAAAGGACGGTATATTCTCGCCAAACAAGGAGAATACTATCTCGTTTACACAACCGCTCCACAAACAATAACAGTAGAACTACAGGGAGACCAACCCTACAAAATTGATGGTGTTGATACGTGGAACATGAAGATACTGCCTATCGGCACAGCACAGCCTGGTGAATATACGTTCACATCAACTCATCACGATTTTGCGTACCGATTTACACCTTATACACTGGGAGAGAAGCTGCGTCCTGAAGCCAAAGCATCCGCAGATGTGCTTCAAGGGAGTGCGCCGCTCACAGTTACGTTCTCATCGGAAGGTAATTTCACATCACATTGGGATTTAGGAGACGGCACAACATCTGATGAATCAAATCCCACACACGTGTATGAAAACTTGGGACAATATACTGCCACGTTACAAGTTACTGATGCAGAAGGAGCGACATCAACAACAGCACTCACAATTCAGGTGTTGCCAGAGGTCCCCGCAGACTTTCACACACATACAGAGTTTCCCGGTTCACGCGATGATCTCATTATTCTCTGTTATGACCCATTCTATAGCAGTGAACTTGAAACACGTGGTGACGCAAAATTCACTGAAGATGGACAGATGGATCTAACTGGTGGTTCGTTCGTAGCTAAGAATGAAAATGATACGCTACTTGCTACCTGCAAGGAAAGTAATCAACTCACGATTGAATGTTTGATTACAACAGACAATCTGAATCAGAGTGGTCCAGCTCGGATTATCTCTTTTTCAAAGGACCACACGCATCGCAACTTCACTTTAGGACAAGATGGTAACCGCTTTGCAATACGAATTCGGACGCCACGCACTGGTGAAAACGGACAAGGTGGTGAATTCTCTTTTGGTGAGATCAAATTAGGAAAACCGACACACGTTATTGTCAGCTATTTTGATGGGAACATCTGCTGCTACGTTGATGGTAAGTTGATCTATTCCGGCAATAGCATTCAAGGCGACTTTAGCAATTGGGAACTATACCCGCTACTATTCGGTGATGAAGCAAATGGTGGTAGGAATTGGGATGGTAAGTTAAGCCACGTTGCGATATACAGTCGGTTTGTTGGCGTTGAAGAAGCTGCGCATAAGTTTAAATTGATTCAGAATGCGTGAAATCTACTTGACCATAAGGAGATAGATGTCATGAAAACCAGAACATCAACCCTTAACATGTTTTTAAAGGTCTTACTGTTCTCTATTTTCTCAACGTTATATCTACCGAATAGTTTTGCCCAAAATTACACACAGATGGGATTACCGGAACATGCTAAAAGCCGTCTTGGTAAAGGACGCGTTCAGCACCTATTGTATTCTCCTGATGGTAATACATTAGCAGTCGTCACTTCTATCGGTATTTGGCTATATGACACCAAAACGTATCAAGGACTCACACTACTCCCATTCCCACTGAATAAATATAGAGGTGTATCAGAGGACATCATTAACACAACATTCAGTGTTGATGGACAAACACTTTTAGCTGAAACTGACCAGAATAGTGTATATTTGTGGGAGGTTACCTCAGGAGAGAACAGAACGATATTTAAGGGAGATGGAGTCTACTTCAGTCTTGACAGAGATACATTTACCATTGAAAAAGAGAATACAACCGTACAATTGTTTCAAGAAAAAAAATTAAATTTAGGCTATACTTCATTCAATGAAAAAGACAAGAAAATTGATAGCATAGCGTTTAGTTCTGATGGCAAAACATTCGCTTACACACATACCCACGAGTCTACGATTAGGATACGGGATACACAGTCCCTTAAACTCAAAAAGATACTTACAGAAAATATGGAGTTCGTTTATTCATATCGGATTACGCTTAGTCCTGATGGACGGACGCTCGCTACCTTGTATCCGAGTTTACCTATTTATGTGTGGGATGTAACCGCAGGAAACTTGAAAAACGTGCTTAAAGGATACAAAGTGACATCTAGATCAAATCGACATCTTAACCGCATCCGTATTGCAAATCATAGCGTGGTTGATAGTGTTGCGTTCAGTCCGGATGGAAAAACATTGGCAAATGGGAGTCGCGATGGAACAATCCGTCTATGGAATATAGACAGTGGAAAACTGAAAAAGAGATTGATAGAACATAAAGACTTCATTAACGGTCCTGCTTTCAGTCCAGATGGAAAAAAACTTGCAAGCGGGAGTGAAGATGGTCTCATTCTGGTGTGGAATCTCGAAACAGGCACGCATAAAGCACTCCTTGCTGAACGCATGGGATCTATCTCTTGTGTAGCGTTTAGCCGTGACGGGAAAATGTTGGCAGGTGGCAACACAGATGGAAATATACACCTATTTGATGTTGCAACAGGCACTCCTAAAATGACCTTTACGGGACATATTGAAGAAATTAGTCAAGTGTTATTCAGTCCTGACGGTGATATGTTAGCGAGTAGAAGCTATGATGGTAGTGTGCGCATAAGGGATATACACACGGGAGAATCTAAGATGACGATCTCAACACCTATGGAAATCTTTTGGAGAGAGATGTTATTCACTGATAACGGTAAACTTATTGCTATCAGAAGCGAGTTCGGATTCATCCATCTATGGAATGTAACCGATGGACAGTATCAAAAGACATTGGTGGGACATACATCTTTTATAAAAAATCTATTTCTTAGTGCTGACAAGCAAACACTGGCAAGTCATAGTGGTGATGGAACAATACTTCTGTGGGACATGACGGCCATATTAAATACAACGGACTAAGCATAGTGTGAGTTTTCCAAAGGGTTTTGAAATAATGAAAGCAAAACGGGTTTCAATCTTACTTGTAATAGGTATTGTCTCTGTCGTATTAGTGTTTCTAACGCTATTAACACGCAATCGTCCAGATACATACATTCACGATGCACCGCAGTGGCATCTACCCAAAGACGTGAAAGCGCGTCTCGGTAAAGGAAGAATTACTGACATTGTCTTCTCTCCGAATAGTAAACAATTAGTAGTAGCAAGTGCAACCGGTATTTGGTTCTATGACGCCAACACCTTAGAAGAACAAACACTCCTCACAGGACATACAGGTGCAGTTTCAAGCTTAGCGTTTAGTCCCGATGGTAAAACACTCGCAACCGCAAGTGAAGATAAAACAATTCGTCTATGGGACACGTTAACATTAAAACATAAGCATACATTCATTCGTGATACTGATCATAGAGATCACTTTACGTTTAATTATGTATCATTCATTGGTGATGGTAATATGCTGGCAAGTTGGTATCTCGGTAAGATGGATTTATGGGATCTCACTACCAACACACATAAGACTGAACTACACACGTGGCCACATGGAAATATGGACTTTAGTCCTGATGGTACTATTCTGGCAAGTGGTAGTGGTAATAATGATGTTCAATTATGGGATACTATTAATAATAAGGAAGAACAGAAGTTAAAAGGACATAAAAATACTGTCAGGTGTGTAACGTTCAGTCCGGATGGAAAAACCATTGCCAGCGGTGGTTTTGACGATGTTATTCGTCTATGGGATGTCGCAACTGGTACGCAAAAACATACCCTTAAAGGACATAAAACTCCTGTTAAAGGATATAATACTTCTGTTACAAGCCTCTCCTTTAGTCCAGATGGAAAAACGCTTGCAAGTGGAAGTCAGGATGAAACTGTCATCTTGTGGGATGTCGCTTCTGGAAAACGGAAGAAAAAGTTAAAAAAACATTCAGATGAAATTCAGAAGGTGGTATTTAGTCCAGATGGAAAAACACTCTTGAGTTTGTGTAAAGATAGTATAGTTCATCTGTGGGATGTTCCTAAAGGAAGACATAAGCATACACTGAAAGGACATACTGATATTGTAAATCACCGAATAACCAATGGGTTATTGTTTAGTGCTGACGGCAAAACACTTGCAGGTATAGAAAAGAATATGATTCGGCTATGGGATATTGAAACGTGGAAACATAAGCGTACACTGAAAGGACATAGTCAAGCTATTACAAGCATAGATTCCAGTCCGGATGGATTGACAATTGCCACTGGAAGCAATGATAAAACCGTTCGGTTGTGGGATTTCACCACGGAAAAACACATAAAGACACTTAGAGGACATCGCTCAACTGTCTCCACTGTAGCATTCAGTCCTGATGGAACTGTATTGGCAAGTGGTAGTTATGACAATTCTGTCCGTTTGTGGGATGCTGCAACGGGAAGACATAAAAAAACGCTTCAAGGACATACAGATATTGTAAAACATGTTCTGTTTAGTCCAGATGGAAAACTACTCGCAAGTGAGAGTAAAGATGATAGTATCCGGTTGTGGTATGTCGAAACAGGTAAACATAAACACACACTTACTGGACATAAGCACAATTACTTTCATATCGCAATAGCGTTCAGTCCGGACGGAAAAACCTTAGCAAACGGTAGTGCGGCAAGTACCGTTCACATGTGGGATGTCGCTACAGGGAAACTGAAAAAAACACTTAAAGCAGATATGTTTTTAATGGCATGTATTTCGTTCAGTCCGGATGGAAAAACACTTGCCAGCGGTGGTGCTAATTTTATTCAGTTTTGGGATGCAGATACCGGTGAGCCGAAGAAAAAACTTGAAGCACATAATCATATTGTGAAAACATTGGTATATAGTCCAGATCGTAAATTCCTTTTGAGCGGAAGTCACGACACGACTATACAACTGCGGGATGCTGACTCTGGTGAACACAAGCGAACCCTCAACGCACATACGGGAAGTGTTGATACTATCACCTTTAGTCCGGATGGGAAAACACTCGTAACGGGTAGTCAAGATGGTACAGTACTGTTATGGGATTTTGCTTCCATAGCTGATTCTGTAGATACACAAAATTAGGATCATCATTCCATGATATTACTAGTATAAACCCCAGATGAAGATTAAATTATTAACTGGGTAATACGCGGGCGGGGAAACCCCGCCCCTACGAAACCTTGCTCCTACGATGAGTCTTATCAGAAAGGAAATAGGTGTAATGAATACCAAAGTATTTTACCTCAGTCTGCTATTAGTAGGTTTACTGTTCTGTATTCTCTTAACGCTATACCTCCCGAACAGTTTTGCCCAAAATTACACACAGATGAGTCTACCCGAAGATGCTAAAGGTCGTCTTGGTAAAGGACACATTCAACAGCTGTCGTATTCTCCTGATGGCGATACATTAGCAGTCGTTACTTCTATCGGAATTTGGTTATATGACACTAAAACTTATCAAGTACTCACACTACTCCCGTTCCCACTGAAATATAACGCATATATAGAGGAAATCACTAACACAACATTCAGTGTTGATGGACAAACACTACTAAATGAAACTGATGACAACACAGTTTATTTGTGTGATGTTCAATCTGGGAAAAATAGAAAGATCTTTTTGGGAGAAAACGCTTACTTCAATGCTGACAGAAAGACATTTACTATTGAGAAAGAGAATAGAACCATACAATTGTTTCAAGAAAAAAAATTAAATATAGACTATTCCTCATTCAATGAAAAAGACAGAGAACTTGATAGCATAGCGTTTAGTCCTGATGGGAAAACATTCGCTTACACACATATTTACGATTCTACGATTAGAATACGAGATACACAAACGCTTAAACTAAAAAAAATACTTACAGATAATACGGGGTTCATTTACTCAGCTCGGATTTCTCTGAGTCCTGATGGACGGACACTTGCGAGCTTGCGTTCGGGTGCCCCTATTCAGGTGTGGGATGTTCTCACAGGAAACTTAAAGAATACGCTTACAAGATACAACGTTACGTATAGACGTAATAGATATTTTAACCGTGTCGATTTATTAGATCAGTGGGTTGTTGATAGTGTTGCGTTCAGTCCGGATGGAAAAACACTGGCAAATGGGAGTCGGGATGGAACAATCCGTCTATGGAACATAGACAGTGGGAAACTGACAAAGACATTGTTAGTGCATCAAGGTTTCATTAACGGTCTTGCTTTCAGTCCAGATGGAAAACTGCTTGCAAGCGGGAGTGAAGATGGTCTCATCATAATGTGGAATCTTGAAACAGGCACGCATGAAGTATTCCTTGCGGAACGGATGGGGATCATTTCTTGTGTAGCGTTTAGTCGTGATGGAAGTATGCTGGCAAGTGGCAGCATAGACGGTAACATCTACCTATTTGATACTGCCACAGGTGCTCCTAAAATGACCTTTACGGGACATATTGAAGAAATTAGTCAAGTGTTATTCAGTCCTGACGGTGATATGTTAGCGAGTAGAAGTTATGATGGTAGTGTTCGCTTATGGAATATACACACAGGAAAACCTAAAATGACACTCTCAACACCTACGGAGTACTTTTGGGATGGTTTGTTGTTCACCAATAGTGGAAAACTTATTGCTATCAGAAAGATATCTGATTATATCCATCTATGGAATGTAACCGATGGACTATACAAAAAGATCTTGATGGGTCATACAGCTATCATAAGTGGTCTATCTCTTAGTGCTGACAGAAAAACACTTGCAAGTGACGGTACTGACGATACAATTCTTCTGTGGGACTTATCTTTTATAGTCGACGCTTCTGATTGAGAAATAGAAAAATCGTTTGTCTTGACTAAAGGGACTGTGATAATGAAAGCAAAATGGGCTTCAATCTTAATTGTGTTTGGTATCCTTTCTGTTGTCTTAGTGTTTGGAACTTTATTAATACGCAATCGTCCAGATATATCCACCCACGAAGCTCCTCAGTGGAATCTACCCAAAGGTGTGAAAGTTCGTATTGGTAAAGGTCATATTTTGGATATAGCGTATTCTCAAGATGGTAAACAATTGGTAGTTGCGAGTAAAACCGGTATTTGGTTCTATGATGGCAATACCTTAGAAGAACAGAGACTTCTCACAGGACGAACGGGTGCTGTTTTAATAGCGTTTAGTCCGGATGGCAAAACACTCGCGACGGCAAGTGAAGATGGAACGGTCCACCTATGGGACACGCTACCCCTAAAACATAGGAATACAATCATTCGTGATGGCGATGGCGATTCTTATACTCGATTTGAATACGTATCCTTTATTGGGGATGGCAATACGCTCGCGACTCGTTTTTCCGGCAGGATTGATTTGTGGGATATCACAACACACACTCATAAGACTGAACTCCGTGGATGGCCATCTTCATGGCCGTCTGGAAACATGGATTTTAGTCCTGATGGTACTATTCTGGCAAGTGGTTATGGTAATGATGTTCAATTACGGGATACTATTAACAATAAGGAAAAACGGAAACTAAAAGGACATACTGAGTCTGTCAGGTGTGTAACGTTCAGTCCGGATGGAAAAACCATTGCAAGCGGTGGTTCTGACAATGTTATTCGTCTATGGGATGTCGCAGCTGGTACGCAAATACATACCCTTAAAGGACACAAAAAGGGTATTACCAATCTTGCCTTTAGTCCAGATGGCAAAATGCTTGCAAGCGGAAGTAGTGATAAAACCGTCATATTGTGGGATGTCGCAGCTGGAAAACGAAAGAAAAAGTTAAAAAAACATTCAGATGAAATTCAAAAAGTAGTATTTAATCCAGATGGAAAATCACTCTTGAGTTTGAGTAAAGATAGTATAGCCTACCTATGGGACGTTCCCAAAGTAAAACACAAGAATACACTGAAAGGACATAATAGTGTTGTTAACCAAACTGCGCGCTCTCTAAATCCACCACACAAATACTTATACCATCTAACCAAAGTTATAACATTTTGCTCTGGTGGGAAAACACTTGCAACTATCGGAAAAGACAGGACTATTCGTCTATGGGATGTTGAAACGGGAAAACAAAGGAATATTCTAAAAGGACATAGAAGAGATATTACCTGCCTGGATTCCAGTCCGGATGGGTTGACAATTGCCAGTGGCAGTGGTGATAAAACTATTCGGTTGTGGGATGTCACCACGGAAAAACACAAAATGACACTTAGAGGACATCGGTCTACGGTTTCCTCAGTAGCATTCAGTCCTGATGGAACTGTATTAGCAAGCGGCAGCTGGGACAATTCTGTCCGTTTGTGGGATGCCGCAACGGGAAAACATAAGGATACAATGCTGGGGCACTCAGATATTGTAAGACATGTTTTGTTTAGTCCAGATGGAAAACTACTCGCAAGTGAAAGTAATGATAATAGTATCCGGTTATGGTCCGTCACAACAGGGAAACTTGAACACACATTGACGGGACATAAGGCTAATGCTTTTCTTATTGCAATGGCATTTAGTCCAGATGGTAAAACAATTGCCTATGCGAGCACGAATGGTACTATTCATTTTTGGGATACCGCTACAGGGAAACTGAAAAGAACACTTAAAGCACATAATTTTACAGTTAGATGTATTGCGTTCAGTTCGGATGGAAAAACACTCGTAAGTGGCGGTCGCGATGAAAAAATTCAATTCTGGGATGTAGAGACAAGTGAACTGAAGAAAACTATTGAAGGACATCACCTTTATAGTTCTGTGCAAGCATTGGTATTTAGTCCAGATGGAAAATTCCTTTTGAGTGGAAGTTTTGATCCGACTATAGAATTGTGGGATGCTAAAATTGGCAAACAAATGAAAGCACTCAGAGCACAGGCACTTTCAACTTATATGATTTCATTCAGTCCGGATGGCAAGACACTTGCATCTGTAAGTGTGGACGGAATGGTGCTACTATGGGATTTCGCTTCCATAACGGATGCTGTAGAGACACAAAATTAGGATCATACAAAAATTTATGGAATTAATCTGTTATGAGTATGTCTTTAGTCCCGTAGGGACGCTATGTTTATAGTAAAATGTGCTGTTAACCCTCTTTAGTCCCGTAGGGACGATATGTGCAAAATAAGGCAAAAGCAAAAACATATCGTCCCTACGGGACTAAAGAACGGGTGTTCAACCAGGATCTATAAACATATCGTCCCTACGGGACTGAGGACACTAATTGATTGGATTTATCTTTTTAATAATGACAATTATGGTGACAAAATATTTACACACCCATAAGTCACGGGTGCGTTAATTTTTTGTAGAAATACATAAGTCAAGAGAGGAGTTAGTTTCCTGTAAAATACCAAGCCCCAGAGGGGCGAAAGGTGTATCAGGCTACGAGATTAAACACACACGTTCTATATACCTTCCATCAGCACCGGCACGCCACGAAGGAGACAGATTACGACAGCAGTTATTGCCAGGATATGTGTTCCTGTCTGAATTGTTTCTAAGTGTTGTGGAAAGAGTTCATAACTCTGTAACATGTGTAAGACAGCCATGGCACAGAAAGCACACATTTTAGATGCACCAGATATGAAACGTGAGATGCGAGAACTTGTTAAGGCACGTGTCCATCTTCTTGTCATCATTTCAAAAGGCGTGTTGTCATTGCTGATCGCGAAGCTACGTATTGCGTCCGTGGTGAACCCGCGTGTGAGCACAACGATAGGCATCCAGAAGTGGATAATATCGTTTACTGCAAAGTAAATCCAAAACACATTTTCAATGATCCTATCCGCTGCAATATCGAACACTGCACCGAATAATGATGTGGTATGCGTCCTCCGAGCCACATATCCATCTACTGCATCCAATATAAAAATAAGAGCAATGGTACCAATAGCCGCTGTATCTATGGATATGTTTTTACCGAACAAAGTGATGATAAGAAATGTGAGGAATAATCGGACAAGTGTAATGATGTTTGCTGTCAGGGTGTTTTTGCTACTTTAAAAAAATGCTTGTGTTCATCCTCAGCGAGATCCGGCGTTTTCCTTTTTTGAGTATAACCTGTTTTTCTTGTATATCCATGATAATTGTCTCTTCATCTATTTTGGTGCCGATGGTAGCGATATGTACCCTTTTCTGTCCTGTGGTCTCTTGTAATATAGCGGTCGCTTCAATTTCTCTGCCGTAGGGTATATGTGTCCCGATGAGTCTATAACTGGGTGTTCTTATTGGGGGTTTGTATCCGAGGGGTGCAAAGATGTTATTCTCAATGATAGTGTTATAGAATACTTCCTGATGGTCAATCGGTTCCGGTATTAGGTGTTGATAGAGTTTTGTATTCTTTTTGACATATTCTTTCGATTCTATTTTAGGTGTGATGTATATCTTTTCTGGGGTTTGTATCACAATCCGTTGTCGTATAACGTTGGCGATTGCAAGTGCACTGATGAGGAAAACTGCGATGAGGCAGCAACGTTTGAATACCCGCATCATTTCTGTTGATCTTTATTCTGTGGGGACTTTTCAAGGTATTTCGTATTTTCTCTTATATCCGGTGGATAATGTATCTCCCAGATTTTAAATTTGGCATCTGCTGTCTGTTTTTGTGGATATACCTGTCTAAACGCATCGCTGTGTTGATTTCGGAAGAATAACTTAATAGCAAGACTGTTCCAACGTTGCGGTGAGAGGTAATGTATGGCTTCTTGATGTGTTTTTTGATCAAAGAAGTGTAGTATTCCGCCGTTTTTTTCCGTAGTTTCCTCTCCGTTCTCCTTGGCAGTGTTGTGTTCATGATCCTGTTCCGCGTGTGAAGTCTGAGGACTGCCATTTGTGGTAACATATCCGAGTTGGACGGTTTTACCGTTTTTGAGGTGTGCTGCCGCTTCTGCTGGCGTGTGATGAAAATCTATCTCCACGAAATTAATAGCACTGTTTTTGTATACGGGTCTCATGCGGTAGTGCGGGGTCCCGATCTGTGTGTGTGGGATAAGCGGCATCATATTGGGTGACGCGCTGTGTTTTTCAGCTGCTGTGAATAAGACATCTTCTTCTGTCAGTAGTAGGTGTGTCACGTTGTGTGTTTTTAAAAACTCTAATGCTTCACGTTCGGTTATTGCGTTAGAAACGTGCTTTTCATAGAGTTGTATTCGGTGTAAGATGAAATGGTCTGGATCAACGACTGTCTTGACACCACCGAGTACGTTGAGCATGTGTCCGTAACTCCAGGGTGCTGCGATGACACTGTCTTCAGACAGGTGTTCTTGTATCCAGTGGCAAGCATTGGCAACGGGTGTATTTTTGCCGGGATAAACATCTCCAGGAGATATCCGTGTCTGGTATCCTCTCTGTGCGAGGGCAGGCATATTGTTCCCTGGCAGTTCGAAAAAGAGCAGCAGTGCTATGGCTGCGAGTGTGATAGCAGGTTTTGTCATCGTGTGTATTCTCTCAAACATCTTTCTCGGTGTTCTCTGGTGTATATATTTTGTCATGAGAGTCGCGCAGTGCTGTATACCGAGTGCTGCAAAAACTGACAGTGGCACACCGATAAAGAAATCATATCGGAGTGCATCGCGGGCAAGTCCCATCCAGAGTATTAACCAGAACGCGAAAGCAACGTAAGTCAGTTCATGCGTAACTTTTTCCGTGCGAAGTACCGCGATACCGAGTGCAGTGATAGGTGTAAAGGCGACTGCACCATAGAACAGATATTCACAGAGAACGGGGGATAGGACATGATATAAGTACTGTCTGAGAAACGTAGCAGTGGTGAAAAAAGCGAGTAGTGCTGCAAGGGGAATTGCCTTCTTTCCCCAGATTCTAATGCAACCTATGCTCATGCACAGACTTGCGATAAGTAGGACGTGTCCATATCGTCCGTACCAGAAACTGTCGTGTGGGGTTTGGAGTTCTTCCACCATTTCCATGATTTCCGCTGCACTGAAAGGCAAGATACTGTGTGCGAAAGTTTCGCGTTGAAATACAATGTAAGCGATGCCGATGAGGAAGCAGATCGCACAACAGACAAGCGAGATGGCACGTGCCGAAATTTGTTCGGTAATAACCTTTAAAACGGCATGCTGTGTGCGCGTGAGAAAATAGCGGAACGTGCGTATAGCAAGGATAATGAGGGAAGGCAACAGCAGGAAAGCAGTGACGTGTGTTGTCCAACTGCTGCCACTACGATATACGGGGGAAAGTATATAAAGGGTTGGAACGAACATCAACACCCACAAGAGATACTCTGACAAGTTTTCTTCAGTATCTGTTGTGAGAAAACGCCAGAGTTCTATAACGACAATAACGAGGACGAAACCGCCAAATCCTTCCCAACTCAACCCACCAACAAAAACGCAGATACCGGAGATTCCCGCACAGATATACCGGGGAGATGCGCGTGCTATGTTCTCTTTCCACAGATATATTGTGACAGCAAGGGTAGCGAGCATCCAGCACCACGCATCTCTATCGCTGAACCCAGCAATGCTGCGAACAATGCTACCGGGCATGATAATCAGCAAGATACCTACGATTGCTGCGACAGAAATCCCAAAACGGACATAAAGGAAAATACATAACACTGCTACGCCAATGAGAAAGCAAACAGTCGGCGCGTAGAGGAGCACCTGATAGAGTGTAACACCCGGCAGGAAGAATTTGATAAACTTATAGGCGTAAGCGATTACGTAGGAATAACCGTTGAATGTGCTACTCAAATCCCTACCTGTCGGCACCCATCTCCGATCATCTACTTCGGGTAGAGTCCCATCGGCGACAATCGTTTTCGCTTGCGAATAGTAGAGAAACGCATCATTAGACGCAAAGTGATCTGTCGGAATATTGGTAATACCTTGTAGACGGATCTTGCTACCTACAAATAGAAGGGATATAAGGAGGACAGCCGCACCAACGTGTTTTATAAACTTGTAAGATTTCATTTATTCTTTAGTCTGTTGACTGTACCCTTTCATGTAAGGATCAATCTCTCTTGAACGCCAGAAATTAAGGCTGTTGACAACATCGGTTTTTAGGATTGAGTCCTCCAACATCTCCCACGTTGCGTTGCATGGCAAACCGCGATTCAAGAGGTAATCACATCTCTGTTCTGTATTCATGATATCCCAATACAATCGCTTAGCATATAACCAGCGACGTTGCTCTGTCAGTGCACTTTCATAGTCTGAGAAGTCTATAAACGGTCTTCCAAGTTCAAGCATTTTGGAAAGATAGGTATCCTGCGGATAAACTTTGTCGATTTTTTGCATCATACCCACAAATTCTTCAGAATACCTATATTTCTCAAACAGTTGGGTTTGCCACAATTCATTCATTTCCGCAACCGTATAAGGTTGATAGTCTCTTCTAACCGCGGTGATGTCAAGTTGAGCCCACTGTGTTATCCATCGTCTATCTTCTGATTTCAGCCCAGCGCGATGGGATGGCATAGCATAAAGATAGAAGCACACGGCTACAGCAGCAATGAAAAGCATGAGGATTATCAGATACCTATACGTTTTCATTTATTCCGTATCGGAGGACGTATCTGTTGTTTCTGCTGGCTTCGGTGGCACGGGTCTTGGCGGATTCTTTGGGATCGAAGCAGGTGGTTGAGAACTTTTGCCAAAGTGTCGCTCTAACAGATCTGCAAGTGTCGCGTTATCCTCCCTTATCCTACGCATACCATTTTCATAACCGTATTGAAATAGAGTGCCTAATGCACGTTCAAGCCGTCTTGGTGTAATTTGTTCAAACTGCTCTACCGGAAGCTCTGGTAGGAACTGTTTGCGGAACTGCTGTTCAAGTTTTTTCTCAATCTCAGCATCCGACATTGTTGCGAACTCTTCAAGTTGACGCATACGGTTCTCAAACTTTTCGTATTCCGCTTTTGCAGCTGCCTGAGCTGCCTCGGAAGCAGCCCGCGCTGCTTCACGATACTTTCTGTCAGTATCTTGTTCGGTGTCTTGCGTTTCACGGTTTTGATCTTTTTCATAAAACTCAAGCCACTTGTCCGGAGCAGGTTCTCCAAGTAAACGCTCATAGTTCTCAGGTGTGACTTTGGTACCATTAAACGAGACCACGTTATCTAAATCGCGTTGTCGTTTATCTACAAGGGGTGGTGGCTCAGACATAACATTGTTATCGTCATCAAGGTATACAATCTCTATATCCTTGGGTTCAATGCCCTTGTGTAGCAGGTCATCTCGCTGTTTCTCTGTTAATAGAGTTCCTGTTGTGCTTATGCGTTCTCGGTTTTCCCCTATGTTAACGTAGCATATTTTCCCTACTACGGGGAAATATTTGCCAGGGTCATTTGCATCAAAGTAAACCGAAGAAGAGGTATCAGGATTCTCTGAGCGCACTTTTTGAACAATGCTATATTCCGATACTTTTCTGTTGATGAAACCTTCCGTATATTCTTCAAAGTTGGTTGTCACAGGAATGCCGTGGTCTCCAGAAACCCATTCTTCGGGACTATTTTTTATCCGAAGAAGAGATTCCCGCAGACCAAGATAAAATCTATAATCGTTGTAACTCTTGAACTGCGCGCCTTTCTCAAGGAGTTTCTGAAGCCATGTTTCTTTCGGGTAGTGTTCATCCAAGTATGCAGATCTTGGATGCTTGTCTGTAAATACTGCATCAAAATCAGCGAGTAGAGAGGCAGATGTCTGCGGATAAGGTCCTTGATATTTACCCAAGTCAAAGATGTTTTGAAAGCCACCTGGATATTCCGGAGGCGGTTTCAACCACCACTGAAGACGTTCTCTATACTGAGTGATCATTTCCCGTAAAGAAGCACGGTGGTTTGCTATGGAAATATCTTCTTGCCAGTACATAGTGAGATAAGTATTCTTTACTTTCCCGTATAGGATAACCTCGGCAAGTAAGACTTCTGTCGTTGCCTCCACCCATTCATCCCACGTCTCTATAGGTTGTAACTTTGCTACAGCGAGTTTCTCCTTGGAAGCTAACGGGTGCAAGTTGGTCCGATCACTACCCGACAATGACCGTCTTTTGTCCGTTGTAGGAAGTATGTCGGTCTCCTCAGACTCAGATGTAACGTGAGGAACGCGAGAGTGATGAAAGAAAACAAACAAACTAGCGATCAGCAATACTGAAAGCGAAATCGTAAAAAAAAGAGTTCTACGTGACATCAATATACTCCTTTGCATTTTATCCTCAGAAAAATAGGATACCGCCTGATACATCACCGGGGTGTCCGGGGACGTATGGGGACACCAGTGTAGGAAACTGAATTCGTAGTACTGAAATCATTATCAGGGTTCGGATCAGTAGGGTCTTCAAAAGATAGAGACAATATCTCAGCACCGGAATCCCCACTCTTGTAATTGACTACACTAGCAGATATCCCTTCAGAAGCCCCCGCAATGGGATTCGTTGTTTTCTTACTACTGGTTTCCCAGTATTTCTTACCATTCTGTCTCCAAACGTAAGCTTTTCCTCCCTGTGTCATACTCGCGTATTTGTCTATACCCACAGTAATATCGACCGTGGCACCGATGTATTTCCTAGTGATGAGACTTTTTTCTTGTCCCCAAACAGTCATTACCTCTGCCATGTCCACTGTTGTATAAATTACCTTACTAGGATTGTCTGTAGCGGCTGCAAAACTCACCACCTGCTGATGTCCAGGACAATTATGATAATTTTCACAACCATTGTTATATGAACAATAAACCCAATCCCATTTATGACCAGAATTTCGATATGCTTTTATGTTTGCTGTTCCGCTGTAAGTCTTTTCTGATGTGAAAACCCCCACACTATGAATGGAAGGGGTGACAGAGGCAGAGGCACTGTTACTATTTGCTGATAAACTAATACTCAAATCCCACCCTTGTTCATCGTCGTCTAATAACGTATTAGAATAACTTTTATTACCTTTATTCCCTGTCCATTCACAAATTCCATTGCTAATCGGCATCAGGACCAATCCTACCACCGCCACCATAGAAAGCACACCTAAAGTTATCGTAATCGTTAGATTTTTATAACGCATTTTTCAAATCTCCTTAAATTATTAGTAGAATGTTAAATTATTTTCACTGTTGTGATGACAATAATAGGAGATGGAAATATAATACCACGTTCTCGTATTATTGTCAAACAGTAGATAAGTCATATTGCTGTGTCGGTTGTTGGTGTTGTCTCCTCTGCGGGAACCGACATATCTGCCACAGATTCTGACTAGTTTTCCATAGAATTAAAAGACTTGGTTCGCTGGACATCTCTTTGAACCTTGTTCTGCGCTTTTTGAGACATACCCTCTTGAAGGATAACATCATCGTTTATTGACATCCGTTTTTTGAATGATATGTAGCGAAGCATAGTATCCTCTATTATGTGGCATCTGACCTAACGGTTTTCTTCCACTCCCTAATCACACGTTTGACACATGTCTCAATATCAGTCGGAGTGATAACTAAACTTTTGCTAATCTCTTCAATAGGTTGACCATCTAAATACCGTTCCATGATTTTTTGATCCTCAAGTGGAAGGTCATCAAGTAGTTCGTCTAATTGGTTAGCAACTAGAGGTAACCATTCAAGTAGCCGTTCCCTTCTTTTCTGAACCGTAGGTGGCGTGAAATCAATTTTTTCTGCAATCTGCTTCGGTCTCAAGCCATCCTTTATATACTCTACAATCTCTCGATCCTGTTCGGATAGTATCCTCAATAGTCTTTCCCATTGATATCTAAGTGCCTCAGCCTGCCGTGCCTCCCGTTCTGCAAGCAATGCTGCAGCAGCGTTATTTTTACCATCTTCATCATCAAGAGAGACAAACTCAATTCCATCCTCATCTTTTCTCTTTCTCCCGTAGTCAATTGCAGTATTTTTCGCAATTGTATGTAACCACCCTTCGAGTTTGTCAGGATACTTGATCTTATCGCTATTGATAAATGCTTTGCGAAAAGTCTCATTCGTGACTTCATCGGCATCTCGAGGGTCATTCAAAATTTTCAAAACACAAGCGCGTACCGACTTTTTATGCCTTTGCATAAGCAATTTTAGTGTATCCTCGCATCCTCCTGTTTCCACGAATCGTTGATGTAATTCATCATCATCTAAATTATTATCATCTAAACCCATTTCTCTGAATCAGAATCCTTTCCCTCTCCTAAATAAATTGTGTTTTTAAGCTGACTCTCCCATTATCAGCATTCCTGTCTGTCCCAATAAATTCTCCCCTTAAACTGATTCACGTAAATTTATAGAGAATTCCGACATAAAATTAATTTTTTTTCTGATTTGACAACAAAAGCGATTCAGCATCCTTTCCCTCTCCTAAATAAATTGTGCTTTTAAACTGACTCACACATTATCAGTATTTCTGTCCGCACCAATAAATTCTCCCCTTAAACTGACTCACGTAAATTTATGGAGAATTTCGACATAAAATTATTTTTTTAAATAAATTGTGCTTTTAAGCTGACTCTCCCATTATCAGCATTCCTGTCCGCACCAATAAATTCTCCCTTACACTGACTCACGTAAATTTATGGAGAATTCCGACACAAAATTATTTTTTTCTGCGGGTGTGTAAAGTAATTGGCACGCTTTCTTGTCAGAATCGCGGAAAGCGCGGAAGACGCGGAGGACGCGGAAAGGACTCTTGCGCATTTCAGGTTTTCTTTCACAAGATGAGGTGATTTTAGCAAAAACCCTCTTTTTCCGTGTCCTCTGTGTCCTCCGTGTAATCCGTGATTCAGACAGATATTTTTGTCAGAATCGCGGAAAGCGCGGAGGACGCGGAGAGGGTGGAAGAAGGTTTTGGGATTTAGTCTATTTTCACAACCATCAGGTGTTCTGTAAGTCAAGAGCAGAGGAGAATGCTAATTTCACACCTATATAGACGAGAATGTGTGTTTAATTTCGTAGCATGATATACCTGTCACCCCTCTGGGGCTTATTATGGTAATATCAACGTTTTCTATATACCTGTCACCCCTCTGGGGCTTGGTATTTTACAAAGACCTTACTCCTGTGTTTCTACACAGAATGTGCTACAGAGTGATTACGACAAATGATGAACAGACACTTTATCGCGGGGGTTGGGGGTGCGTAGCACAATCAAGATGAATGTGCTACGGATTGATAAAACAAAATTCTTCGATCTGATGAGGAAAATCTTGGAAATCCGGAAACCCTGAGAATCCTGGTCCAGTTTTTAATTTGAATAAAATCACCATATTGCTTATAATGAATACCAGACGTTTCTATACTTTATAATCACTTGAAAGACAGATTATATAAAATCAAAACCCTGCAGTGATATGAAGTTCAAATAAATATTTCGGTAATTCAACCCATATACGTGATCGTAGGGGCGGGGTTTCCCCGCCCGCATATTACCGAATTAAAATCTTAATCTCATTATACTGCTAAAATAAGGACGGACTGATAGTGACAAGAATAGAATTACCACGTCCAGAATATCCCCGACCCGACTTTCAACGGGGTACCTCCGAAGGGATTGACTGGATAAACCTAAACGGCACATGGGAATTTGCCTTTGACCCAGACGATGTTGGCGAAAAAGAGAAATGGTTTTCATCAAATAACACAGACTTCCCCCTTCAGATACGTGTGCCATATCCGTGGGAAAGCCTGGCAGCATGGGGAGAAGAAGACCTTGCTGATAGTGAAAACTACCTTAGCACAAAAGCATATCTTAAACCTGAAGAAATCACATGTGGTGGTCTTCCACGAGAAGGGAATTACCGTGGTGAACCGCGACACACTATCGGCTGGTATCGGAGAACTGTCTCCATTCCCGACAATTGGCACGACAAACGCATAATTTTAAAGTTCTGTGCTGTTGATTGGGAAACAACTGTATGGGTCAACGGTAAAACAATCGGTGGATACGGAAACGGTTATCTGCCGTTTGAATTTGACATCACAGATGCGCTTATCCCAGGAGAACCCGCTACAATTATCGTCCGTGCCTACGATGCACAAGACCACGGAGAACAACTCGCTGGCAAACAGATAGGTTGGTATGTTCGTACCAGCGGTATTTGGCAGACAGTCTACCTCGAACCCAGAAACGCGACCTATATCAAGCAGTGTCTTATCACCCCGGACATTGACAATAGTACTGCTACTTTTGACATTACAGTTGATGGTGAAATTGCGTCAGGTACTGAACTGCACTGGGAATGTGATGGCATGAATGGCAGTGTTGCTGCAGCAGAAAAGACCGAAATCACCGTCAATATCCCAGCAGATAAACTGCGACTTTGGGACGTAGATACACCAAACCTTTACGATGTTACGCTGAAACTGGTGTCTGATGAATCTGTTGTTGATAGGATTTACACCTACTTCGGCATGCGGAAAGTTTCTATTGAAAAGGCACCGGGAGGCGACTATAACTACATCTGCCTCAACAACCGTCCGATATATCTGTTAGGTGCGCTCAATCAGTCGTTTAACCCAGAAGGCGTATACACTTTCCTCACCGATGAGGCGATAAAAACGGATGTTGAACGTGCCAAAGAATTCGGTTTCAACTTCCTACGTCTCCACATAAAAGTTGATGAACCACGGCTTTACTACTGGGCAGACAAATTAGGACTGCTCTTTATGTGCGACATTCCGAACTTTGGACGTTATACGGATAAAGCAAAAGCAAGATTTATACAGACTCTCCGTGGCAATATTGATCGCGATTTCAATCATCCATCCATCATTTCCTGGTGCAATTTCAATGAAACATGGGGCCTTGGTGGTGGCGGTTACAAGGAAGATAAGGCGTGTCAAGAATGGGTACGAGATATGTATCACCTCGCTAAAAAACTTGATCCTACTCGGCTTATTGAAGACAACTCACCTTGCCTTTATGACCATGTTGAAACCGACATCAACTCTTGGCATTTCTATATTAATGATTACAGACACGCGAAAGATCATATCGCTAACGTGGTTGAGCAGACATACCCGGGTTCAAAGTTCAATTATGCTGGTGATAACGTCCAATCGTATGCACCCTTGATCAATAGCGAATATGGTGGGATTGGTGCAGGGGCAGGCGATAAAGATGTCGCGTGGTGTTTTAAATATCTGACAAATGAATTGCGGTTACACCCGAAAATCTGTGGATATATCTATACCGAACTACAGGATATTGAGTGGGAACATAACGGTTTTATGAACTATGACCGTTCAGTTAAAGAATTCGGATACGATTATAACGACATCAACACACTTGACTTTATTGCTATTGATTATCCGCCCGGGACAACGGTTGCTCCTGGCGATAGTGTAAAGGCAGATATCTATGCCAGTCACTTCTCACACAAAACGATAGAAGGCACAACACTTCATTGGCAACTGGATACGCTCGGTCAGGATGGAGAGTTGACGCGTGCACGTGTAAGCGGAAACGTAGACATTCCTTTCCCGCAATATCAGGTTGAACAGGTTCATCACCTAAAACTCACTATCCCTGAAATTGACAATGCCGTTGGCACTTTACATGTATGGGTATCCGATGAGAGTGGTGCAGTTGTTGCACGAAATTATATCAATTTTGAGATCTTCTCTGAAACGGAAACACAGCTTCGTCATCTACCGGGAAACATATCCGTCAGTAAATGGGATGCTGGGTCTGAAATAACGGAACAACTTCTTACAGCACAAGGTACTGGATACGTTGAATACCAGATGAAGTTGCCGCAAGATGTCAACTTTGATGATATAATCAAAATGGAGTTGGTATTTGAAGCTTCATCATCAAATGGCGGTTCAAGACAGACAGAGCCTGAAAAATATCCATCTGATGTTACAATATCGGTCAACGGTAAAGAGATGGAGACGTTGACTCTCCTTGACTGTCCTGCAGATGCCCGCGGTGTGCTGACCTATATCCATCAGAACCTTGGGAATTACGGTTACTTATGTCGTGTCCCGTTAGATAAAGAAATCTGTCTGAACGGTGGTTCTGCGGATACACTCACTGTGCGTTATGAAGTCAAAGGCAACTCAGAAAATAGAGGTGGATTATCACTTTATGGTAATCGTCGCGGTAGATATCCGACAGCACCGCATATTCTCATTTCATAATCAGGAGGAACTAATTAAATGGCAGCATTCCAATTTTTGTTTACACGGAACCCCGGTTTAGAGGGTTCTTGGCCCTTCGTCCACGAACAGATGGTAAAACGGCTTGAGAAGTTAGGCGTAACACTCGTTCTCAATACCACCAGCAGAGACCCTATTCACGAACAGGTAGATTTAAGTGAGGTTATCGGTATCTCACAATGGGGAGGCAGTCTGACAGAGGCTTGTATTGACAATGCGCCGAAACTCAAAGTCCTCGGAACGATGACAGACAACACCGGACACGGTATCCCTTACGCTAAATGTCAAGAACGTGGTATTCCTGTGATTGAATCCACCCGTGCGTGGGCACAATCTGTGGCGGAGTGTGCTTTCGGACTCGCTTTGTCGTCACTTCGGAGGACAGCGCAGTGGCACATGCAGATGGCACAAGGTGAAAAGTTATGGAATTGGAGCGACCCAATATGGGGACCTGGGAAACTGCCTGTCGCACACCAATTCTGTGATGACCCCGATTTTGTGAACGGAGACCTCGGCACGAAACAGATCGGCGTTATCGGATGTGGACAGATTGGCGGGAAAATCGCGAAGTGGTGTCGCGTATTCGGTGCTACCGTGATGGGATATGATCCTTTCGTCCCTGATGAAAGTCTACAAGAGTGGGATGTGGAACGTGTTGATATGGACACACTCGTTGATAGAGCAGATATTGTGTTTGTATCTGTACCGCCGACTCCATCTGCGCGTCATCTGTTAAATCGTGAACGTATCTACCGTCTTCGTAAAGGAGCGTTAGTTGTTATTATCACCCGTGCACACGCTGTTGATATGGCTGCCCTTCGCGAACGGATTGTCAAAGATGAACTGGCTGGCGCGTTTGATGTTTATGACAGAGAACCTGTGCCGATTGATGATGAACTACGGAATAGAGACAATGTCGTGCATACACCGCATATTGCTGGCAGGACAAAGGACGCAAACCTACGGGTTGCTGATATGATTGTTGACGATTTTGAACGGGTATTGAAAGGCGAAAAACCGCTCGGTGCATTGACACCAGCGGCAATTAAGGTGAGAACGTCCGATAATCCTTTTGAATAAGTTGAGGAGCGATCAAATAACTATTTGTGATGTCCAGCAGCCGCAAAGTTCTCACCTACACAAACGGTACAAGCACTTCGTCAACCGAACGTGTATCGGGAAACCACCCAACAATCTTCCGTAACACTTCATCAAGGAGAATATCTGGACAGGAGGCACCAGCAGTCAAGACAATGTCAATTGGATTCCCATTGGGGTGCTGAGTCGGCAGCCAATCTTCTGTGATTTGCACCTGTTTTGTTTCAAGCGATAAATGACGTATCCGTTTTGGATTAAGCATTTCCTCCGCATCTCTAACAAAATAAGTTGGCAGTCTATCTTCACAAAGTTCCACAAGATGACTTGTGTTAGATGAGTTATAGCCACCTACGACAACTGCGACATCACCACCTTCTGTGATGAGCGCAAGTGTAGCGTCCTGATTCTCTTTAGTTGCATAGCAGAGTGTATCTTTCGTATCGGCAAAATGATCTGTTATATTTTCTTCACCATACCTCGCGACGATCGCCTGCCGCAATAGGTCAGCAATGGCTTGCGTCTCTGTTGCGAGCATTGTGGTCTGGTTAACTACACCGATGCGTTTGAGATGGGTATCTGGATGGAAACCTTCGGTATATCTGTCTTCAAACTTTTCAAAGAAGAAGTCGGCATCCGCTTCGCCGCGAATTACTTTTGCAAGTTCTTCAGCTTCTGGTAGGTCCCGAACAACAACAACGGGTGCCTCCGCTTGTGCATGAGAAAATGTGGCGCGTGTCTCCTCGTGGTATCGCTTACCATGCACAACAACGGTATAATCTTGCTTGCCAATTTCTTGGCTCCGCTTCCATACTTTTTCAACAAATGGACATGTTGTATTGTAAGACGAAAGGGTAACACCGCGAGCGTTAAGTTCCTTTTCAACTTCCAGAGTTGTGCCAAAAGCGGGAACAATGACAACATCCTCTGGTACTAAGACATCAAAAGGTAACAACGGATTTCCCTCAGTATCAGAGAGGAACTGCACACCGTTATGTCTTAGATTTTCGTTGACATGCGGGTTATGAATAATTTCAGATAATAGGAAAATTCGCTTGTTTGGGTTTTCTTCAAGGGCACGATATGCTATTTCAACAGCGTTTTCAACGCCGTAACAGAATCCGAAGTGGCGCGCGATTTTAAAGCGAACGGGACCGAAATCTAAAACGGAGGGTGATAGGTCCCGCTTACGTGTGTCCATACTCCGCCGCGATGCCTTGACGGTTGAGATAATCGGGCTCTCATAAAAGCGTGGTATATTAAAAGTACGGGGCATCTCTGATTTGTTCCCAAACGTTTCTATGCACTGAGAATTTTTCTACCCTTAGCTCTTCGGCGCGCGAGGATTTTCCTGCCATCTCGGGTAGACATCCGTTTCCGAAATCCGAGCTTATTTTTCCTTTTCCGCCTATGCGGTTGATAGGTACGTTTCATAATGTTCTTCCTTTCTATTTTTTAGTCGCGAGTACCCACCGAAAATAATGTGATGTTTCATTTGACATCTTAAATAATACCTGATTTTTCCCACTTTGTCAAATATTTATACATTTTTGAATAAAGAAGTATTTGAAAAAAAATAAGAGATTTGATAACATATTGTGGTATAAGATGATTGCCTCCGAATAAGAAATAAATCAATTTTACTATTTAGCATGGCTTCCCATGCACAAAAATTCAAGTAGAATCTAAAACAACAGATCATATTTTCATAACGATATCCATTATAAATGCTGATGGATATTAGTTTCAACATGATATTGAGAAATATCAGATTAGTTTATCTAGTCGTTTGTCAGAAATAATTTTGATAAATTTTCATTTTTCTTTAAAAATTGGAAAAATATCGCGTATTATTTCATAACATATTGACAATTTATTTTCCGATTGGGAAGGCAGAAATATGCACTGTTAAAGCATATTGGAACGAAAATTAAGGACTAAAATCTTAAAATTGACACCTGAAGACTCCATTAAAATTACCTTAGTTTTAACTTGCTAAAAAAAACAAAAATGATATAATTCACTTTCGCGTCATAAACATTTTGTATAAATTCAGAAACATTTTAAACAAAATATTTTGACTACCTATCACAGTTTAGGAATACTTTCATGCAACACACCGCCGATACACTCTGGTTAGAAATACTTACCGAGCTTGATGAATCAGCCGATAGTGATGTCTACCTACGTCAAGTCACTCCCCGTTCGCTAACCGATGCGTGCTTAAACCTTGCTGTGCCTTCCAATTACACACAAGCCGAGATTGAAAATCGTTTTGTCAGGGACATCAATAGGGTGTTGGCGAATCGGATTAGTCCCAATTGCATGGTGAAAATATCTGTTGAAACTTCTCTCGTGAAAAATCCTGAACCTGATGGGAATGGTTCTGTCTCCCCACAAAATAAAAACAACACTGAACCGACAGGTTTAAATCCGAGTTATATCTTTGATAGTTTTCGTGTCGGACCGAGTAACCGGATTTGCCATGCAACAGCACTTTCAGTCTCTGAAAATCTTGGCAGTGATTATAATCCACTTTTTATTTTTGGCGGTGTAGGACTTGGAAAAACACATCTTCTTCATGCGATCGGCAATCGCGTCCACCAGAAGACTCCCCGAGAAAAGGTACTTTACGTTACCTCTGAAACGTTTATGAACGAATACATTGAATCGATTGTCAACCGAGAATCAGCACAAGGATTCCGCACAAAATACCGAGAAACGGACCTACTATTGATTGACGATATCCAATTTTTACAGCGCAAAGAAGGTACACAAGAGGAGTTTTTTAACACTTTCAACGAATTACACAAAAATTCAAACCAGATTGTGATCTCCTGTGATCGTTCACCCGATATGCTTGAAAACCTTGAAGAAAGGTTAAGTTCCCGATTTGGATGGGGAATGGTGGCAGAAATAGACAAACCCAATTTTGAGTTACGGTATGCCATTTTAAAGGGTAAATGCCAAGAACAGGGATTGGAAAATGTGGACGATGAAGTGCTAAATTATATTGCCGAAATAGTGACGGCAAACATCCGACAATTAGAGGGAACGCTACTTCGTCTGTATACACAAGCTTCCATTTATGGTGTGCAGTTAGATATAGACTTTGCACGCAAGGCACTAAATGATGCCCCCTCGTTTACGAGAAGATCTCAACAAAAGATCATTACCGCAAAAACAATACAAAAAACCGTGGCAGATCATTTTCAGTTGAAAAGCGGTGATCTTACTTCGGCAAAGCGGACAAAAGCTTTGGTGTATCCAAGACAAATCGCCATGTACTTGTGTAGAGAACTAACCCAACTTTCTCTATCAGATATTGCTGATGCATTTAATAGACAGAACCATAGAACCATTACCTATGCTTGTGAACAAATTGAAAAATTGCTCAAAGATGAAGAAACCAAAAAACTTATACAGAATTTTATGGATGAACTGACTTAATTGTCAATGCATTTATCATCAAAATAATGATAATAAGTTGATAATAAGTTGATAATAAGTTGATAATAACTCTGCTTTTAATGCTAATAACTTGATAATAACTTTAATCGTTTTTAGCTTCTTGATAATATGATAATAAGTAGAAAAGTTATTATCATGTTATTATCATCGCTCGAGCTAATCACAGTATAGTCTTAGAGGAGTTATTATCATATTATCACTACTACTACTACTACTAAGTTACAATTTTAATTTAAACAACGTAATTAATAATATAATAAGAAACCCCAAATCAATTCGCAATAAGATTCATTATGAATGGAATAATTGATAGTAATTGTGAGATACAGATGTACCTGGAACGTTTATGTCTCCGGAATTTTAGAAATTACAGAGAATGTGAGGTATCATTTAATGCACCAATAACATTGGTTGTTGGTAGGAATGCAATGGGAAAGACGAGTTTACTGGAAGCCCTTTATTTCCTATGCACAGGCGAATCACATCGGGCAACTTCTACTTCGGATTTAATCAGGCACACTTCTGAAGGATTTGCGGTTACAGGTTATTTGCGAAATGGAAAGAAATCTAATGCTTTAGTAAAACTTGAGGCGGTAAAACCGCGTCAAGGCGCGTACCGTCTTAAAACTGATGGTGTTTTGCAACGCCGGCGGTCAGACTGGATTGGTCAGTTCCATGTAGTTGTATTTTCACCTGAATCTTTGGATATTGTTAAAGGTTCTCCTACCTCCCGTAGACGATGGCTTGATCTACTGTTATTACAGTTGAGTAGAGAGTATCTGGAAGAACTTCAACGTTATCGCGATATATTGCAACATCGGAATGCTTTATTGAAGCGAATAAGTATTGGAAAAGGATCTTTTAGCGAAATATCGGTTTGGGATGGACTACTTGTTGAATCGGGTGTTGCTTTAATTACGGCAAGGCAAGCAGCTTTATCTTGTATAAGTCCTGTTTTAGAAACGACTCACCTATCGTTAACGGGTGGACGGGAACGGCTTTTGCTGCAGTATGTTCCGGGTGTTGCAGCTGTCAGCTCCGATATTTCTAATCTTTCAGATTGTTTTCGAGATTCATTGGCACAGATGCGAAGAGATGAAGTGCGCCGTGGGGTGACGTTGGTCGGACCTCATCGAGATGATTTTACATTGGCTTTGGAGACGTTGAATGGCGATGACGTGATATTCCGTGAAACTGCACGTACTTACGGATCACAAGGGCAGCATAGGACCATCGTCCTTGCCCTAAAACTATCGGAATTAGAGTTTATCAGAGAGTCTACAGGTTTCGCTCCGCTTTTCCTATTGGACGACGTTTTATCTGAATTAGATTTAAAAAGACGGGCGTACCTATTAGCCTACCTACAAGGTGTTTCAGCACAGACTGTAATAACTGCGACTGATAAAGATGTGATGGGAGATGAATTATCAGATGTTCACTTGTTAATGGTTGAAGATGGTGCTGTCGTAAATGATGTGTAAAGACCTATAGGTAGATTATGCATAAGGTCCGTAAACAAAAAGTTGGTTGTGCAAAACCAAGTTATATTTTACTGGCAAAAATCGGACACAAACAGGACAGAACGATGCGGTTTAGAAGATGGCGCAAACGTACTTCACATAAGACGAATGGCACTCTTAAAGTTCAAGGTGTTTTGGAGGCTGTTATACTTAATAGAGGTTGGTTCGGTAAATTCGATGAAAGGCGTATTTTTAATCTCTGGGACTCAATTGCTGGTGAAGGAATAATACAACATAGTCAACCGATATCCTTATCAAGAGGCATATTACGAATTGAAGTATCCCACCCTGTTTATGCCCACGAACTGTCTTTGATGAAAGATCATTTAATGAAAAAACTCACAATCCAACAGAAAAATCAAAATTTAAGTGGACATAAATCTTCTGCCAACGTTAAGATCATTGACATCCAATTCCGTTTCAATCCGAATTTTCGCAAAAATAATTTTGGGCAGAAATCTGTACAGAGTGTTGTTGAGTCGAACACAGGAACACCTGAAAAGATTTTCAAATCTGTTTCACCTGAGATGGTGGATCAGATTGAAAATACTGTTTCGGTTGTAGAAGATGCTGAATTACGTGATACTTTCAGATCCCTTTTTTTAACCCAATGTTCTCATGAGAAACCGCAGAATGAGAATTAATTACGAAGATTCGGATCCAGCAGAATGCGCGTGGTAGAATGCGCGTATGGCATTCTACATGATTCTACATGATTCTGCATTGATTAAGGGATCACACCTTCCATTTTCGTATTAACCTTCAGTAAATCTCAATTATGGGATATTCTTAAATCTAAAAAAACCTGAAATAGATAAAAAATAGGTTGCATAAAACTTAAATATATGTTAGAATAAATATAGAAGATATAGGTTTTTGTAGGGAATATCAACTGAAATCATTGAATACCATTTTTAAGATGTAAAGAGTCAATAAAATCAATATTTTTTTAACATACTGTTATAATATTAAGATCAAAAGCGAGCCTGGAAATGAGGATTTATACGTAATGGCTAATGATTATACTGCAAAATGAGGATTTATACGTAATGGCTAATGATTATACTGCGTCGTCTATACAGATATTAGAAGGTTTAGAAGCTGTCCGAAAACGTCCGGGAATGTATATCGGGAGTACGGGTCCTGCGGGACTTCATCATCTTGTCATGGAACTGGTTGATAACTCTATTGATGAGTTTGGTGCTGGACATGGATCAGAGATCAGGATAACACTTAATGCTGATGGTAGCGTTACTGTAGGGGATGACGGTCGCGGTATTCCTGTTGGTGAACATCAAACAGGTGTATCAGCTCTTGAGGTTGTCATGACTACATTGCATGCGGGAGGTAAATTCGATGGACGGGCAGATGTCGGGTATCAGACTGCTGGTGGTTTGCACGGTGTAGGTGCTTCGTGTGTGAATGCACTATCCGAATGGCTCAAAGTGCAAGTCGCTCAAGATGGACAAGTTTACGAACAAAGTTATAAACGTGGCATACCGACAAAGGCAGTAGAAGTCATCGGTAATATGACTTCTAAAACAATTGGCAAAGGTACAGAAACTACGTTTATGCCTGACCATGAAATTTTTGATACGCTTGATTTTGAGGGGAAATCCTTAAAAGAACGTCTCCGCGAACTTGCTTTTCTGAATCGAGGGGTTCGCATCAAATTCAGAGATTTGAGAGAGGGGGTTCCAGAGGAGGATGTGGAAACCGTTTATCATTATGAAGGTGGAATCGCTTCTTTTGTTATCTATCAAAATGAGAATAAAGAGGTATACCATAATACCCCGATATATTTTGAAGGTGTGACAGACAATGTGCGGGTTGAGGTTGCAATTCAATTTAACACCGGTTATTCGAGGAATGATCGAGAAAATATCTTTTCTTATGCAAACAATATCCGAACAACAGATGGTGGATTTCATGAGAGCGGGTTCAAAAGTGCTTTGACTCGCACATTTAATACATACAGTAAAGATAATGGATTGCTAAAAGGCGAAAAGATTACACCTAATGGTGAGGACATCCGAGAAGGTATGATGGCTGTTATCAGCGTCAAGGTCCCAGAACCGCAGTTTGAAGGACAAACCAAGTCTAAACTCGGTAACACTGAGGTGGAAGGTATCGTAATGAGTATTGTGAACCAGTACTTGAAAGAGTATTTGGAAGAGCAGCCAGCACTTGCAAAACGTATTGTCCAAAAAAGCATCCGAGCAGCAGAAGCACGCGAAGCAGCCCGACGACAACGTGATCTTATCCGAAGAAAAGGTGTGCTTGATTCCGCTTCAATGCCGGGTAAACTTGCGGATTGCTCTGAACGCGATGCAAGCAAAACAGAGATCTTTCTTGTTGAGGGTGATTCGGCTGGGGGTCCCGCGAAACAGGGGCGCGATCGTATCTTTCAAGCAGTGCTCCCTCTAAAAGGAAAAGGTATTAATGTTGATAAGGCACGACTGGACAAGATACTAAAAAATGCTCAGATCGTAGACATTGTTACTGCCCTCGGTACCGGTATTGGGGCGGAGGAATTTTCACTTGAAAAATTACGGTATGGCAAGGTAATCATTATGGCGGATGCTGATGTGGATGGTGCACACATCCGATCACTCCTCTTGACGTTCTTTTTTCGCCAGATGCCACAGTTAATTCATGAAGGACATTTATACATTGCTCAGCCACCTCTTTTTCAAATTAGAAGGGGACGCAGTTCAAGATATCTTCAAGATGAAAATGCGCTGGAAGAATATCTTTTAGAATCAGCAGCCAAATCTTTGGAGATTAAAAAAATGGGACGGGATACCGCCTATACAGAAGAAGAGGCTATTGCTTGTGTTAAGGCACTTTCCTGTATTGAAAAACGGCTTTCAGATTTAACCGTGCGCGGGAATAGATCACGTCAAGAACTTATTGCATACCTATGGAAACCCACTGAAGATCAGGATACTTCTGCCGTTACGGCAGCAGACGAAATACAGGTAGATCGGGAAGATACTGTGCTGGAAATACTTCAAGGTCAAACAGATAGCGGTGAACAAACAGAACTTCCACTTGAAGGTGAGGATACTTCCGACGAGAACAGCGAGGATGTTGAAAAAGTTTCAGCAGAAACTACGATTGAAAGTATGCTACAACGTAACGTAATCTCTAATGCTTCAATTCATGCCGAACTTTCACCCCATATTCAGTGTGTTAAAGACTACGGAATTCAACCCGAAGATTTTGATAATAAGACATCAGAGGGTACCCCTGTGTTTAGTATTGTAAATAAATCGGAGGAACATCAGGTTGCAGCGTCTGTTGGAGAACTTCTTTCAATTCTCAGGGCAAGTGCTAATAGTGGAACGACGCTTACGCGATTCAAAGGTCTTGCGGAAATGAATACGAAGCAATTGCGCGAGACAACGATGCAGATAGATGCACGTGTTCTATTACAGGTGACCATTGAAGATGCTGTTCAAGCTGAACGCATGTTCACCCTCCTGATGGGGGATGCTGTAGAACCGCGTCGTGCTTTTATAGAACGTTATGGAACGCAAGTTGATCTTGACGTCTATGGGGCATAGTTTAGAGTAAAGTGAATAATTGATGAGACATTTCACCCCATACACCGATGACGAAGAACACACAGCGTAGGGGGAGGTCACCTCGCCCGTTGTGAAGCCAGTCTATATTTTAACTGACATTAATTCTAAAGTTCACTATAATAAGAAATTTTCACCGGCTCCTGAAGTTAGTTGAGAGCGGTAGTAGAAATAAGAGAAGCAAATGCAAAAAGAAAACATCATTAGACGATCAATTGATACAGAGTTACAAACATCAGTCCTTACCTACGCGATGAGTGTCAATACCAATAGGGCGATCCCTGATGTCCGGGATGGTTTGAAACCGAGTGCTCGTCGCATAATTTACGCTATGGGAGAACTCAACCTAACGAACAACCGTCCTTATGATAAGTGTGCGGCGGTGGTCGGTGAGGTTATGAAGAATTTCCATCCCCACGGTGATGGTCCTATTTACGGCACGCTTGTAGGTCTCGCACAGGAATTCAGCACGCGTTATCCATTGATTGATGGACAAGGTAACTTCGGGTCTATTGACGATGATCCTGCTGGGGCAATGCGTTATACAGAGTGTCGTCTTGCCAAGATATCCAATAACCTTCTACGCGACATAAAAATGGACACGGTTGACTTTCAACCGAATTATAAGGATTCTATGGAAGAACCGGTTGTATTGCCTGGTCTTCTTCCGAACCTACTTGTCAATGGCACTACAGGTATAGGTGTAGGTTATGCGACAGAACTTCCACCGCATAATCTCAACGAAGTCGTTGATGCGCTTTTGCTTATGCTGGATTTTCCAGAATCGTCAGTATCTGAACTGATGGAATTGATCCCCGGTCCTGACTTTCCAACTGGCGCAATTATCGTTGGGGAAAAACCGATCAGGGATATGTATGCTACAGGTAGAGGGAATATGACGATTCGGGCAAAGGTGGATATTGAACCGGTAACACACGGTAAAGTTCGAGGAGATCGTGAACAAATTATCGTCACCGAAATTCCATATCAGATTAAGAAAAATAGACTCTGTGAACGTATGACTGAACTTGTAAATAGTAACACGATAACAGGGATTCGAGATATCCGTGATGAATCTGATGAGGACATACGGGTTGTTATTGAACTCAAGCAAGGCGAAGTGCCACAGGTTGTCTTAAATCAACTCTATAAACACACGCAGATGCAGGTTAATTATAACGCTATTCTGCTCTGTCTTGTGGAGGGGTTGCCTAAAATTTTAACACTTCCTGAGATTTTGCAACACTATTTAGCACATCGTCGGGATGTGATTCGTCGACGCACACAGTTTGATTTAGCACGATGTGAACGCCGGGCGCATGTCTTAGAGGGATACCGTATCGCACTTGAGCATTTAGAAGAAGTCATTGAGATTGTGCAAACTGCTGAGACCCCGCAGGATGCCAGAGAACAGCTGCAAACGCAATACGAACTTACTGAGCTGCAAGCTAACGAGGTACTTGGGTTAACCTTGCGTCAGTTAACAGGTTTAGAACGACAACTTATCAATAATGAATATAGTGATCTCGTTGAACGAATTGCAGAACTCAAAGCGATCCTTGGTAGTGAAGAACTCGTTACCAACATCATCCGGGAAGAATTAGAGGGTTTGAAAGAGGAACATGGAGATGAACGTCTTACTGAGATCGTTGATGAAGTCAAGAGTTTTGAGATGGAAGATCTCATCGCTGATGATGAGATGGTGGTAACGGTAACGCATTCTGGCTACCTGAAGCGGATTCCGATGGATACCTATCGTACACAAAATCGCGGCGGTGTTGGCATCAAAGGTGGTAATCCTAAAGATGGAGACTTCTTGGAACAGTTGATTATTGCAACTGCTCATCAACCCCTCCTCTTTTTTACAAGTCTTGGCAAATGTTTTCTACTGAAAGTTTATGAGATACCTGAAGGATCGCGTACCGCAGCTGGACGGGCAGCGGTAAACATACTAAAATTAAGTGAAGCAGAGACCATTACTGCTCTTTTACCTGTGCGGGAGTTTAAAGAGGATCACTATATCCTGATGGCGACAAAACACGGTATTGTAAAGAAAAGTCCACTGCGGGATTTCCGAAATCCTATCTCCAGCGGTATTATTGCAGTCAATTTAGATGTTGATGACCAACTCATCGGCGCACAACTTACCGACGGTTCCTATGATGTGATTCTCGTGAGTCACAACGGAAACTCTATCCGCTTCCATGAATCGGATGTTAGAAGTATGGGACGTCGTACGCGCGGTGTGCGGGGTATCCGTCTCGGTGAAGAGGATTTCGTCGTAGGTATGGTATGTTCCTCAGATGAAAATGATTCGCTTCTAATTGTTACTGAAAATGGATATGGTAAACGCACAAGTTTAGCAGCTTATCGTGCCCAGAAACGAGGTGGCGTTGGGGTGGCTACAATTAAACGTTCACGTAGAAATGGAGCGGTTGTTTCTGCAAAACTCGTTAGAAGGTCAGATCAACTTGTACTTATTAGTTCTACCGGATATATCACGCGTATGGCAGTCAGCGACATTCGTTCAATAGGCAGGACAACACAAGGGGTAAGGCTTATGAGTTTAAATGATGGCGAAACACTCGTTGACGTTGCCAAGATTTCTGATGCCGAGTCTGTATAGAAACGCGCATAAAGGCTGAATGTGTTATATAGGACATAGAGAAAATTGTTGAATGAATTAGAAAAGGAGAAAATGATGAACAATAAGTTATGGATAAAAACAACGCCATCTATTATAACAGGAGCGGTGATGCTGTTTAGTGTACTGTCCCTTCTTTCAATAGTATTGATAGCAGATGCACAAGAGGTAACTACAGCAGAACCTGATGAACATGTCCCACTCACCGAAGAATCTCAAAAAGCAAAGCAGACTTATACGAAATTGATGCATGCAGTCTACCTGCAACGTTATGATTCAGATTTGACAAAGGCTAGGGCCCTATACGATCAGTTGGTAGAACTGGCACCAGAGTTTGCTTATGTTTGGTATAGACGAGGACAACTTCGTTACAAGATGCAGAATGTACCTGGTGCTGAGGAGGATATGGAGAAGGCACTTGAAATCGATGATGCTAATATACTTGCAACCTGGCAACTTGCTCAGATTCTGGCGCACCGGGCATATTATGAAAGGGGAAAAAATGTTACTAAAGTATTGGATACTGTTAAAAGAGTGACTGAGTTGGACCCAACGCATTTTATGGCGCAACAGATGCTGGGAGATTTATCGTACCAACTTGGTGAGTACACAACTGCGGAAAAGGCATTCAAAGCATTAACCCGTATTATGCCTTTTGAGCCTTCTTTTCATAAAAAGCTTGGCGATATTTACAAGAATTTAGAAAGAACACCAGAAGCTGTTGAAGCATACAAGCGCGTTATCAAAATTAAACCGGACGATATAGAAGCACTTGTGAATCTGGGATATCTTAGTCTTAATAGTGGACATGTAGAAGAGGCACAGAAGACCTTTGAGCAAAGCTTGACCTTAGCACCGCAGGACGTGAGAAGTAACTTGGGGTTGGGATTAGTGCTGCAGGATATCGCGTATCGTATGCAAACTGAGGATAATTGGACGTCACAAAATGAACCTATTGACCCACAGACACTTATAACTGAGGCAGAAAAGTATCTTGGACGGGCAATATTCTTGTCCTTAGCAATCGTAAACCGTTCTGACAACGCGCGGAGACAGGCTACCTACAGAGGATTAGCCGTTAAGGCACAATATGCTTTGGGCAACGTCTATCTGCTGTTTGAAAAATATGAGAAAGCTGAGGAGACTTTTACACAACTTCTGGCAAACGACGATGAACATATCGGAGCGATATACGGAATTGCATCTGCCTATCAATCTATGGGAGACTTTGACAACGCAGAAGCGTATCTGCGTAAAACGCTTTCACTTGAACCCGCACATGAATATGCACTCAACGCGCTCGGGTATCTATATGCCGAGAAGGGAATAAAACTTGATGAGGCTGAGGCTCTCATAAAACGTGCACTTGAAAAGTCACCAGAGAAAGGTGAATATCTTGATAGTCTCGGATGGGTATTCTTTAAACAGGGACGGTTTGCGGAAGCTGTCACTACGTTGGAAAATGCAATACAACAATCACCGAAAAATGTCATAATATTGATACATCTCGGGGATGCTTACCTTAAGAACAATGAACCTGATAAAGCACGTGATGTTTGGCAGGAAGCGCAAACTATTGAACCGGAAAATGCTGAAATAAAGGAACGCCTCAGCCGATAGCCAATAGGTTTAAAAGCAAATGCGAAAAATCATCGTCAAGATTCTATTGCTAACGTTGTCCCTTGCTATACCACTGGCTATGAATTTTGCCGTGCAGTCCAGTTATGCGTTCCGTTGTGGCACACCATTCCTTAAAGAAGGCTTAGTTTTGCCACCTTCACCTGATTTGGGAACTGCTCCAAGGCACCCCGCAGCACCAGCACTTACCGTCGGATTCCAAAGGACTTTTTTTGCGATTGATTTTGCAAGGAAACAGCAGTATTCCATCAATGCGACATTACGCGCAAGTGGAACCCACTGTTATATCTTCGTAGAAGATACAGAATGGCAAACACACATTACAACGTCAACAGTCCAATCAGTTCAAAGAACGTTTGATTCCGCTACACCCGCAGACCCACGACGCGGTATATACGACATATTAACGGAAGATTTCGGTTCACCTCCGGATGTTGATGAGAACGGTAAAGTCATTATCCTTCTTCTCAATATCCTTGACAGAAATACAAGGTATTCCACTGCTGGATATTTCATGCCGATTGACCAGTATCGCGGTCGCCTGCATCATCCAACCCTTGGTCCACTTCATAGCAACGAAGCAGATATTATCTATATCAACTCAAGGAACCATCCTCCGAACACTAGTGCCAGTGACATATCTAACTTGCAGTCTGTAATTGCACATGAACTCCAACATCTTATCCATTGGCACCATTCCCCAAACGAGGAAATTTGGATTGACGAAGGATGTGCTGATTACGCAGCATTTCAATGCGGTTTTAACCTCTACCAGCATGTGAATGCTTTTCAAAAAGCACCGAATACCTCCCTTATAGACTGGACTCAGCAGACAGAAACAAACTTACTTGCGCACTACGGTGCTGCTTTTCTGTTCATGTTATATTTTCATGATCATTACGGTGGAACAGAGACTGTTGCTGCACTCGTCAAAAATCCATTAGATGGAATACCTGGCATTACACAAACGTTAAAAACACAAGGCATAAATAAGTCATTTGCTAACATCTTCTCAGACTGGAAAGTGGCGAATTATCTAACGACATGGCTAACGCTTGGCACTGTTGAAGACCCGTATCGGTATAATTCAATTGTATTGGCGATCCAACCTCAATTTGAACATGTGAGTTATCCTGCTAATAGCAAAAATAGAAGACTTGCAAATTTTAGTGCACATGCTATAGAATGTAAAGCAGCGACAGTTGGACAGTCAGGTTTAACACTCGGATTATCAACACAACGCCAGATAAATATGTCACTGGGAATTATAGATGTCAAGGCAACTTATTTACATACATCAGGTGAGATAGTCGTTGAAAAAGTGCCTTTTAGAACTGTTGATGGCACAGCGACACTGGACGTGCCTACTTTTGGAACTGATATCCAGCGATTGATGGTGATACCGAGTCTACAGGTTGAGAATTCAAGTTTTGCACAACAAACTATAGCGTACGATTATAGTATTTTTGAAGGTAATTTAGGGACTTACACCGCATACATACTCCCGAACCCGATACATCCAAACTATTGGGAAATAATCGCCCAGTCAGATATGTCACTGGCAAATGAACCTGCGGCTGTACATGCCTTCACTGTAACACTGACATATCAAAATCGTAAACTGCTTGATGCAAAACCGATGATATATATTGAAAATGAGAAAACTGTCCCAGGACATAGCCCAAGTTTTATAACTTACAGGTACGCTTTCAACCTCAAACCTGATATAGCAACAGAAAAGGTAAAATGGATAATTAAACGGGGTGCCGGTGACATATCTGACAGGGTGATTGATGAAGGAATGCTAAATGAGCCCATAACCGAATACTGAGAATTTTAGAGGAGATATATATGACAAGCACACTTTATGCAGGAACAGTTGGACAGAGCATCTGGCGAAGTAAAGACATAGGTAAGACATGGAATCGCGCAAGCAACGGAATTTTTCCGGAAGCAGATATTCGTGCCATCGTCGTTGATCCGGCAGATTCAAAAACACTTTATGCAGGTACTGAGAAAGGTGTTGTCAAAACTACGGATGGCGGTGATTCCTGGAGACATCTACCAAGTGATATGGATAGTAAAGAGGTATGGTCACTTGCGATTCATCCGACTACGGCAGGGACACTCTATGCGGGGACGTGTCCATCAGCATTTTACAAGACGACTGATGCGGGTGAGACCTGGACTCAACTCGATGCTGAGCTCGCGCAAGAATGTGAAGGAATTCCTATTATTCCCCGTGTGACAACTATCATTATTGACCCAGAAGACCATGATACTGTATATGCTGGCATCGAAATTGATGGCATGCGGCTTAGTACCGATGGCGGAAAAACATGGGATAACCGCAGTGAAGGATTGAGCAGTCAAGATATTCATGGGTTAACTGTGGTGCCGGGTGAACAGAAAACACTCGTTGCAGCAACAAATAACGACGTTTGTATCACAACAGATATGCACAATTGGACACCGTTGAAGGTGCGTGAGCATTTTCCGTGGCCCTATTGTCGTGCTGCTTTTTATTTGAACGCCAGCAATATAGATGGGCAGGCGCAGGTCTTTATCGGTGCAGGAAATGGACCTCCCGGTGACCAAGGCGGTATCTTCTATATGCAAGATTCAAATGATGCTGCAGACGCAGCGGCAATACGTTGGGAACGTTCTGATATCGGAATAACTGCAAATAGCACTATCTGGTGTTTCGGCTATAATGCAGATGTTGATGGATTGCTGATCGCTTGTAGCGTCAGCGGACAACTTTTCCTGAGTGAAGACAATGGCGACTCTTGGACAAAGTTGACACATGAATTCGGAGAGGTCCGGGCACTCGCGGTGGCATAGGGACTAAAAGGAATATTAATTGTTGCTTGACAATTACTGCAATTTATGATACATTGTTTGACAGATGGCTTTGACAGATAGATTGTGGGTTGAATTATAGTATTATCGAGGAGGCATTCACTATTATGCGTTTATTTTGTTTTTTACTAATATCCCTTCTTCTTGTTTCATTTGTGGGATGCTTTGGTGGCGAGGATATAAAGACGATACCGACATTTACCGAAGCAAAGAAAATTGCTGTTACACCCTTCTTCGCTGACAAAGAAGAAGCAAAGGCTCTTGGAAGCCGCATTAGTGTTAATCTATCTACCCGATTTGAACTTATATTAAAAGATATTGAGTGGGTCTATGACGTATCGGATAAAATTCGCCCCGTAGGGGAAAAAATAGATGAACTCGGCATTACACTAAATGATGTTTTTGATGACCCAGCATTAGCAGCGAGAGTAGGAGAATCACTTGGTGTGGACTGGATTATTACAGGTAAGGTTACAAAGCCAAGGTTGGAACGGAAAGATAATGACCAACATCACCAACGTTTGGGACGACAGACCGGAATTTCAGGAACATCTACTTACATCACTACACGGCAAGTGGCAAGAAGTAAAGTTCGTGTCAAGATTATTGATGTAAAAACAGGTAGTATGATCTATAATAATGAAATCCACTCTAATCTCAAGTATTGGTTTGCATACCAGACCCAAATGAGTAATATGATAATATTTAAGCAACCTGAGGAAATGTTCGCCGATTTAGGAAAACACTTACCGCGGCGCATTTCCTATATGCTATATCCCAGCGGATTTAATGAGGAACCCCAAGATAAAATCTTATTAAAACCGCCCTTTGAAATCAAAGGAACAGGTGGGATTATTAAATATGATTAGTACCACCATTTTTGATGTCGCTGTCTAAGTAATAATTCGGGTTGAAGATACCACTTCAACCCGAATTATTTTATGTCCATCTGTTAAACCTGGCCACAGCGTTTTTTGTTACTTTATAATTCAGTATCTATTGGAGGAGCAGTATCTTCAAAGAACGCGTTGATCTGACGCGTGTAAGACTTACCGTGATGTAGCAGTTGTGAAGATACATCGTACAGTTCCGCGGGGGGTAATCCCTCGTAAGGGTTTGATATTTTCTGATAGCAGGTTATGGCGTGTTCAAAGAAATCTAATGTCTCAACGTCAATTGCGCCACTCTCTTGAACAGCACGGAAGCCTTGGTGTTTCTGATATGGTGGCGTTTGACCACTAAATTCTATGATTGCGTTGTTGATGTCTACAGCGCGTTGCACAATCATCAGAAAACAACTTTTGATATAAGAATGTGTGAGTTTATCAGCCTCTACATAAGTGTCTTTGTCTGCTGGCAAACCGCTATGCAGTTGACTAAAACATTCGTCCATATATGCCAATTTTGCCTTTACAGGATTAAAATGACGCGGCAATGTCTTTTGAACGGTTTTTGACATCGTTATTCTCCTAAGGCTTATTTTTAATTCTAATCGCGTATCATTCTGTTAGATTAGACGAGATTCTTAGAAAAAAGTTGGTAAACCTTGATGATTTCTGCCCTGTTTATTAAAATAGAGAATATACGTCCCAATAACGGTCACAATACTTGGCAGAACGGAATCATTTATGATAAAATTCTTAATGCTTTGTTTAAGGAAACAAAATGATGAAAGCGATAATTAGGACAGGAGATGGAGGTCCAGAGGTACTGCAATTAGCTGATGTGCCTTCACCTGAACCCACTGAAACGCAGTTACTGGTGGACGTTAAAGCGACTGCGCTAAATCGCGCGGACCTTCTACAGCGTCGGGGGGCATATCCGCCACCACCGGGAGAATCCGAAATACTCGGCTTAGAAATTGCTGGCACGGTTTCAGCAATAGGATCGGCGGTACAGGGATTTGGCGAAAATGATCGCGTTTTTGGACTTGTTGGAGGAGGAGGCTACGCCGAACAGGCGGTTATTGATTACCGCATGGCTATGGTCATACCGGATGATTGGCGTTTTGAAGCGGCAGCTGCAGTGCCAGAGGTGTTTTTTACAGCAAATGAAAACATATTTACATTAGGACGGTTAACTGCAGGAGAGACAATTCTAATTCATGCAGGTGGAAGTGGAGTCGGTACTGCCGGTATTCAGATCGCAAAGCACGCAGGCGCACGCGTTTTTGTCACCGCAGGGACACCTGAGAAAATTGATAACTGTATCACCTTGGGTGCTACAACAGGTATAAACTATAAGCGATCAGACTTTGTCGCTGAAATTGAGAAGTTGACAGATGGAGAAGGGGTAGATGTCGTATTAGACTTTATCGGTGCACCTTACCTAAGCCGCAACCTGCAAATTCTCAAAGTGAAGGGACGGCTGTTGCAAGTAGGATTGATGGGTGGGTCTACCACAGACATAGATTTAGGCGTGATCATGCGGCACCGGCTTCAGGTGATCGGTTCCGTGATGAGACCGCAATCGCTGGATGAAAAAATAGCAATCACACAACGATTTGAAGAACGATGGTTGCCAGCGTTAAAAAACGGTACACTCAGACCTGTCATTGACAAGGTATTTCCGTTAGCACAAGTTTGTGAAGCACATGAATATATGGAAGCTAATCGTAATTTTGGGAAGATTATTCTGAAAGTATAGATGATGAATTGTGAAGAAAAGCAGACCAGTTAACAACTAAATATAAACATTGGAATAGGAGATAAGTCGTTTTGTATACACGTTGTGTGATATATGCAATAGTCTTGTTCTGCTTTAGTGTTGTTGCGGTTGCGGATGTCACGCAAATAACCACTGCAAACGAGATCACCCTTAATTTTGAACTATCACAACTTGAGGTTACAGCAGTTGAACCTGAAGGAAACACAGCACAGCAAGGTATATACCACAATGTAGCTTATGCTGACTGTGGTTGGGTCCAAGAACCAGGGTATCCAAAATTACCAGTTACACGTGTGCTTTTAGCTGTTCCACCAGACGCAGAATTGAACGATAAGAATATAGTAGTAAACGCCGGTGCATTGCAAAAGCAGAACGGTGTGAGGTTATTTCACAGTCAGAAAGATTTTTTGAATAATAGGCATTCCGATTCCGACTTTTATCCAGCGGTTCTGGCACGGATAGAGATGGATGGATACATCCGTTCCCAACGTGTTATCACCGTAGTTTTACATCCGGTCCAGTATAATAGTGTTACCCGTGAACTCCGTTCACATAACCGTCTCACTGTTTCCATACCCTATCGCACACAAATGCCTGTACAAGGCATCGGTTCTACCAAAAACACGATTCCTGTGAATCAACAACGTCAGTTACATAGTATGGCATCTCCTTTCGAAAAGACTTTTGCGCAGCACATCCTCAATTATTTGGATTACCGTAGAATTTTTAATGCGGGTATGGGAATAAGTGAAGGTTCACGTGCAAATATAGGTTCACTTAGGGCTGCACCATCTGCCCCAGGCTTGTCTAACGAAAGCCAACAGACACGATATAAACTCTATATTGATGAAACAGGAATCTACAAAGTAACAGCAACGTCTCTGAAAACGGACTGGGGTATTGACCTAATAGGTGTTGACCCTCGGAAGCTACGTCTTACCCACGGTGAACGGGAAATACCTATCTATGTAAGTGGTGCAGGTGATCGACGTTTTGACGCGGAAGATGCAATTTTTTTCTTGGCGCACAGTTCCACTGATCCTGAGAGTCCCCATAAAAAGAACGCGTATACAATATGGAATATCTACTGGTTAAGCGTGGCATCAGGGGTACAAAATCCGTCGCGCCAGCAAAATAGTCGGGTGGCGCAGATTGATGCAAGCCCAAGCGATGCTACTGCTGTTCAGGTGCCGACCTTCCGATCCCGTGTCGTTTTTGAGGAGGATCACCTTACAAACAATTTGGAGTTTGTCCATCCGGAAATTGTATCGGGAGGAGAAAAGCACAAATGGTTTGATGCGTTGGACTTTTGGTTTTGGGACGGTATCAAGAACTCAAGCGAGATTGGTGAGTTGCGTCTTGAATTTCCACTCTATGACATCGCGAAAAGTTTTGACCCACCACAGATACAGGTTGTTTTACAAGGCGGAACACCCGAAACGCATGAAGTCTATGCTGCCGTGAATAGTGTGCGAATTGACCATGCTATCTGGGAAAGTCAGGCACAGGTAACACTTTCAGAGTACCTACGAGTCTGGAATAACCTTAAAGATGCAGCCCAAGGTGAAATGAATGTCCTCTCTCTAACACGGATTGATACAACTATTGAAGAGGATACAACCCGTTATCCGTATCACGTCTATCTCAACAGGTTCTGGGTTGACTATACGCGTCTCTTTTTAGCAGTGGATGATCAACTTCGCTTTGGAACACCTATCAAGACAGGACAGGACGATGAAAAGAAAGGCGTTATAAACCAATTCCGTATTGATGCGTTTCTTAATCCAGATATATCTGTTTTTGAAACAGATGGAAACACACTCACTGCTAAACTTCAAGGTGTAGATGTAACCCGCCATGCAACCACTGGGGAGATGCAAGCACGACTTAGAGCATTAAATTCTGGAGACTTGAGAGCCGTACCGAACAGCACATACACTGCGACTTTCCAGTTGCCAGACACCCGAACAACTGAGTTTATAGCCGTTTCAGATGCCGCACTTCGTACCCCTGTTCAGATTGAGACCGTTCCACCGAGTGATTTACGTAGTACACTGAACGGCGCAGATTACATAATCGTAGTGCATGCAAGGTTTCGTGAGGCAGCTGATAGGTTAGCCAACTGGCGTTCCACGTCACAAGGCGGCGGATACCGGACTAAGGTTGTTGACATCAATGATATATACAACACTTTTGGAGATGGAAAAGTGCATCCAGTCTGGATAAAAAACTTCCTTACCTACGCATACAATAATTGGACACCCCCCGCACTCTCATATCTCGTATTTTTAGGAGATGGAACCTACGACTTTCGCGGTATAGATAAGGAGATACATTCTGAACCACCAGAAGTCGCAGGGTATATACCATCTCACTACATTACAACAGACTCGTTTGGCAGAACTTCTGCCGATCATTGGTATGCTACAGTCTCTGGACATGATGAATTTGTGGATTTCTATGTCGGTAGACTAAGTGTTGAAACTGTGGAGGAGGCGGATACCGTTATAGACAAGATTATCAGTTATGAAGGACAGCGACCTAACGGGGCATGGAGACGGCGAATTATATCCGTTGCTGATGATGAAGTAAGCAACCCGGGAGATCATATCTTCAAGAAAAGTCTTAACGAAATCGCAAAAGACCATACACGTCTTGGGTATGAGACCGTTGAAATTTATCTTGAGGATGTGATAGATGAAGTTGAGGCGAACCCTGAGCAGTTCTCTGACGCACTCCCCCGAAGTGTAGCAAAAGATAGAATCATCAAAGCTTTAGGTGAAGGTGCTGCTATTGCACAATATGCCGGTCATGGTGGACGAATTGTCTGGACCCATGAAATTATCTTCGACAATGCGTCTGTAGATAAGGTACAAGAGACTGCACAGATCCCTTTTATGCTTGTGTTGAGTTGCTATAACGGGTATTTCGATGCCCCCGGTGAACCGAGTATGGCGGAGAAAATGCTACGGAAGGAGAGAGGCGGAATTATCGGCATGCTCAGCGCAACGCGACTGACTTACGGTAGTGGAAACAAGGACCTTAACAGGATCATATTTGATATGTTATTCCAGCGGGATATCCGGCAACTCGGTCCGCTTAGTTTCGATTCTAAACTTGAGTACTTATTAACAGAAGGTACATCCCAACTGGATATTATGCTTGAATATACGTTATTTGGCGACCCGGCGTTGCGTATCGCTATGGCAGAATATGAAATCCTTCCCGCAATTCAGACCAAGACCGTTAAAGCAGGTGATACACTCAAAATTGCCCCTGGCTACGTTCAAACTGCACGTTATGATTATGCACTTGGTAAGAAGGTTTTTACACGGAACACCAGTTTTGATGGTGATCTAACAGTTAAGGTAAGTTTTCCCGGACAACAATCTGTCGGCGTTGATAAAACTGGCGCACAACGGGAATACTACTCCGGTGATGTAGTCGTAACTGAAACGTTAAAAGTACAACGAGGGAGTTATCCAGAAGTTGAAATTGACGTGCCAGTTAACATCTCACAAGGGGATGCACATGTAGAGTATTATGCTGAAAACGCAACTGAAATCGCTGTCGGTGGTGATGGATTCACGGTTGAAGTGCCAAAGATACTTGATATTATACCACAGGTGATCACCAATCCATCTGACCAGGATGTGATTGATATTTTTGCATACATTTCTGACGATAGCAGCGAAACGGTTTCTGTGATGTTGGAATGGCGGAATACCTTGAACCCAAGAAATAACCAAGTATTCCTTGAACCTACTGAAACAGTTCCTGAATCAGCATTTTCTAAAATAGCAACGGCTTCATCAACAACTGCCAGGTGGTGGAAGCTACCGCAACCCCTACCCGTGCCAAGCGACGGATCAGCATTTCGATATGATATACAGGTTACGGATGCGGACGATAATGTTGTTACTTCTGATTATTTTCGGTTCTATCCTTATGTTTATCCTAACCTTTCTGTAGTCTATAATAGACGTTTCTCGGATTTTCAAGAGATCAACTATACCATGGACACAACCGATGATGGTTCGCTCAAACGTTATCTGACAGTTGATATTGAATTGACTGGCACTGCTGGGAGCGGGAATGAAGCCATTTCCCATCCGAATATTTTAATGGCTGATCTGCTTGAGAAGGTAGGACTTTCCGATTTGGATATTGAAGTGGCATTTTTTAGTGGAAATCCGGATATAGATGAGAACAATATTGTTGACCCGGATGCACATCTACTCGGCAGCACAAAAATATCTCCAGACGATTGGATCGTACGAAATCCCCTTGTTCAACAGTCCAATGCCTATGAACCTGAACCCCTTAATGTCAATCCGATTGCGACTGTTTCTATTCCGGTATCCCTCCGTAATGGTATACACGACGTGTTTGTATATGTTGATCCTGTATTTAGCGAGTCTGAAGAACCCGGTACGGCTTTATATGGCCTTGTGCTGGAAAATGAAGAGCAGGATAACATCGGATACAGACAACTTACTGTTTCAGGTGACATTATTGGAGACGTGCCATTGAGCGTGAAAAGTGTTGATGGTGGTATACGGATATTAACGTCAGTAGGGGTGGGTGAAGACAAACCCTTAGTTCTTACCGCTTTACCTATTGTATCAGAAACGACGAACCCAAATTTCGCCTATTACCTTGGTGGAACGGGTGAGGTGCCATCTTTATATAACAACGGCACCACGCCACACCTACCCCCATATTTAACATGGCCACATATCAGTAACGAGAAAACAGAAGGATCACTGCTCCCAGTAACATTGCCGACGCAAAACGCTCTATTGGGTTATAGTTTGCATTTAGACACCGGAGAAAATACAGGACAAGGGTCAGTTGGAAATCAGACTGGAATAACCAGTCCTATGTTCAAACTTCAAACACCTGTAACCGTTGAGCTTGATTTTGATTTTACTGCGCTTCAACAGAACGTGGTCAAGGAACTTTTTGGGACAGATGCAGATTTGTCCACCGAAACGCAAAGTATGGAGACAACCCTTAACACTGCTTTAGAAGAACGTTCAAACAACATCGGGATATATCTCTGGCTCAATACGATAGCAAACTGGGTTCGTCTTGATTCTGAAATTAAGAAACAGGCTAACGGCAGTATCTATACATCAACACAGGTAGCTAAAATTCGTACCGATAACGTTGGGGATGGATCAATTGACAACGTTAATATTACATCCAGTGAAGTTAACATAGGAACCTGGTTGATTTTATTTGATACACCGCAGACTTACAGGCTCCTATTTATACCCAATGTTTCTGACGACGGTTCAACTGGACAGGATCAGAGATTAGAGGAAATAGCGAGAGATATGCATATTATCAGCTATAATAACATACAGACAAGTTTTCTCAGCAATCTTGGATTTACTGTTGATATTAGAAGCAGAGAAACACCTTTCGGTTTTGGCGATAAATTGGGTTTTAGGATGTCGCGAGTTCAAGGAGCAGGTGAACAGGATACCTCATATTATACATCCTATTATACAAGCAGGAACACCGGAAATGGAACAATTCAGTATCTTGACTTGGAGACTGAGACGTCTATGCCACAGGATACTTGGCTAATCCTCTTTGTTTCTCCAACACAATTTCAGATTGAAGGTGAAAATAGTGGCGTATTGACACAGAATGGAACGCCTATCTATGGCACAGTCGGTACACCTTTTGAATATAAAGATTATGGATTGACTCTACTGATAACACAGGGGCCGGATGCTTTTAGGGCAGGTGACCGATTCCTGTTTAATACTGCTAAGGTTGGCACAGTCCAAGCGGATACCTCCTATTTAGGGACTCTCACGTGCCTTTATAGTGAGGATACGGTGCCGCCAAACATACAGTTGACAATTGGTGACCAGCAGCACTTTATTTCCGGTTCATCAGTAGATGCCGCACCCCTTATTCAAGCAACACTCACTGACCCGCGCGGCATAGATTATCTCACCCGTCCTGTTGCGTTTGCTTTAGGACGTTTTGATGCGTTTGAACCTATTGCTGAAACTGACTATAAAATGACACAGCATCCAGGGTCAAATCAGGTGGTATTGACGTATAATTCTCCTGAACTTGAACCCGGTGAGTATCAGTTGCGATTGGTAGCAAGTGACCTTGATGGTAATCAGGGTGAGAGCGAGATTAGTTTTCAAGTCCATAGTGCCCTCCAGTTAGTGGAACCGCTAAATTATCCGAACCCGTTTACGCGCAATACCACAATAACTTGTGAGTTAACAAAGCCTGCTAAGTCGCTTACAGTCAAAATATATACCCTTACCGGAAGGTTAATTCGTAAACTGGAGAGTGAAGCTCCTTCAGGATTTATCCAACTCAAGTGGGATGGTAAAGATGACGATGGGAACGAAGTAGCAAACGGTGTTTATTACGGTAAGATGATCGTTAAAAGTCTGGATGACGAAGATGACCAGACCCATATTCTGAAAATGATGAAATTGAAGTAGATTGATTACAGAGAAATATGAGAAAAGTACACCCCTTACTGCCTCTACTGTTTTTCCTTTTTATATTGGGAGTTATGCCTAAGGTTTCTGCGGAGACGTATACAGCAGACTTCCTCACATTCGGTACTGGCGCGCGTCCGTTAGGTATGGGTAACGCATTCACCGCGATTGCTGATGAGGCAAGCACAACTTACTACAATCCTGCGGGGATCGCGCAGCTGATGCACCACGAATTCAATTTTATGCACGCCACACTTGCCGACCTTGCCTCATACAATGTCGCAAGTTATATATATCCTCAAACTGGCAAAAAAATGACCTTCGGCATCAGTTGGCTCCGCGTCGGTGTAGACGACATCCCGATAACGGGAATACCTGTCACCACCAAAGCGATCGGTCCAAACAACCGTCCTTTCGTCATCGGTACCTTTAGCAATACAAATAATGCGATACTGCTGAGTGGTGCAGGACATCTCGTTACTTTACCCCAAGATATTACTATTGATGTCGGAACCAGCCTGAAACTGCTGTATATTGATACGTATCGTAATACGAATGCTGTGGGTGGTGGGACTGATCTTGGTATTCTCGTGAAAACGAGCCCAGACAAAACTGCTGCTTTTTCCTTCGGTATCGTTGCGAGCGATTTCCTCACAACTAAACTCTATTGGAACACCCCACCTGAAAACGAAGGGGAATCTCCTCATACAGAAACGCTTTTACCGCGTCTGAAACTCGGTATCGCCTATCATCAGAAACTTACCGTTTTCAACAGTAGGTTCACATTAGCTGCCGATGTAGACACCCGTAATGATTACGAATTCCATACCGGGGCAGAATACGTTCTATTTGAGTTGTTAGCGTTGCGTTGTGGACTGGATGGTAGGAATGGCACTTCTCGTGCGATGTATTTCACCGCTGGTGCTGGTCTCCAACTCCGTTTTGTGACGGGTGCAGCATTTCATGTTGACTACGCCTATCAGAGTCAACCGGATTTAGGCATCAGCAACCGGCTTTCTCTGAGGGTTAAGTTTTAGAATGGTAGTTTATGGACAAACGAACTTCCCTAACACCTTCCGACACATTGCCCCTGTCGCATTAGGAACATTGGCAAAATTACCATGCACTGCTTCGTTTGCCAAGATAGCAAAACCGATTGCCTCTTTTGCATCTCCTAAGATTCCTTTTTCTGTGATATCAACGACTGGGATAGGGTGAAACTTCTTAGCGAGACCTTCCATCATGAGAGGATTTTGCGCGCCGCCGCCACTAACATACAGGATGTCTAAGGGTGAATTACCAGCAACAAAATCCGTATAGTAACGTGAGATGCTTTCTACTGTAAATGCTGTAAGTGTTGCGAGTCCGTCATAATCTGCCATCGTATTCTGCTCTCCATAATATGAACTGCCTCTTGTGCGGATCTGGTGCAAACAATCATCTGCAAAAGTAGTCCCGAATGTCTCGCGTCCCGTAGTTTTTGGGGGTGTTAATGCCAGGAACGGATGCGTAAGCCAATCATCTAAAAACTCTTTACACACTGTGCCTTGTCTTGCGAGCTCTCCATTTTCGTCATAGTGTTTTGCACCAGTTGTCATTTTCTCAACACATGCATCCAGAATCATATTACCAGGACCTGTGTCCGACGCGTGAACTGCTTCAATACCTTTGCCTGCGGGTAGTACCGTCAGATTTGCAATGCCTCCGATGTTTAGCAGCCCGATTGTTTGTGTAGGACTATGAAACAGTAGATAATCAGGATATGCGATTAGCGGTGCTCCTTCACCACCCGCAGCGATGTCTGCCACACGGAAATCGGCAATGGTTGGAATACCAGTTTCATGTGCTATCACCGCAGGTTCGCCAATTTGTAGTGTGGCAGGTGTTGATGCGGACGGCATGTGGTGAATCGTTTGACCGTGTGAACCGATGAGATCAACTTGTGTCGGCGACACACCACTCTTTTCTAGTACCACCAATGTGCTTTCTGCAAATAGTCTTCCCAGCACAAAGTTCATTTCACAGATTTCATCAACCCGTGCTGTTTCAACGTTAAATAGATCAAAGATTCTCTCGCGAATTTCAGGTTTATACGGGATTGTCTCAAATACAATCAACTCAATTTCCGTGGTCAATCCTGATCCTGTAATATCAACAAGTGCAACATCAACACCATCGGCGGATGTTCCACTCATTAGACCGATAACAGTCTTTTTGTGTTTTTGTGGTAAGGTGTAGAATGGGTTCATGTCATTTTTTTAATTTTGGGTAACGAAAGCAGTTATTAATACAATAGATGAGGTTCTCGTCGTTCTCGCCAAATAATATTACTGGCTTTTATTTCCGCAGACCATTCTTCGACTTCCTCAAAAGGATTACCCGCCAAAAGCGCATTACGAAGTGCATCACTTCCTGCCAATCTATCAAAATGTGCTTCCCATAGTTTAAAGTCATTAGGGAATTCATCACTCAATGTGCTTAACATCCAAACTGTAAGTTCAATGGGACTAACCTGTTTTTTGTCAGTAATGTGTATCGCAACACCGTTGCATACTTCTCCCTCATATTTGGAGAACTGTGGTGTAAATACTATTGGACGGAAAAGGATACCCGGAAATTGTTTAGCGTTCAGTCGTGTTAACCACTTCTGATTGTCTATCCACGGTGCGCCGATATGTTCAAAAGGTTTTGTTGTTCCGCGACCTTCGCTCAAGTTACTGCCTTCAAATAGGCACGTGCCTGGGTAGAGAGTTGCTGTCTCAAGTGTCGGCATATTGGGTGAAGGTGGTACCCAGAGGAGTCCTGTTTCATCAAACCACATATCCCGATTCCATCCGCTCATTTGAGCAATCTTAAGTGGAAAAGTAAATCCCTGTTCTGCATGAAATAGTTTGGCAATTTCACCTATCGTCAATCCGTACCGCACGGGTATAGGATAAGGTCCAACAAGAGATGCGTAGGATGGTTCTAACATCGGACCCTCTATATGGATACCACCGATGGGATTTGGACGATCAGCGACAATGCATTCAACACATTTTCCTGTCTCTATTACGTTTTCAAGTGTCTTCATGGTCTCAAACAACGTGCCGAGATAGGTATAGTATCGCACACCTACATCCTGTATATCGTAAATGATAACATCAATGTTTTTAAGTATCTCCGTCCACTCAAGTGGGGTTGAACCGTAAAGACTATAAATCTGTAGTGTTGGCCTGTTACATAAGTTGTCTGTTTCATCCTGCCCCCCTTCTGAATCTAACAGTACTGGCTGACGGTACTGGGTGTCCGTTATCTTCACGCCGTCCTGTGCTGCTCCCCACAACCCGTGTTCAGGTGAGAAAAGCGCGACCAGGTTGAATCCTGCTAACAGTTCAATCGTGTGTATCAAGTTTTCATCAACACCTGTGTGATTTGTTAGCAAACCGACAGATTTACCTTCAATCCATTCCTGATGTTCTGTCAATAGACGTGTTATGCCGAGTGTTATCATCCGAAGATTATCCTATGAAACTGATTGCGGCATTCTATGATACCTGTACTTTGTGCATCCGGATGAACCCGATTTGTCAAAAGGATCGCTGCGATACCCATCTCAAGGTCAATACGGATTGACGTGCCAGTGAAACCTGTATGATACATTGCTCCATCAGAGAGGATATGCCAACCGATACTCCGTTGTTCGGTAGCATCGTTAGGGGTTTGCGGTATTGAAAGTTTCTGTATACTCTTTGCTGACAAAAGTGGCGATCCATAGTTGAGTATCATTTGACAAAAGGTGATAAGGTCTCTGGCATTGGAGAAAAGACCCGCGTTACCAGATACACCTCCCAAATAATTTGCATTTTCATCGTGTACCTCACCGATAATTACACCATCTCGCCAGGTATGTCCTTTATAGTATTTACCGTGTTGACTAGTGTTTATCATTCGGCGTTCAAAACTATTTGAATCTTCTGTCGCTGCGCAGTTATCACGCAATTGTGCAGGTGGATTATAATAGGTACGGTTCATATCGAGTGGCTTGAAGATGCTTTCATAAGCTAATGTGTCTAAAGGTTTTTCTGTGATGGCAGTGAGTATTTTCCCCATAAGGATATAGCCTAAGCAACTGTAGGTGACTTTCTCACCAGGGACAGATTCAAGTGGCATATTGCCTAAATGTTCTACAATATTTTCGGGTGACTCTGTTTCAATATAGAGTGGCTTCCAAGCGGGTAATCCGGAGGTATGCCTAAGCAGGTCTATGCAAGTGATATTGGGATGGTTGAATTCAGGAAGGTACTCCTGTACCGCTCCATCCAATGTTATCATGTCGGATTCAACGAGCTGCACGGTCAGTGTTCCGATGACGATAGGTTTTGTCAAGGAAGCAAGGTCAAACAACGTGTCGTTAAGCATCGGCGCCTGTTTAGGTGTTATAATCCGTTGTCCGAATGCTGCGTGATAGAGCACTTTATCTTTCTCAAGTATTGCTGCGACAGCACCGGGAAATACCTTTTTGACAATCTGTCCATTGATAAATTTGGCTATGCGTTTTGAAATATTTTTAGTGTTATTCATCTTCTGGTGCTTTGAGGATTTCTGCGATACGTTCAGCAAAACGGAATGCGCTATTGTCTTCGGGTGCGTAGCCAATCACCTTTCGTGCGTTTGCGATACTCCAAAACTTATGTGAATTGTCGCTAATACCGTAGAATATCTGGAACGGTATACCGTTTTCGTCTTCAATATTCTCTGTCTCAATGCTTTTGACAAAGAGTTGAACTTGATCGCGAACACTCAAGTATGCGCCGAGTGCGCGGTGCATTTTGTGATAATTGTCTGCTGTGACGTCATTCATATCGGTTTCTCTTGGTGCCCCGATACGTATCTGTATATTTTGCACCTTTTTACTTTTTCTGAATCCCGTTGCAAAAACGAAACCGAGATGTTCATAAGCCTCCTTTGCCCATCCGTAAAAGTTGTCTGAGAGCGGACGCATATCAGGCGTTACGAAATCCCACTTCCCAGACCAAATAAGCCGTTCATAGTAATCCGCAGCATGATTAGAGCTACAGACAACGGTGCGGCGGACATCTGTCTCCCAACAGGTATGATAGACATTGTATGCCATCTGAATATTTTTGAGTTCGTCCTCAAAGCCGCCACCTTTGAATGCACAGTGGACGACTGCGTCAACGCCCTCAAAATAGTGTTTATATAGGTCTCGGTCAGGGTTGCTGACATCAACGATGTGAAGTCCTTCAACCTTTTCACCTTGTCTATTAGTATTTCTCACATCAAGTAGAATGAGGTCGTATCGTTCTCGGAATGCGGGGAGCATGCGTCCTGCGATATAACCTGCTGCACCTGTGATGAGGACTTTTCTGCGGTTTGGCACTGTTTTAGATGTATCCTTTGAAAGAGAAGAACGGAATTTCAGACAGAATTTGCTCAAGATGTCCACTGATAAGGTACCATATTAACTTCAGCAATGTTGTTTTACCAGATCCGATAGGTCCAGTAAAAACATTTAGATCCTCATTGAACTCAATGGTTGGGTAAGTTTATTATTAAGTTCCTTAACTTCAAGGTATCGTATCATGTATCTTCACCTCTTATTTTGTGATGTTCACGGAAATCGGGCAGCATCCATCTAGCAATTTAACCTGCGGTACTTGTGATAAGGACTTTCGAGACCTTTATCGGTTTATTTGAGACCTTTAAAAGTTGCCTTGATAACTTTCTTAGTGTTATTATCAACTGAATCCACCCTCATTTTTATTTCCTCCCCAACTTGGCCTGGAAAGTAAGGATGTTCAAAAACAATCTCTTCATTATTATCTGTCTTTAGTTGTACGGTAACCTGGAAACCGTCCTTTTTTAGTATCTTTGCATTAATTTTGTCTCCAACTTTGTTTATGTCTCTAATTTTGACTTCGCGTTGTAAAGGGAGTACCTCCTTAACTCTCCCCCTATCAACAGATATCACCTTCATTTTATGCTCATTACCTACTTGCACAGGATAATAAGGTTGCTCAAAGGTAATCTCTTCCTTATTAGCGGTTATCAACTGTACGGTAACTTTGATACCATCTTTTTTAAGAATCTTTGCCTTAATTATGTCTCCAACTTTGACTTCGTGTTGTAAAGGGAGTACCTCCTTAACTTTCCCTCTATCAACAGATATCACTATCACTTCATGTTCATCACCTACTTGCCCAGGATACTGCCGACGCTCAAAGGTAATCTCTTCACTCGTTAGTTTGAGAGTTTGGTATATCCGTTGTATTAGATTATATGATGGCTGTTCAGTCGTGGGTTGTACGGTAACTTTGGGGCCGTCTTTTTTTAGTATTTTTGCCTTAATTGTGTCCCCGACTTTGACTTCCGGTACCATTAGCACAATATCGTACAGATCCTGAACGTTAACGTTATAATTAAAACTGCGGCCTCGGGTATTTAAAAAACGCTCTAATATTTGCAAAAGGAATTTTCCTGGGAGTGCACGTTTATATGCCTTTCTTATTTCCTGAACACGCTCTGCTTGAGGTTCATAAAAACCATAACTTTCGCAAAACTTCTTATTTAATTCAAGTTGTCCTGGGAGAACAATATTGTCCAATAACCTGACATCTTCATTTTTATCAACATCCTTATCTTTATCTAAGAGTTTACCACCCAAAAACTCTTCGACTTCAAAGGCAAACCATTTTATAGTAGCATTTAGTACTTGTTGATGTTTCCATCTTTCATGGGGATCAATCAAGTTTTCTAAATTTCCATCTGTATATAAGTCATTCTCCAGGCTATATCCTTCTGTCCAGATTATATCTAAATAAGATTCTGGGATTTCGCTGAATAGCCACATTTCTTGATTTGCCACGAAAGCGACCGGAGTTTTATGAGCGAATTCATTTCTTCTATCATAAACTGACAGCAGTCTATTTTTGCCAGATATATGTTGTACGCTTACCTCATACTGTTCCTTATACTGTTCTATTAACCCCGTAATAATATACGCGCTGTCTTTTCCCTCAACGACAACGGTTGGTGTTTCGGTGTGCTTTAGTACTTCAACAAAATCATCTACGAAAGAATCTGCTATTGGTGTTAGTTTCTTATTCAATAGGACTTTATTTGAAGTTCTCCTTGGCAATATGAACGTAACATGGTTTTGTTTTTTAGACTCAGGCTGTATTTCCTGAGAAGATACTGATCTTTGTACGCCAAGATTTCTCCTGATTTTTTCTATCAATTCTCGTGGTTCTGCCTCGTAGTTTACAAGGGCGGTGTTATACAATCCATCAAGGGAAATTTCAGAAAAACGGGCTACCATTTGAAAAAGAAGTTTCCCAGGAAGTTTTAAACGATATCCAGCTCTTATACCATCAATTATGTCGGATTGGACAAAACCAAGTTTTATATGGAAAGATTTGTCAAGTTCTGTCTGCCCTTTTGGAACAAGCTCGTCTAAATTTGGAATAATCCCTTCTTGGGATTTTGCTACCTCAGATGCGAACCATGTGATAATTGATCGTTTGACTGACCCAAATTGTGATTTTCTGTTTTCGTCGGAATGTATCAAGTTTTCTATTTCGCCTTTTGAGTATATATCGTTTTCAATACTATATCCCTCTGTTAAAATAATAGCCGCATAGTTTTTAGGAATCTTGTTTCCAGGAATCTCGGGGAACAACCACATGCCTCGATTAGCGACAAAGGCAACGGGCAAATGTGCAAATTCCCTTTTCCTCTCATAAAGATTGAGCAGATTTTCTCTCCCACTTGCAGCCAGGACATCCACATTGTATGTGCCGAATAAGCGTTGTCCTATCCACCGACTATAGATGCGCACATCACTATTATCTTCTACAACAATGGTTGGAAGTTGAGAGATACTTAGAAGGGCAACTAATTCGTCAACTTCATCAATTTCGTCCATTTCGGATCTAATCTTCTCTAGTAAGGACATAGATTCCTCTCAAATCAATCCCTCAAGAAATTTTACAAGACATCTAGTGGATTGTCTACTTTTACATTGTAGGTCGGTTGAGAATGAAACCTGACAGGTATTGATTGTGTCTATTATTTCGGGTTTCGCAAGCTCTACCCAACCTGAAAATAAGAATGGACAGTCTGCTAGTATTGGGTCAAGCTGTTACTTTTAATGGGTATACAACGATTTAGATAGTACCCCTTGGCTAGGATACTCTTCGTTTATAACTTTTGCTTTCCTTAATTTTTTGCTGTATATTCAATATCAATTTACTCAGCAATGGGGGTTTGCCTTTATCTAATTCAATTGTGTCAAATACATCTTTGCAAAGTTCCAAATGGTTACGGGCACTACAAAACTTATCTAATACCTTAAAAAGAGTCTTACCTCGAAGTTTAAGTTTATAGTCCTTCTTTATTTTATTATAGCATTTTTCTATCTCTTCACCACTTGGTTCCTTTCCAGATGCTCTCCAGAGCGCGACTGTATTTGCAAACTCAACGATAACTTCTTTTAGTGCTTCTTGATGCTTTTTTTGGTATTTGGCATCTATAATATTGTTCTCTGGATTACCATCGGAGTATAAGTCATTTTCAAGACTATATCCGCTCGTCCAAATAATATCTGGATATAAATTTGGGCCTCCACTATCGCGAGTGTCAAAAACCCACATGTCCAGATCTGCCATAAAAGCAACGGGTACCCGAGATTCAAACTCTTGTTTTCTTTTATAAATCTCTATTACATTATCCCTGTTCCCAACAGGTTGTATATTTATTTTCTTATTTAGCCTCTCAGACTCATCTTCATTAAGGCATCTCTCTATCCATCTGTAAATTGCCTCATCATGGGGTCCTTCTACTACGAGAGTTGGCAATTCAGAATCAGTCTTCAGGCTATAGATAAGAGAACCCACTGGGTCAAATTCTTTACCAAAACCCACCTCCTCTTTAACTTTATCAAAAAGTGACATCAATTTAAACCTCCTCAGTTTTTTCTTTCTAAATTTCTAACTTAAACCTATGATCTTCATACCTAGAACCGATGTAAGGACTATGTGAAGCAATGAAAAACTGTTTTTCTGTTTCTTTGTACTGCAGCAGGGGAATTAACATTCTCTGCCAATCCGGATGAAGACTCAATTCTGGTTCATCAATAAATATCGTTTTTGATTCGATAAATTCATTATAGCACAAGAAACCCAGCAATTGCTTTTCACCAGAAGAAAGGTGTGAGGAATGTATAGGATCACTACCCTCACTTTTGCCATCCTCGCTCTTGCCTCCCCCAAGTACAATGTCTTCTGTAATACGAACTCCTTTATAAGAAGTATAAATCTCCTCAACTAATTGGTTTAAAAGGTTCCACCGTTCACGCAAGGTTTCACTGTCAAAATCAATTAAAGACATCCAAAATTGATCACGCGTTTCAGGTTCATTATCAACTTGATTTTTATTCTCAAGTCTTGCATGTATTCCTGATAACATATCAATTATATCAAAAGTTGAAACTGCCATGATGAGTCTATGCCCTTCAACTGATAAGTCTTCAGCAAGTTGTGAAAGAGATTCTGAAACCTCTGGAAGATGCCTTTCGATTCTTCTGAAGGTTGGGAAGAATAGGCTACTTTCCATCACCGATGCGATCTGTTTATTAAGTGTCTCATGATCCTGCATATCCTTTTTATTAAGGTCCAGCTCGAATTTTCCCTGAGATTCTTTTTGAATGAACTGATAAGTAAATTCGTATTGATCGGAATCAGTATGTTTTATGGACAGAAAAAACTCAGAGGTACTAATTGAAACAGACTGGAACGGGATTTCTGAAATAGCATGGTGTAAGTTACCGCTAGTCAGAAACCAAATGAGTTTTAGTAGTGTTGTTTTCCCAGTCCCAATCATTCCAGTAAAAAGGTTCATATAGTCTTTGAACTCAAAACCGTAATCAAATCGTCTATTAAGTCCTTTTACTTCAAGATTGTGTATCATACGTTATATCTCCTTTCAGATGTTTCAGAAACTTGAAACATCTATAGCGTACCATTGTCTTCGTATCAGTAAATTAGAAATGTTTCGCGTCAAAGTATATCAGGTAGCAAGATTTTTTTATTAAGATTTAGATTGCTCACTATTCCTCAATTCAATTGTTTTTTCAGGAACACGTTTAAAAATGGAAGGTGACCTTGTTGTAAGGAAAATCTGCTTTTCTGTTCCCATACGTTTTAGAATAAGAGGTAACTGCCTTTGCAAGACATGGTTCAGACTTGATTCCAATTCATTGATAAAGATTGTTCTTGCGTCACTAAAAGCATTGTAGTACAAAAAACCTAATGATCGCCTTTCTCCGAAGGAAAGGTTGTTGAAGGGTATAAAACCAAGATTCTCAGTATTGTGATTTTTCCCAAGAATAATGTCTTCTAAAATCCGAATTCCACCATACTTCTTGCCATAAAAATCTTCAACCATTTCATCCAACAACTCCCAACGATCAACAAACGTCTGCCGTTTATCATCAGCTGGATCTATATCATTCTGAATAACAATGTATTTTTGCTTTAGCAGTTCAGTTAGATCATCCGTTAAAATCTCGGGCATAAACTTATGCTGACCAACTGATAATGCTTCTGCAAATTCTGATAATACCTCTTGAAGACGCATCATTGTTGGTTCAGCAGTGTAGGTGCCTTCAAATTTTCCAAAGGTCGAAAAGAATAAACTGCCAGGCATAATTTCTGCTATTTTTTTATTAAGCATATTTAGCACACCTATTTGTTGAAGAACTGTACTTTTTTTCCAAAAAAATTTTTTAACAGATTCAATAATAGCGTGCTGTGCCTTTTGATCATCTATTTGTCTATCATCGATAGGGAACGACTCTTGCCCTTTACTACCGCTATCAAAATACCATTTAAGTTGAACTTCGTTATCATTCGGCTGCAGAGACAAATCAAACTCACTTGTGCAAATTTGAACTGACGTAAGTGAAATTTCAGGAATAATCCTATGAAGATTACCACTGGTCAAATACCAAATTAACTTTAGCAAGGTTGTTTTGCCGGATCCGTTCTGTCCGGTAATGATGTTCATGTCTTCGTTGAATTCAAGGTCGTAATCAAAACGGTCATTCAGCCTCTTAACTTTAAGACTTTGTATCATATATCTTTCCTCTTCTTTCTTTGATATATAAAGTCGTTACGTAAGAGAACCATACTGAAAAAATAGATTTAAAAACATCATAGCGTATCTCACCAAATATTTCAATGTCAAATCTAAATATCTACGGGATCTTCAACTTGACTTTACAATGCCGTGCCAGTGTTTTCATCTCTTCAATAACTTGTGCCTCTGTCTGCATGAGTTGACTATAGTATGGTGGGACAGGTTCTCTTCTAAAAAGTTTGTCAAAGAACCCTTGTTGTGCTTCTGTTGAGCCAAAACCAGTCTTAACTTCAAAGTATGAAGTCTCTGCTCGTGATGGGTCTATCCCTAAGTATTCAATTGAGAGAAAGTGTTCCATGTCCTCTTTTCTAATTGCACCTTGACGAATATTGCCTGTTATCTGCCGTCCATAACTCACTGCATAGACTCTGCCGGTTGTGTGATTCAATACGGTATACCCACCTTTGTCAATAGATTCGTTCCAGCACTTTTCAAACCCGTTTTTGGGTAAACGTTCCCGTAGTTCTTTTGCAGAACGGACTACAAATTTGTTCTGATTTAAGGTTTTTCTTATCACAGCTCCCGCATTACAGTCATTAATTTTGGCATTCAACGGGGGAGGACCTGTTAGTAAATCAACGTTATCAAGCGTCCATACAACACCGTTTCGTTGACCTTTCGCTAAGTTCAGATGTTCTTCAACGAACTCTCCGTTTAGTGGGTGTAGCCGATAATCTCCGTTCCCATTGAAAACCGCCCGTAATTTCTTTCGGTGATCAATCACAGAGAATCGCTTTTCAGGGATATGTATCTCTAACTGAAGTGTATATCCTGTTTCCAAGTCTGGTGTGAGGTTAAGTTGTGATTTGCGGAGTTGTGCAAGGCGTGTCAATGCAGTCTGGCTTTTAGATAAGACGCGTCCGATGAGATATTCACTTCTGAGTGCTGGTATTTCTGTGGCGAGTCGTTCAAGTGTATCGGTATCAAGTAATTCCAACATGACCTTATGTTCCCAGCGTGTGCCTCGTTCATGCGCTAAGATTTGAAACTGCTGATTATCGTCGCTGGGACGGATATATCCGAGGGCGGTCCACGGATCAAAGGTCGCGCGATAGTAGCCGCTTGTTTCAATATCTCCGCCTGCTAAGACACAGTCTCTACGTTCATAACGTGAATAGAGTCCGAATTGAAATTCGTATTCTTCGTAGTTTTCCAAAGCCTTCCGTAAATCGTGTGCGAACTCACTTCCTCGTGTGAATTTTTTGAAAATTTCTTCAGTGCGTTGCGGTTGATTAAGCGCATCAAGGAATGATCCGATGGGGATACCTGCTTCTTCTACGCCTTCATCCTCACTTTTACCGAAGACCTTTGTTTTCGTTTTAAAGGGTGGATTGCGGAGGGATACATCCCGTTGTGAAACGAGTTGTAATGCGGGATCATCAGTCATACCTACGATTGTCGGTGCATCACCAAGGATTTCCGCCAACTTGGTATCATCAACTTTTTCCATCAAGACAGTCCCACGTTTAAGTTCCGCAAAGTGAATGATGTCGTTAAGGCTATATTGGAGGGGGGCACTTGATGAAAGATTGTCGTAGTTAGATCGATGAAAACGGATACGCGGTTTGATCCGAAAAACAGGGGTGAGACCATAATCCTTTAGCAACGCATATAAGGTCACGGTATAGGATTCTTCATGAACCTTCTGCGCTAATATCCCGCTTTCGTTGCATGTGTTGTCAACGATTAACCGTTCTTGTACGGGCTGACTATCGTTTCCGAAAATTATCATCCGATGCTCTTCTCTGTTATCATCAACTAACATGACTCTTCCCCCTGCTAGTTATGTTTTTGATAGACTTGTATTGCTGAAATTAAGGACTGGCGCTTAGTCAATATACTATTGTAGGTCGCGATTCGGAGATCGCTCCTACAGATAAGGACTAACCTGATGTGAGTCTTTGTCTTGCCAGGGCAGCTGCACCGAGTACACCTGCATTATCTCCCAATTGTGCTGCGACAATTTCAACATCTTTTAACGTATCGGGTAATGCGTATTTGTTAGCAGCTTTACGTATATCGTCTATAAACTTATCACCGACTGCTTCTACAACGCCGCCGCCGAGGACAATCATCTCAGGATTTAAGAAATTCACAATTGAACCTATGCCTATACCGAGATATTTTGTGGTATTTTTAAAAACTTTCCGTGTCAGTTTGTCGTTGCTGTGGAGTGCCTTGGCTAATACACCGCTCCGGATTAGTCCAAGATCACCACCTGTTAGATTTGAGAGGATACTCTTTTTTCCTTTTTTCTGAATTGCTTTTTTAAATTCTTTTGTCATAGCAGTACGGCTTGCTAATGCTTCTAAACATCCACGGTTTCCGCATCCGCACTTAGGTCCTCCTGCTTTCACGATGATATGTCCGATTTCACCAGCTGTCTTACTTGCCCCGTGGTACAGTTTGCCGTTTAATATTATGCCACCGCCAATTCCGGTGCCGACAAAGATACCGACTAAATCTTTAACACTCCGTCCTGCCCCGAAGGTGTGTTCACCGAGCGTTCCTACGTTTACATCATTGTCAACGTAGGTTGGAATATCTATGCGTGTTTCAAGTTCAGTCTTTAGAGGCACATTTTTCCAACCGAGATTTGGAGCAAAGATAACAATCCCTGTATTTGGGTCAAGGGGTCCTGGGGCACCAATTCCGATTGCCTCGATTGAGTTGGTATCGATGGGTGCTTTGTCTATCGCTTCTCGTATACATGCTGCGATCCGGTCAATCACGACAGATGTTTTACTTTTTGCTTGCGTTTGTATCTTTGCTGTGCTGAGGATATTACCATCAGCATCAACGACAGCGGCGAGGGTCTTTGTCCCGCCCATATCTACTCCAACAACATTGCTGCTCATTTTATTTCCTTTTGCTTTTTGTAGATTCAAGAGTAATTATCTCTATGACGCAATAATATCAAGAAGTTTCCGTTTAAAACCTGTTTTTGTCAGGTGTTCCCATCTCTTTAGAAAACTTTCGTAGTCGGCATTGCGTTTTTCACGAGTCCGTGTCATAAGCGTTTCAATCCCGACCATATCAGTAGATGGGTGGTTGTTTTTATATTCTGTTAGAGTCTCTAAGACGACATCATTATCGTGTATATCACCGAGTATGTCCTGTAGTTCAATAATTGTATCAATAAAATCGGTCCATTCTTCATATTTGCTGGTATGATATTTTCTGGCTTTATGTTTTCTGGGTGTATCGTAATTTACTGAGAAAAACTCCATCGTGTAACGTAGTCTCTTAACAGAGATACGCATGTTGTGTAATTCTTCACGTTTTTCTGGGTCATGAATAAATTGCTCCCAACTATATACTTCTGCCACCTTTTGTGGAAGTAGTATGCGTGCATTTTCGTGAAAACTCTGTTTTGGATTGATTCCGACTATTTTTTTCGGTTTTGCCATTTCAATCTGATGCTTTAAAGAACGTCAGAAATCGTGTTTCGAAGTCACTATTGTCAAGTTGATCAAAAAGTTTTAACATCGGTTTACGTGCATTTTCCCGTTCGTATTGCAAATGCTGTATTAACCCTTGGATATCTCTCTGCCCTTCAGTATTCTCTCTGGCTGCTGATAAGGCATTGAGTTCCCGGTTATAGCTGTCGAAGCGAGCGATGAGGACATCAAGGTCTCGGACTGCTCCCATTGTCCGCGTGATTGTTCGCACCTGTTTATAGTGTTTTTTGAAAGGTTCCATCTTAAAACATGTAACGAAGTTGTTCATTGCTTCCCGTAAACGTCGAGATGCTACACGCATATTGTGGACGAATTTAATGTCTGCGCCTTCGCTTGCCCCCGCTTTATGTGACATCATTTCTCGGAAATATCCCACGATAATTAAGCGAGCACAGGTTTCTAATGTTTTGCCTGGTGAGATCCCTTTGATTTCTATTGCTGTAGACATTTTTGGACACCATGATTGTAGTGCGATTAGACAATTGTGAATAGGCTGTTCTTTTTTGTATATGAAGTCGGGAATCGGAGTTCCCTCCTACGAGTCTACTGATGGTATAACTTAAGCTTTCGCATTTTGCCGTAGGAGATGATCTGTCAGGACAAGAGCAGACATCGCTTCCACGATGGCAGGTGCGCGTATTAACACACACGGGTCGTGTCGTCCACTTGCCTCTAATGTCACCTCGTTTCCGTCCATATCAACTGTTTGCTGCGGTTTTCCAATTGTTGCTGTCGGTTTAAAAGCGATTTTAAATACGATATTTTCTCCGTTTGATATACCTCCTTGTGTGCCGCCAGAATTGTTTGTACGGGTTCGGATTTGTCCTGTCTCGTTATAGAATGCGTCATTATGTTCGGAGCCTGTCATCGTTATACCATCGAACCCGGAACCAATTTGAAATCCCATGGTTGCGGGTAATGACATCATGGCTTTCGCTAAATCCGCTTTGAGTTTATCAAAAACCGGTTCACCGAGACCGACTGGGACGTTGCGTGCTACAGATTCTATTATGCCTCCAAGTGAATCTCTATCTCTTCTTGCTTGATCAATCCGTTCAGCCATTTTTGGACTTACAATTGGGTCAGGACATCGCACCGGACTTGCTTCTATATCGTCATGTGTTACGGTGTCAGTATTTACGGTTGCTTCAAGCGTATGTATCTGTTTAACGAAAGCGAGTGTTTCAGTTTCACATCTTTCACGGAGGATTTGCTTTGCTATTGCGCCTGCTGCAACGCGTCCGATGGTTTCCCTTGCACTTGCTCTACCACCCCCTTGCCAGTTTCGGATACCGTATTTTTGTTGATATGTATAATCCGCGTGTGATGGACGATATAGGTCTTTTAGGTGGTTATAAGCATCAGGTCGTGCGTCTTTATTCCACACCAGCATAGAGATAGGCGTGCCGAGTGTTTTACCTTCAAACACACCGGAGAGTATTTCGACGGCATCCTCCTCCTGCCGTGGTGTTGTGAGGTGGCTTTGTCCGGGTCTCCTACGATTGAGTTCATACTGTATTGCGGATATATCAATATCAATCTGCGGGGGACATCCATCAATGACGACTCCCACAGCACCGCCGTGCGATTCTCCCCATGTTGTAATCCGAAAAAGGTGACCGAAAGTATTCATTGTTTTCTGTTCCGATAGATGGACTATTGCGTTTTGGGTGTATATTTAACTGCTATTGTGCTATACTATACCAGAATGCCAATAAACTTGCAAGCAATTTGATGGTAGACTGTGCTTGTCTGTTCTGCTGACAAGTGTGCCTAATCCCTACTGTAACACCTACACATTTCTGGATTTACTAATAGGAGAGATGATGGAACTTTTTAAACGATATATCGCCTTCATTCTGATATTTATTGCTGTTGCGTTGTTGTGGAATACCATTGTAATGTATCCGCTTAAAATCTTCGTTGTGTTTATGCACGAGGTCAGTCATGGTGTTGCAGCGATTGCTACTGGTGGAGAAATAGTCAGTCTCAATGTCAATCAGCATGAAGGTGGATTGGCAATGACACGGGGAGGTTCGCGCTTCTGGATTCTCACCGCAGGTTATCTCGGTAGTCTACTATGGGGTGGTTTTATCCTGTTATTAGCGGCGATGACACATTACGATAAAGTCATAAGCGTGCTGATAGGAGTCGGTATGGTAGCGATCTCTATCGGTTTTGGAACTGATATGTTTACCTATCTGTTCGGGATCGGTTTTGGAGTGGGGCTGATCCTTATCGGTTTTTTCCTGCCGGAGAAGGTGAACGATTGGCTATTACGCGTCATCGGTTTAACAAGCTGCCTTTATGCAATTCTTGACATTAAGAGTGATGTTCTGGATCGTTCGGAATTACCATCTGACGCTCGGATGCTATCAGAGGTGACCCCACTGCCGACAGAATTCTGGGGGTTCTTATGGATTATCATTGCCATCGGGTTAACATTTTGGTTCCTCTTCATTGCAGGAAAATCCGGTGCCTCTACGCAAGTTGAAGACACAGATGACACAGCAACAGATACAGGGTCATTTTGAATCTGCTTTTCTTGTGAACTTTTTTCCACATACATAATGCCAAGTTTCTATTCTACGAGCAGGTATACGTAACCTTTTTGATAGTTTAGCATTCTTATTTATAGAACAACTTGCACACGTTACATCGGTTATGTGTATAGAATTTTATGCTTAATGCAATAATTGTCAAGAAGGAGAATGATTATGTCTGAAAAGTACGTATCAACAGATTTCTGGTATACCTTCATCAACTCTCTATATAACGATGGGGGCGCGTTTGGAAGAGGCGAATTAGAGATGGATGAGGAGACTCAAAACGGATTTCTTGATTATCTAAAGGGAAAAATTGAGGAAGGCGTTACAAATGGAGAAACTGCCCTGCCTCCCGGACTCCACGATTATTTTTGGCGTTTTACCGAGGAGATACTACCAAAAATTCAAAAATTAGTGGATGGTATTCTCAAAACAGATCCGAACAACAGAGCAGCATCCCTGGTGCAAACATTATTAAAACTTGCAGATTGGGAATCACAATATCTATCCCTTATGGATATAAATCTGGATTCAATTCCAAATGATCCGTGTATGAATTTTGCAATTATTAACGAGTATGAATCAAGAAGTAGTATAGAGGATTTTGTAGATTTCCAAGAACAGGTAATTATCCTCAACGCACTTGAAAATCTGTATCTGTGGGGAAAACAACAAGACGATAACGCTCGTTATCAGGAAGCGAAGGCATTTTATTGGAGACATAGGGTAACCCCCTACACAGTCTACAAGTATCTAAAAAATGAATCTCAAAGACTCAAGCATGAACTTGATAATACTTCAAATTTAGAGGAAAAAACTCGCGAAATAGATAAGTACTTAGTTGGGATTAAGAAGTGTAGAGAGCTGGTTTCATTGGAAAGAGAGGCATTCTGGAAACATGTGGATCAACAACAAGAGGAACAGGTATCATTAGTTGATGAAACATCTGATAATACAGATATTTGGGGTGCGTATCTAAAATCACTTGAAGATCAGGAAAATGCGCCACCCAGAAGACTCACACTGAATGACCAAGATCAACTGCTGGCGTACTTGAGAAGTAGGATACAAGAAGGGGTTGTTGATGGGAAAACAACTTTACCTGTGAATCTTCACGAACATATCTCAAATTTTCCTGAAGTCATGCATCTGGAACTTCGTGAATTTGCTGAAGAATTGCTTGAAACAGAACCTGAAAACGGTGCTGCAATGAAAATCGTAGCAATCATTGTGTGGCAAGGTAAACATATAAGTTATGGAGAATCGGATCGTGATCTTGATCTGCTTGAAAAAGCGATGATATTAGCACCCAAGGAACCTGAAATTTGCTTTTATGCACTCAAACAGACTGGTGAAAACTTTGATCCGTTGTTTCGACTGACGCTCACTGCACTTGAGAGATTGTTTGAAAGAGCAGATCAGCAAGATGAAACGGAATTGTATAGTTGGTTGACGAAGCTGTATAAAGACATTGGTAGAACCCCGTGTTATATCTATCGGAATTTGATGAAAAATCCCGATGCTAATGAAGAACTTATTGCAAGATGTAGACCCTTGATAGATAGGATGTTACAGGCATTTGAAGAAAGGCTTACACATATTCCAGATGATTGGTATGCCTTACGTGGGATTGGGGATGTTTATGAGGTATTAGGCAAGACAGAATTAGCGCGGAAATATCCGTGGGAACCCCATACAGAATTCAGATGGAAGCAACAAGCATGGATTGGCAGAAAACTTCCCAACTTCTCTGCTATTGCTGCTGACCAATCACGCATATCAAGCACGGATTACCGGGGCAAAATGTTGGTACTGGATTGGTATGCCAAGTGGTGCGGTTTTTGCGTCCCAGAAATACCACATCTCAAAAGTGTATATAAAGAAAATCACGAGAAAGGATTAGAGGTTATCGGTGTGAGTTTGGACGGGAGTGAGACAGACTTTCGCGAGTTTACTGAAGAACATGAGATACCTTGGTTACAGATCTATGATGGGAATGGATGGAAAAGTGAATTTGCTCAATTCTTCGGTATTAACAGCGTACCTTCTCAATGGTTAATTGACCGAGATGGAACAATTCTATCGGTAGGTACAAGAGGGAGAGACCTTGGGAAATTGGTGAAATGGACTGAGATAACACGTATTGGTAACGTGATCCCAGATTTCTCGGCACTTGATGTGGATGGGAATACTGTATCATCTGCAGCATTACGTGGGAAAGTTGTTCTGCTTCATTTCGGTGATATGCACCAAGTCCCTGAACTTACACATGTAGACAGTCTATACAATAAATACCATACAAATGGATTTGAGGCGATTGGGATCACTATTCGTGGATGGCAGCATGAAGATGGATTGCGTGGTGTAGTTCGCAGAGGAAAGCATCAAGGACACTATATTTACGCTGATCGTAAAAGCGAACACGCTGGATTGGCTGAACAGTTCGGATTCGGAGAAGGTTTTGCGGGTGGCAGGATGAGTATACCTGCGTTTATACTCATTGACGCTGATGGAAAGGTAATTGATGCGCGGGCTGAGAAGGTTCATTCAGTTGAAATTTGGGCTGCAAGATTAGAGAAGTTTGTTGTTACACACCTTCGTCTTTGATGGATTAACTACCTTTCTATGAAGCCACTATCAAGAAGTCCTATCACGTTACGTGCAACGCTTATTGGCATTACCCTTATTCCGCTCAATAGTTATTGGATTTTACATCTTAGTTATATCTGGGATTCCAACCGTCCCACAAGTTTAGCATTATTGTTCAATGTGCTGTTTACGCTGCTTGTGCTGATTTCCCTTAATGTATTACTCCGTAGATTACGACCCAAACTTGCGTTTACGCAAAGCGAACTATTGGTAATCTATGCAATGCTGTGCCAAGCCTCCGTTTTCGCTGGACGTGATATGCTGCAAGTACTTGTGCCGTTGATGGGGAACGGCTTCTGGTATGCAACACCCGAAAACGAATGGACGCAACTCTTTCATCAACATCTCCCTGATTGGCTTGTTGTCGGTAAGCACGAAGTATTACGCGGTTTCTATGAAGGTGAATCTACGCTCTATCTTCAATCTCATATACAAGCGTGGTTGCAGCCAACGTTAGTATGGGTTGGCTTTTGCCTTGTTATCGGTGTTACGATGCTCTGCCTTAACGTGCTTTTGCGCAGACAGTGGCAGGAACATGAACGTCTCACCTATCCGATAGCGCAACTACCGTTAGAAATAACGCAGGGAAAAAGTCGATTTTTCAATAGACGCACGATGACCGTAGGATTATGCATCGCTGCCTTGTTGAATCTTCTCTATAGTTTACACCAAATCAATCCGGTTTTTCCTACAATTCCGCTGTATCATAGATTTCGTATTACGGAAAGTCCGTGGAGTGCGATGAATAACCCTGGTTTCCGTATCAGTTTCTTTCCATTTGCGATTGGTGTTGGTTTCCTGATTCCACTTGATCTTGGATTTTCCTGCTGGTTTTTTCATCTATTTTGGCATTTTCAACGGATTATTGGTCAAAGTTTCGGTTGGCGCAGTGCGATAGGATTTCCGAGAGAGATGGCACAGATTCGAGGTGTGTGGATAGCACTCTTCCTGTGGACGATATGGATGGGACGCGCCCATTTCAAGGGTGTGTTACAGGCTTTTTTCAGGAGTCGTGCACCAACAGACAGTGATGAAGGTGAAGCGTTACGCTACAGAACAGCACTTGTAGGTGCGATTATAGGTTTCATCTTGATTCTTGCCTTTTGTATGAAAGCGGGGATGTCTTTGTGGTTTGCAGTCTTGTTTTTCGTGTTGTACTTCGCGATGTCCATCACTATCACCCGTATCCGTGCGGAATTGGGACCTCCTGCACACGATCTATACAACGCAGGTCCCGACTTACTTCTAACAGACGCGATTGGGACACGTCGCATTGGCAATCGTAATCTAACTGTGATGTCGTTATTTTTCTGGTTAAATCATCTCTCGTATCGTGCACACCCGATGCCGCATCAATTGGAAGCACTCAAGCTGGCACATCAAACTCATTTTAATCCTACCCAATTGATATGGGTATTGGCGGTAGCGATTTTTGTTGGCGCGCTTTCTGCTGCGTGGGGACATCTGCATCTCTCCTATAATGTTGGTTTAGAGAATGCGCGTTCATGGTATGCCCGTGCAGCATTCAATCGCCTTGCAGGATGGCTTTACAATCCCAGTGAAACGAACTTCGGAGGAATGTTGTATACTGCAGGTGGGTTCACTTTTGCTGTCAGTCTACTGCTATTGCGATGGCGATTTATTCAGTTCCCACTCCATCCGGTTGGTTATGTGGTTTCCAGTTGGTGGACGTTTACTGGTCTTTGGTTTCCGATTTTAATCAGTTGGGTTGTCAAACGGATTTTGCTTACAACCGGTGGGGTTCGGCTATATCGGCGTGCCATTCCATTCTTCATCGGCTTGGTCATTGGTGATGTAATAGTTGCGTCTATTATCAGCATCTTTGGGTTGTTTTTTGATTTTCGCGTTGTCTATCTCAGTTGGTGAGGATGGGGTGTGATTAGATTCGCAATAAACAACCTATGACATAAATTGTTTACATTTTCCTGTCAAGATTCTACTTTGACTCCTTCTCTAATATAGCATGTGATTTAACCATATTTATTAAATCGTATACCTCTTTAATACTATTATTCCTTAAAATCACAGTCTGTTTGCCTATCATTAATTCTGCAGTTTCTATATCAGATTTTGTTTCTCTCTTGATCTATAATGAGTTTAGGAAAACGACAAGGTGCTTATGCAAGTTTAGACATAAAAATATTAAGTTATCTCTTGTTGCAGAAAGTCAGTTGTTCTACGCGTAGGACATTTCATCAAATACAAGACGAATATACGAAAAAACGCTGATAAACATTGAGTTCGGAAGAATTTTGATAAATATCAGATAAAGTAGATACCTAATTACGACTTGCCATGAGTTTTATTATACTGCCTTAGTAAAAATGAAACAAGTGAAAGAATGTCAGTAGCATCTTGTTCATCTATCGGCCAATTGAGGGCAGGTTCGTGAGCAGTTGGATTTCGAATAGCACTCATAAGGCCGGCAGAGAGAAATTTGATTCCATCTTGAAAATTTGTATCAGTTTCAGTTGTAGATGAACTGATTTTAAGTAAGCCTTTGTCAGGACTCCAAGCATCTAGCATCAAACTTTTCCCATCCTTAGTACTTCCTGTTTTAGATTTTACTAGGCTATTGTAAACCTTTGCGGCTTCAAACACCGCGTGAAAATAATTTCCTTCCATATATAATTTGCGGCAATGCTTAATGATTTCTGGATGAAATTGATAAGAATCAAATCTTTCAGAAGTTGGTTCTTCTACTTCAACAACGCCAAAAGTCTCTAGAAAAGACAATAACTCTGGATTCAAACGTTTGGCGAAACTAATTAGCAGTTTTTCTTTTTCTTCGAGTGGACAGTCATACTCGTTCAGGGACATGATCCAATCGTAAATTAACTGTGCTCTCACCGACGTTATCGATTTATTTGGAAATTCACGAAAAGGGAACTCAAAAAGTGCTTTTGTTATTCTATTAATTTCATTGATAGATGTTCTATTCTTGACATAATCACCAATTTCAACAGCGATCAATTCAAGATTCATAGTATTCCTCTAATCTCAAAAGGTTGGTTCTGACGGATTCAATGCATTGCGTTGCAGGACATTTTTAAGTTTGCTAATGTTCGATTTATCTGTTGTGTCGAGTTTTGCCTAAACATATAGCAGAATTCAAATAAACGGTGTGTTACTCTATTTTAAGGGAATTGTTTTGTTGATGTCAAGTGAAACACCGAGTCTCAGGGTTCTTCAGTTTTAAGAATTGTCAGTTTTTGCGTATTACTAATAGTTTACTTTGTAGGTCGGGTAGAGCGAAGCGAAAAATTAACGTTTGTTGAGTAATTCTTCAGAATCACCGAAAACTGAATAACCCTGTTAAAAGCTAAAAAGGGTTGTAAATTTTGCAAAAAGGTGGTAAAATACTCATCAGGGATCTCTCTTTATACAAAATCATTTAGACAGTCAATCAATTCTCATTAGTTGCTACTTTTAATGGATATCTACAGGTCCAAAAACGGTACATAACACATCAAAGGATTGGGATATATTTATGTTGATGAAGATAGTAACCATAGGTGTATATGGTTTTGATGAAATAAGTTTTTTTGATGCATTACTAAATGCAAAGGTAGATACATTCTGTGATATTCGTCGTAGGAGAGGTATGCGTGGTTCTACTTATGCATTTGTTAATAGTATGCGTTTGCAATCTCGTCTTGCGGAACTTGGTATCCACTACCTTCACCGTATAGATCTTGCTCCAACAAAAGTTGTACGGGATAAGCAGGCAAGGGTTGATACATTAAATAAAACTGCAAAACGAAAACGGAACGTGTTAAGTCCTGAATTCATTGAAGCTTATTGTGCTGAATGTCTTGTATCATTTAACCCAAAATGTTTCTTAAGCAACTTAGAAAACACTACCTCTGTCTTGGCTTTCTTTTGCGTTGAGTCATTACCTGAGGCTTGTCATCGGTCTTTGGTAGCGAAAAAGTTAGAAGAAGAACTTGGTCTACAAGTTGAGCATATTTTACCTCATGAAAGTACTTATTGTTAGCAAAACCAAAATGTCTAATAGTGTGTGTATTGGAGCAATAGCAAGAACAGGCCAAAGCCTACGTCTTGATGAGAATCAGGAATATCAGGTAGGTCAAGTATGGGATATTGACTATACTCCTATAGCTGAAACGAAACCCCCACATACTGAAGATGTAAAAGTTTGTAGAAAGGAATACATTAAAAAAATTCCTGTAGAAAAGCAAATAAAAAGCATTGATTTGCTTATGCCACCTTCAACAGGATCCCCACAAAATCTGTATGATGGCTATCTACAAAGCAAGGACGATGGTCGCAGAGCACTTTATATCGCGAAACTAAGCGGCGTACCAGATTACAGTACAACCTTTTGGCGCCCTGACAATCCACTGGCTTATCGCACAGAGGAAGATTTATATGGGATGCGTTATAATATGGATAGGTTACGTATTTTCTATGAATATACCAACGAAAATGGACGGTGCACTCTTCCCTTCGTCGGTTTTCAAGAACCCATAAGTATAATCCCCGCACACACACTAATACGAATCTCACTTGCCCGGTGGTGGCGAAAGAACAATTCCACTGAGGAACGTTGCTACGCTCAATTATCTGGATGGTATATCTGAGAAAATAACTATAGATGCAAGTGGAAAGTCTGCTTAGAGTCATAGATATCAAAACGGCATTCGTTATCAAAATAGGCAAGTTTAACTTACATATTAGAGGGAACAGAGTGTTTTACTGTCTGTTCAACATTGTAGGTGCGTTTTCTTAATCCATCTATCTATGTTCAATACGCTTTATATTCTGTCCAATCTGTCAATACCTTTGCCAATTGTATATATTTCCAGATTGTGTGTAGGTTTGTAGCACATTCATCCTTGATTGTGCTTCTTTCTACATCACATTCATCCTTGATTGGGCGTATAAATAGCACAGTTAAGGATGAATGTGCTACAGAAAAATAAAATCAAAGACAATAGCGAAACTTTATGGTGGAGAATGACGTAATGCACATCTACCGGCATGGGAATAAATATCCCTAATTGGTGCCTATGGTATCAGATTCAACTGGCACCCTAGTCGCCTTGGCTTAAACACAAGGAAGTCTGCTATAAGCAGGTAAGAAAACCCGGCCTTTAGACTGTGGAAGTATGTAATAGGTCTTTGATTTCCGATTTTAATCAGCTGGGCTGTAAAACGGATTTTACCTACAACATCGGCGTGCCATTCCGTTCTTCATCGGCTTGGTTATTGATGATGTAATAGTTGCGTCTATTATCAGCATCTTTGAGTTGTTTTGATTTTCGCGTTGTCTGTCTCAGTTGGTGAGGTATGGGTTATGATTAGATTTATGAATTTTTTTGCAATGCGTTGTTAAGGTCGTTTCTGAATTCGTTTTCCTGATTTTCATAATAAAATGATGGCACACCAATCACACGATAGTTGTTATCTTCTGTAAAGGTTCTACTTGGATATTCGGCACAGATCTGTTGCAGAAACTCAACTTTCCATTGATCACCTTCCGCAATGTGTTCACCCTTGGGTTCTATGAAGAGTTGGTATGTAAGTGATTCACCGTTGTTCTCGCGTAGGAATAGGACGAAATCTGGTTGAAAACCTTTCCCATCCGAGAAGTTGTATAGTGAGAAATGTCCTTCGTTGCGAATGAGGTAAATTGCCTCATAGTTACTTCCGTTATCATTTATCCATCTGTCTAACATTCTGACACATGCTCTTTCTTCGGTTGTGCCGAAAAGGTTGTCGTAGACGAACCAGTGTCTGCTTGAGACGAGATTTGTTGTCTGTGGGTCTTCTCTGTTCCGTAATGTTTCGGGACTGAATTCCAGTCGTTTATCTGTAAAAATGGCGTTGATAAATTCCTCTTGAAAGTCCGTTGTTCCTTCGTGTTCCGTGATGTTGTCCTTTATATCAGATTCTATCTGTGTTAACAATCCACGACATGCGTTGAACTTTATCTTACGGGTAATATCCAAATCGCTTATGTTTCCTTGTAGGTTAATCGTCAGCCCTCCAAGATAGTCCTCAGAATTGACGAATTCGCTTATGGATGTTATTTGTGGGAAATACCTTTTTAGTGATTTGAAAGTATAGAATGGATTGCATGCAATTGCTGTTTTAATGATGTTTTTGTCAATATCCTTGACGTGTAGACTTTGCGGATTTTCCTCTGTTACGACGGGAACGTTCTGATTCTCAAGTGCGGTTATTTGTCCACCTTCTCCTGTTGCAATATGGTGCTGATAGTCTTTCTTCGTAACACCTAAATCTGAGAAAGAATGTATGTGTCGATAACTTTTCTTAACCTGTTTGTTTATCCAGATGGTGCCTTTTTTGTAGTGGTCGGTGTCTTTGAATTCGTCTTTTAATTTGATTTCACGGGGTTCACGTTGACTATCCAACATTCCCTCGTCTATGAGTGCAAGACGGATTTCTGATAAGTACCGTGAGTCTTGCATGCTGTGATAGTGGAGTTCTTCTAATATACGTAGTTCGTGGTCAAGGTCATCGTCAAACTTTCTGCGATATTTGTCTGGATAGTCTTGAATGTCTAACGGACAATAACGTGCGCCACGTCCGATAAGTTGTGCTTCAGAGATTGTCATGTTCCCTGAATCTCGTGTTTCATAGCACCGCACTATGTCAAATAGGTTTAGTACATCCCATCCTTCGTTGAGTTGTTGCACTGCAAAGATAGCACGGATCGGGTTATCTCTATCTTCAAGGGTATTGATCTGAATCTGATAATTCTCTCGCTGTTCTTGGTTATTAACTGATAAACAGAAGTCTTCGGCAAAAGCATCTTTCAACTGTTCTTTTAACATTATTGAGCTGGTATTATTCTCATCGAAAAAACTAAATGCTCGTTGAACTGCGGGAACATCTGATCTACGAATATTGTTTATATCATCCTCGTCTAAGTCCTCAAGTAATCTGCGGAATAGGTTTCTACTTGCGTTAGAACGGGAAATAGTTTTTTCCTTGAATAGGATAACAGGTTTCAGTTGTTTCTTGTATTTTAATGCTACCTGTAGTTTGTATTGGCTGAGAATAAGTGCTTGCAGCATCCGCTCTGGTAAGTCCATATCAAAGTAGACGAGTTCTATCTCTTTAGAGAATTTGTCATTACGAAAATCTTTCAAATCATAACGATTGATTACTTTGTTCTGATATTCAGTTACTATTTCGTTTGTTGCGTAGTCATGCGTAGCGGTGAATTCTAATAGTAGGTTTTTGTCATTGGACTTAAAGATTTTCTGAACCGTGTTTTCCCAACTTACGAAATTTGCGAGTGCTTGTTGGGTTCTTGTGCTGACGTTTAGATGATGTGCTTCGTCTGCTAAAAGGACGATTTCATGTTCAGCGAAGTTCTCATAAGTTAATGTGTTCTCTTTTTCGGTTGTCATATCTGTGTGAAGTTTCTGAATGGTTGTGAAGCAGATATTGATGTCGTTTTCGTTAACACTATTGAATTCGTTGACTTGCGTCACTGCGACTCTTTTCCCATTAATGTGAATGTCCTCACTAAAGAGATATTTTGTTGTGATTGGGTTGAGGAAGTTGTCCTTAGTCTTTTCAATGATATTGGTGGAGTTGACGAAGAATAGGAAGTTGCGGTGTCCTTTCTCGTAGAGGTAGAGGATTAAACCTGCCATGATAAGCGTTTTACCGCTTCCTGTTGCCATGTTGAATAGAAGATGTAGGGGCTGTTCTTTTCCGGGGAAGTCGTTGTTATAGCAGTGAATGAACCTTGCGAATGCATCTGTTTGGTATTCGCGGAGTTCAAACGCTGAGTTTAGGTTTTGGGTGATGCAGTCAGGTATGTCTTTAGGCAAAAGTCCAAGCTCAGATGCTGCATCAAGTCGTTGGTATAGGAATTGTTCAGGCATTGTATGTACCGTATTCAGGTTTACTCACCGAGTATTAAGTCGTTCCAATCTGGGTATTCACCATCTTCCAATAGCTCAGTTATTGACCTTTGACATAGTTCCTGAGTTCTTTCAATGAATTGATGTATAGGAATAGTTTCTCCGTTAACCGTGACTGTATCCTTTAGATATCCTTCGTGAACACCTGTGGAACGGCATTTATATATTGCCTTGAATTCTTCCAATAACTTTTTTCGATCGTCTTTGTTCTTTTCCAAGTACCAAGCGGCACGAACACCTAACTTGAAAGTTAATTCATCTCTGGTATCTGGCAAATAAAGGGCCTCAAAAGCTATTCCTAAGTCAATCATTTTGTCAACAGTAGTCAATCATTTTGTCAACAGTACTTTGATGGGTGAGGGACTGTATCCATCTATGTATTGCAATCTGCAAATTTTCCTGTCCATCTATATTTTTATTACTCAAAATCTCATACAGACGTTTATCTTCCTCTATTTTAGATTGATCTGCTTCAACAGAATCTCCATGCAGACGAGGAGAATATGACATACCACCTCCAGTGAATGGATAGAAGATTTCATCTTCTCCTATAAACCACCAATTACGTGCAATTTGAACTGCAGAATTGCATGCTAACGATAGAGCTTGACAAAAGTACTTTCTAAAAGAATCTACAGAGTCGGAGTTAGCAAATTTATAGTCCTGTGTCTCAACTTGGAATGGAAAATCACTAACAGGTTTTTCATCAAATGTTTCATCGGAAGGATTATGAAATATAGATAACATAGGACGATCAATTATAAGTAGCGTTTTACCCATATTTCTTCCCAAGTCATATCTACGTATGGAATGGTCGGGAATATAACGATGTATCTTATGTGTTGTTTGGTGAGGGAAAGGGACAAGGCGAACACCTTCATATACTTGAATATCTTTTTCTACTACTATTCCCTCTAATGATGAAATATCTTGGAAAAAGCCTTGCTTCCCTTCAGGATAACAGCCATCATCGAAAGTTGATACTGCTCTCTCTACTCCCCAAGCGACAGCAATCTTCAGAAGATGCTCTAATAGAATACGTGGAGAAAGAAGGGCCGAATGTAAACCATAAAAACATAATTGATTGCTTTTCCAATTATCAACTGTATAACTGTATGATTGAATTTCATCATTATGGATAAACTGAGTTAATTCATCTTTAATGAAATCAAGTAGTTGGGTTTCTGTTTCATCCTTTGCAATATAGAATTTAATATTCATCAATACAGATGAAGAATCAACACCATAAGATGTCCAACGTTTCTTTAGGTAATCATGCAATATATTTATAGGTAGTTGTTGAGTTCCAGGTCCGATACGAAGATTAAAGTTACTGCTAACACCGTCTTTAGTAGGTGAAACAATAAAATTCCTATTTACAAGTGGGACACCAATTTTCAAACCGTCCATTGCCTTTTCAAGTAACTGTGTAAGTTCTTGTTTTCTGTCGTCAGTCATTCTTTCACCACTTCAAAAAGTTAAGTCATGCGTGAATATTCGCATAACGATTGGTTGTCATTTCAAGAAACAACCCGCTTAATGATCTGAGTAAAACTAAGTGGACTATCTTTTACTGGAATTCATGTTTCGTTCTTGTAAATCAAAGATAAAAGGCTGGAATACATTGTGTAACATTAGGAGCCTACAGTACAGCCAGGGATGCTCTTGATCTGTGTTAGCGTTTCTCACATGTCCTATGTTGCTATTAAAAAATCCAACACTCCTTTTATCATTCTCCCATTTTAATTCATTAGAAATGTCATTAAATTGTTGGTTAATCTTATCCTTCTGTATTTTCAGATTATTGTAATGTGTCACTGATTGAATGCAGAGTTTTGCTTGTAGTTCTTCTGTACTCCTAAATGCTATTAGCCAAAAAGCACCGTCTTTATGTCTGTCCATAGATTTATGGGTTTTTTGATCGATCTGAATCCCGTAAATCGATGGTAAATCGGGTTCAGGGAACAATCGTAGTTTATTTCCATTTTCAATAACATAAGTCTTAAATGTTTTCCAATATTCTTCACCTTTAGAATCAGTTTTCCTATTAGGAATTATCGTTTCATGGGTTTCTTGATGGCAATCAACACAGAAACCATTCAGATCAGTTTGTATATTTTCTTTGCCTACATTATCATAAGTCTTGTGATGCAGTTGTGTTGCCTTATTACCACAAGGACACAGGGGGCCAAACTGTTTAAAGTATTTATTATGTATTTCTTTCCACGCTTTTGAATTAATATAATGTGGGTAGTTTTCATCAAAATTCTCGTTGAGCATAGCATGCCAAATATCGCCTCTGAGATCCCAAGCTTCTTGAAAATCAGGTTTTAGTTCAAGTGCTTCATCAAGTAAATCAATGGCAACGTATCCAGAATGGATGCCTGGGGATTTGCCTACACTAATTTCTCTAAAATAGGGAAAATCATCACCGCTCCAGCAGTATTGGAATGCTAAAACAAAATTATGTCTTGCTTTATTTATTTGATCCATAGTCTTGTCTCCGCTTTTCAGTCTGTGTGAAAGTTCTCTTAAAAATACTTGCTATGTAAAATGAAATAACTTAATGTAAATTGTTGTCAAGTTGTAGTTTGCATAATCTTATAATACTGATACACCTATTCTCCATAATACGCCTTATTTAACGTCTTATCTTCCTCACTTACATCAAAATCTGCGTCATCTATTTCGGTGAGATTGACATAGAGTTGGTTTTTGTCTAGTAATTTGAGCAAGCAGTGTTTCTGTTTCTCCACGTCGTTAATAGCGATAAAGTCATCTACAGCATCTTGTGGTACTTCAGAGTTGATATACCAATTTAGGAATGAGTTTTCAGCGATGTCTTTCCAGAGATCGACAAGTTCTTCGGCGGTTTGTGCTGCTTGGATTTTGTTTATGTAGGTTTGATTGTATTGCATAAGTTCGCAATAGATAAAGTTATCACATTTATTTATTTCAATTACTTTATTCACGCGTTTTCGTGTCACAGTTTCAACATAATGCATCTGTTCACAAATGATGAATCGTCTTTTACCTCCGTCTTTATTTAGTTCCAACACTGCGTGGGCAGTAGTGCCGCTTCCTCCGAAGAAATCAAGAATAATTGCGTCCTTGTCATTTTCCACTACCGATAGTAAGCAATCATAAACATTCCAAAGTGATTTTGGAAAATCAAATTTACAACCAGGGACAAGTTTTTTTACAAGCTGTGTTCCGTGAACATTGGCATCATATCTCTTATCTTGCCAAACTGTCTTATACATTCCAAAATCTTTTCCTAATTCAATTTCATACCCTCTCTGTACTTCCTTGGCTCGAAGTAGATGCTCTACCTTGTTTACGCTTTGTCGTGCATATCTCCATTTACGTTCAACTCCTGACTGATCAATTGGATAAACAGAAAACCTATTTCCATGCTGCACAGTTTGAGCAGGTGGATGTTCATCTTCATCAAGCACGTCTCCAAATCCAATTACATTCCCATCTTCCACGAACACTGGGTAGAAACAATTTTTTGCATCTTCGCGCATTGATTCGCCACCCCAATTTCTAAATTGATCCCAAGTAATTTCTTCAGTTGGGATTTCTCTATCACCTATAACCCTTTTCCCTTTTGGAAGAATAAAAAATGCACTTTCGTGAATATATGAAAAATTAGTTCCTTGAACACCACGGGGGTTATGGACAATAGTGATACAGTGTTTTTCATATGCTGGAAAAATATCCTCCAACAGCACACCAAGATAAGCTTGTTCATTCTCATCAATTGCGACTATCATAACTCCATCATCAGTCAATAATTCTTTGGCAATTTCTAATCTATTTCTTATAAATGTTAACCACGACGAACGCTTAAAATTATTGTTATACAGAAAAGTATTTGATGAACTATCGGGATTATAAGGTGGATCAATATAAATCAGTTTTACACTCCCTCGGAACTGCTGTTTGAGGACGTGGAGTGCAATAAGGTTATTGCCCTTGATTATCAGGTTTTCGCGAATGATACCGTTTTCGTCTCGCTTGATTTCAGTTACATCTTCCTCTTCACCCGTTGCCGTGTGACGTTTCCAGTTGGTTAGCACCTTCGGGTCAAACATTCTATTGATTTCATCTGGCGCGAGGATTTCGTTGAAGAATATCTCTTTGCGTTTCTCTTCTTCTTTAGTTTGTCCACCTTCAAGCACACAATCTTTGAAAGGCCAAACAAGTGATACTTCACCGCGTTCTCGTAGGTATTTTCCATCAATGTTCAAGCCAATCTTACTGCAGAATCGGGTATAAGAATTGGCGAGGAAGTTTTTCTTGGAGATGTACTCAATAAAGGTGTTGTGGTTGAAAACCCAATGTCCCTCTATCTCGTCAAAGAATGTTAATTTTGTTTGTTGGTCGGTGAGCAATAGTCTGATGAGAGTGTGGTCGAGTTTCCAAGCAGCGTCTTTTACTGCTGCGGTGAGGAGTTCGTCTGATTCGTCTAAATAATCGGGGTTTTCTTTAAGGAGTGTAATAAGTTTTTTGTTGAAGTTCTTTTCTGACATATATAAGGTGACCTTCTTGAGTGTGGTATGCTTATAGAATTTAGTGTAGCATGAACTGTGTGAAATGTCAAATTTCTCGATTGACACGGGAACGCGGAATGGTTCTCTCTTTATCGATGTCCTGTATTTGGAATGTTAGTATTAGAAAGTCCAATTTTCCTTTCTGAAAAGTCCGATAAGATCAATACATTCAATTTCTAAATCACTGCATACATTCGGAATTTTTGGGTAATCTTTATTGCGACTTGCCTTTTCTTGTGTCACTACAACTCCATTTGGCAATTCTTGTGCTAAAGCGATCACCCAAGGATCACCACCAGACTCACCAGTATCAGGATTTACCAATAAAGGTGATAAGGCTTGCGCTTTCTTTTGGTCAACTTGATCAATTGTTGCTCGAAGATAGGGTTTTAGATTATTTTCTTCACACCAATCTATGAGTTCTTCATCTTTTACTTCAATGTCATAAACATATTCAAACATTTTCAATCGATCTTCTTTTATGAGTGCTTCTAACTTCTCCCACAAAGTTGGAAATATATCAAATGGATAACTATGATATGCTTCAATTAACGAACTTGCGTCAATACTATATAATGTCTTATCTGGGTTAAATAGGGAGCTCATGCTGATATTTCACTCTGAATTTCGGATAGATGTTTTGTATCGCAATTGTAGAAGGCCGCAGATAAGTCAGCGAGTGTGAATTTATTCTCGTGATATGCATTAAAAGCGGCTCGGGCATAGTATTCCCCAGAAGTATTCAGTAGACGTTTATAGTAAAAACTTCTTATTTTTGTATCACCTTTAGGCACTTTATAGTTTTGGAGAGACATCTTTCTGTAAGCGTAATACTTGTGTTGAGGTATTATTTTGAGTATTAACAAACGCCGTAATATAACTTCATTACTCACTTGAAAGTGTTTGGATAGTTTTGGTATATCATCTTTTAGTGTCTTTAGGTCAATTATCTCAAGTAGTTCATTTTCTGGCACTAATACTTCTCCTGCCACCGTGTTGCAGAAACGTTCAGTTTCATTTAGAGACGGTTTTCGTCTATCACTATATCCTGTATTCTGTTTTATGCTTTTTCCTAATGCGATATGAACTAACTCGTGGATAATCGTAAATACACGACCGTAAGACCTATCTTTCTGGTTGATAACGATTACTGGAAAAGGTTTCTGTGCAATGCAAAATCCTCGGACAGTCTCTAATTCAAGAGACAGATGCGTATTTACCGATGTATGACAAACCAAGATACCTTTTGCTTCAATTGTCTGTTTCCAAAACTTCAAAGTCTTATAGAGATCATTCGTTTTCGGTAGATTCTCTCTTTCAAATTCAAGAAATTTTGTTATCTGTTTTGCTGCGATTTTGTGTGAGGCGTTAATATTGACTTTTAGAGAAACATTAGGCGGTGGCTGCTCTAATAACTCATAAATACCAATTAACCGCTGTCGTCTTTCATGTGCTTCAACGATATTAGCCTTTAAATTGTATTCTTGATCTGGGTCAGGTTTCTTAGACTTAGGAATAACACGGTAATCGTTTAGCGGAGGAAAAGCTTTTGGAGCGGTAGGCAGATAGAAGATAGTGAGATGTGTTCTATAGAGTTTTGCGATCTTCTTTAATTGTGCGAAGGTGGGCTGCTCTTTCCCGTTCTCCCATTTTTCAAGACGATCAGGGTCTATCTTTAATCGTTCTGCAGCGAATTCAATGTCTAACCTGATACGCTTTTCCCGCGCCCATTTCAAAACTTTTGGTGTGATGAGTGCTTTTACAGATCTTGCCATGGGAGTATACCATCATAATATTCGGGCAGGGGACACCGCAGCTTTAGCTCGGTGGGGAATGCCCGATCCTATCTATATTGAAAGTTTAGTTTTGTGAGGACGCGAAAACTATCAGATTTTGCTCCCCTCACAACCCGTTTACAACTTGATATTTCACTAAGATTGAGCCCGCCTCTTGTGTCAAAACCTGTCACGCGCAGCAATCCGTGTTTGACATGTTTCACAAGTGTATTCTTGACAATACCTAAACACATTGTGCCACCATATCTCGGTCTTTTACCGCCACGCTGCGGGTTCTGTCGGTGCAACTCACGCCTTCTCATCGGTATCGGTGAGATGCAGAATATATCCCTGTTGTCAGGAAGACTATCACCACCAACACTATGATAGGCTAAACACCAACTATCCACACAATGTGCCTCAAAGGTTTCTGACAACTTTTTAGATGATTTCTTGAGATCGAGACTGTCCCTGATCTCTTTTGTTTCCCAACCTGGCAGTGTTAGCAGAGACCATCGCTTTTTGATTTCCGTATAGAACCACTGCTTACCCACCTCTAACGGACTAAAGGATTGATTCCACTTTTTAGCACGTTCAATACTCCGTGCTTTGATGTCTTCTACACACACATGGGTAATAGGATACAACTTGGATAACCAATCAAGTATCCGAAGTTTCCACTCCCATCTTGCCCGCGTGCCAGCAGGGATGCGTTCCTTGTGAGCAAGTCGGTTCGTCCTATTCTTCCGATTTGGACACTTGCGTGAACGCCTACCTCTGCGGAGTTCGCGTCTTTTCTCAACCTTCTTGCCAACATTTTTGTGAGCATCTGCTTGCACATTCAGATAGGTGTGAGCATCAGATTTTACTGTGAAACCTTCCTTTTTAGAACCCGGATCAACACCGACTGCTATATCCTGTGTGTATTCTTCTGTTTCGTAATTCAACCTGATACAGAATATGCCGTTTGACCAGTAGGGTGTTGCTTTACCACTCTTGATTAGATGGCGTGCAACTGGCGGAGTGGTTGGCATCAGTTGCTTGCCCGCTTTAGATTTTACTGGAACATACATCGTATGTAAAACTCCTTTTCAGGGTATATGTTGCCCCATCCAGATCAGGTATTCGTAGGGGAATCGGACTTGGGGAGCATCCGAAACATACTTCAGGCTGCCACGCCCAGAACACCCGATATATTACTGTAGTGAAGATCTCAATCCTTAACAGGGAACGTGTGGCTACGCTATGTCAAAGCACCCACGCTTTAGCGGGGTGATCTTTACTCAATAGTTGAGTCTAATCATTTGAGAAGTTAGATTTTACACTCGTTGAATTATGTGAATTATATTATAACTGAAGAAGTATGTTTTGTCAAGAAGGTTTATTCACATTATGGAGTTGGGTGATTGTTGTCCCTGAAGTGCTGCGTTTATTCTTTCTACATTCCGCGTTTGATGCCAAATTCGGCTTCAAATGCTTGCCATATCTCTTCTGATATGTGAGTCGTTGCGGCTTCATATCCATCTTCTACTTGTGCTATGTCGGCGGGACCGAACATGACAACACCGTCTATTGGTGCTGCGAGACAGAACTGCATGGCTAAGTGCCGTATGTTGACATCACGTTCCTGACACCATTTCCACATTGCATAAGCTTTTGGTTCAGCATTAGGGTTTCTTCTCCGTTCATCTTCAACGTTTGGTTTCGCTCCTGTTAAACTTCCCATTCCCAAAGGACTTGCGAGGATAATGCCGACATCGTGTTCGCGCGCTAAAGGCAAAGTTGTTTGTGCTACAGATTGTGATAACAACGTGTAGTCTAAAAATGTGAGGATAATGTCAATATGTCCTGTTTCAATCAGTGTTTTATGAAATTCGTGTGAACGGACACCTGCGCCGATATTTCGTATCAATCCCTCGTCTTTCATCTCTAATAGTGTGTCCAATGCGCGTCCTTTATTCAACACACTTTCCATGTCCAACGGGTCGTGGATGAGTACAGCGTCCAGATAATCGGTACGAAAATCTTTAAGACTATTGGTAACACTCCATCTTGTGCCATCTGCTGAAAAATCTTTCCTGCGTTCAGGATGTGTACCGACTTTGGCTTGTAGATAGATTTTTTCTCTCAGACCATCGGATAGTGCTTCTCCCCAGAGGTGTTCAGAATGCCCTGGATATGTGTCGATGTAATTCATTCCAAGTTCAATAGCACGTTGGATAGCTGCGATAACTTCTGCATCGGCTCTTCCGTATATCCATGCCGCGCCGAGTGCTAATGCGTTCGGACGCATCTCTGTTCGTCCCATTCTGCGAGTTTCTAATTTTGAAGACATAGTGATTTCCTTATAGTGGATTTCAGAATTGTCAAAACATGCCACAGCGGGCGAGAGGACCTCGTCCTTACGAGAGCGGGCGAGAGGACCTCATTCTTATGAGAGCGGGCGAGAGGACCTCGCCCCTACGAGGAATGTCTCTTTCATTTAATCTTCCAGTGTTTTTCGTAGTTTATGTGTTGATGTTGCAAGTGACTCCTGTAGATACGGATATGGAAAACCACCCCATCGGTCAGGTGGCGGTTCAGCAGCTTCCGCAATTCTCAAGTTTACAAAAACAGGACCTGGTTGACTCCAAATTTTCGGTAGGTCGGTCTCAAATTTTTCTATCTGATCAAATTCATATACATGTTCAAAACCTGTGCCTGTAGCAATTGTTGTCCAACTAAAATCTGCGTTGCGTGGAACAGGTTGATTTCCTGTTACTTCATAAGTCCCGTTGTCGCAAACAAAAAGTAGGTAGTTTTTCGGTGGGTGTTCCAAACCCGTAATCGTTGCGAGGGTACCTAAACACATTAGCATACTGCCATCACCATTTAGCACGACAACTTTTTTCTCAGGTTTTGCCAGTGCAATACCGAGGGCGAAGTCTGCTGCGTGTCCCATTGCGCTTCCAACTGAGGCAAAATCTAACGAATGTTCTGATATTTTACCCCACGGTGCGGTCATACCCATTGTTGTAACAACGATTTCATCTGTACGTTGTGCTGCGATTAGTTTTAAACACGTTTCCTTGATAAGCATTGAACCTTCTGCCTTGTTAAGTAATAAGTCTGATAAGGTAAATTTAGATTCCACAAATCCGGTGCGATAAGGATATCGCACCTACCGGCCTGGGAACATAGGTATAAAACCGCTTAAATTGGATTCAATGATGCGGTAAGGAACCTAACCCACCAGAGAGACGCGAATTCTCTATCTATTTCCTTCCTCTAACGGTATGAATGTGATTCTCGGTACGTTTTCCATTGTTGTTATCATCTTCTGAAGGTGTTGTTTGAATTCCGCTTGGGTCTCTATCCCATTTATACCACCATCCCAAATTGCCAATGAACGATACCCCAGACGTCCTGCATCATCAGGATGTAAGGTGGTTGTAATAAGGGATGGATCCGTATCAACCGGTCCAGATGTCTGTCCAGTGGGATAGATAAGTGCTATACCGAGCGGGTCGGTTTCAGTTGGGTCTGTTCCCCAACTCCACAGCAATCCTTTGTCTTCATCAACACCGAATGTTTCTTTTAGTTTTGGAATACCGACAACAATAGCATAGTCCGATGGTAGTTGTCTATCAATATGTATGTAATGTTCGATCCACGGGTTACTCCCATAGATATAAGTGGTATATGTGAGTTGGAATGTTTCGCCACCGACATTCCAATTCGGTAGTATCCTTTGAACAATAGAACGTATCGCTCCATTTGCCAGCACTCTAACGTAATCGCCTTCATTCGGAATTGGGATTAATCGTTGTTCTGTTTTGTGCCATAGTGCAAATCCGCCACACCCTATCCTATCAACGTGAGGCGTTAGAAGAACCATGGTCGTGTCTTCTACATTATTATCATGTTTGGGGTTGTCCTGTTTGGGTAAAAGGGCATTGAGTGACAATCCGATTGATTTATAGATATTGAGTTGTTCATCAGATTTGCGGACATAGAAATCTTCTTGATTCTCAAAATCCCGTATCACCCATCGGTGTTCAGGTTTCTCAACATCTATAATTAATGCTTGCGGTCTCTGTGTGAGGTTGATGTTATAAGTCTCAAAGTGTAATCTAAACTCTGGAGAGAATGGTGCGTTGTTATCTAATTCATTCTGGAACATTTTATCTACGGTGAATAAATGTTCGCGTTTTTTGCCGTAGACTTCCACAGCACCATTAGGTTTTAGGACATAAGCGAGTAGGTCTGATTCTAATGCTGCGACAGCATTGAGTTTAGGAAATATACCTGCGCGTGTCTGTTTATTGACATCCAGTGTAACTGTTGCTTTAACATTTGGTTCATATAAGATTGAGATTTCTTTTTTTTCCTCTGCTGCAAGGTTAATTAGAAAAACCAGTTGATCGCGTTCGCCATCGTAGTTAATGTCATCGGCTTGTGCGGGGATCATTGTCTCTCGTCGCTCTTTACCGGTAACAACAGCTAAGGCATTAAGTGTAATATCGGGACTGACATTTCGCAATTGGTCTATCGTTAGGACAATAGGAACGTTTTTTCTTTCAATCGGCAGGGTGTTTTGGATAGAGAACTTTATGCGACTTGATTTCTGACCACTGCCTGGGACTGTACACCCAGCAACGATGATTAGGAAACTTATGATGAGTGATAAACCGTATTTGGAGATAGGTATATAGGGTTTTTGTTGTGTGTTTGACATTATTCTTATTCTGTTTGGTATTGGATATGTTTATCTTTATTATATTACAAATTAGGTAGAACATCAAGTAGGCGTCTGATTTCCGATTCTGTGTTATAGAAATGTGGTGATACTCTGAGACCACTTCCCCGTTCTGCAGTAATGATATTCTTTTGACTGAGCATTTCAAAAAGTTCTGCTGGTGTATTGCGATCACTTTCAAATACAACGATTCCAGCACGTTCAGAATTGCCTGTAGGTGTAATGACACGATATCCTTTCGCTGCTAATCCTTCAATTAGGTTTTCTGTAATCTGTAAAATATGTGTCTTGATATTTGATATGCCGACTTCAAGCAACAATTCAATTGCTGCTTTCAGTCCATATAGACCGACACTGTTATATGAACCTTCTTCAAAACGGGTTGCGTCCGCCTTTTGTGTAAGGTCATAATTGAGAAAATCGCGAGGATTGACGACACTTGCCCATCCAATATTTGTGTTTATGAGCCGTTCAAGTTTGTCATTTGCACAGTAGAAGATGGCTGCGCCTTCTGGTGCAAGCAACCATTTATGTCCATCCGCTGCGAGGATATCAACATAGGCAGATTTTACATCAACATCAATGGCACCCAAACTCTGAATAGCATCCACGACAAACCAGATATCGCGTTCGTGGCAGATTTCTCCTATCGCTTTGATGTCGTTTCTGAAACCGGATGCGAATTCAACGTGGCTAATTGTTACGGCTCGTGTGTTCTCATCAATTGCTGGGATAATGTCTTCAATGTGAATGCGTCCATCTTTCTCTGGTACCATACGGGTTTCAACACCGTAACGTTCTTTTAGACTCCACCACGGATATACATTTGCTGGAAATTCGACTGCTGTTGTGACGACGTTATCTCCTTGGTGCCAATCGATACCGTTTGCTGCGATGAGTATTCCCTGTGTGGTGTTTTTCATAAACGCGATTTCTGAGGTATCTGCATTTATAAGCTTCGCTGCAAGTGATCTGCACTGTTCGGCAGTTTCAACCCAGTCATCAACATGTACAGCACCATTGATTGTGGCATCCTCTACAAATGCTGTCATTGCTTCGGCTGCTCGGCGTGATAATGGTGCAACACCCGCGTGGTTCATATAGACATAGGTATTGGTGACCGGAAATTCGGCTCGCCATTTGTCAGTAGATATTTTCTGCACGTTTTACCTCATCTTTGGTATTCAAAAATATTTCTACAGTATAATCTATTACGCGTTTCGCGTTTGCGTAGGCGATAATTTCTCCGAACAAACCAAAAAAGAAAACGACAACACCTATACATATCAGAATTGGTCCGATGTGGGGAAACTTGAATGTTAGAATGCTACCTAACAATAATAACATGACACCGAGGGGACCAAAGATACGTATAGGTCGTCTTGCACAACGATAGATAAAAAAAGATGCTAGTGGGCTTAAATCCGCTGCTTCGCGCTGTGCCTTCGCAAGCGACCATCCAGTTATTAGACTAACAATCATTAGGGATACACCTATACCTATGCAGCTAATTCCGGTGTTAATTGTAACATTAATAAGAAGGCATCCAATCAAAAAGAAGGGAAGACTGAGCAGTCCCGCAACTCTATAGACATTGAATTTCGGATTGATTTGGTTCTGATAGGGACGTTGCGTAGATGAAGGGTTATTAGAATTCGGTTGCCGTGCAAAGATTGAGAGGATCAGTTTAAATGCTAAAATGTCCAGTACGACGCGCCAAACTCTACCGAGTCCGTATTTACTTGTTCCAAACTGTCGTGGGTGATGCTTTACGACGATTTCCGCGATACGTGCGCCGACAACAGTAGACATCGCTGGAATAAACCGATGCATCTCTCCATAAAGCGGCACCTGCTTAATGATTTCGGAACGATATGCTTTAAGTGAGCAACCGTTGTCGTGAATTCCCACGCCAGTGACTTTGCTAATTATCCAATTGGCAACGACAGAGGGGACGCGTCTTGTCCAGAATTTGTCTTGTCGTTCTCTCCGCCATCCGCATACGAGGTCGTAATCTTCGTCAAGTTTCTGAAGTAACCTCGGAATATCCGCTGGATCATTTTGCAGGTCACCATCCATGCTGATGATTCGTTCACCTTGTGCAAATTCAAAACCTGCAGCCATCGCAGCTGTTTGACCGGCATTCTCTTGAAATCGTATTACTGCTAAACACGGTTCATGATTTCGCAATTCGGATAAAACTTCAAAAGTGTTATCTACGCTTCCATCGTCCACAAAAAGCACTTCATAGGTTCTGCCGATTGTCTCACATACCTCCCGAATTTTTTCAAACAGTGGTCGGACATTTTCTTCCTCGTTGTAAACCGGGACAACAATAGATAAATATGGTTTTTGTGTTGCGTCCAATGCTATTCCTTCTGATTTGTAAGAATTCTATGTGCTTCAGCGAAGGAATCAAAAGTCCCAGCGTCAACCCATTCACCCTGTAAGAAGTTGTATTCAAGCTGCTCTCGTTCAATATAGATATTGTTAACTGTCGTAATCTCGTATTCACCCCGTGCTGAAGGTTCAGTATTTCTGATAATATCAAAGACGGTTGAATCGTAAAAATAGAGACCGATTACTGCATAATTGGTTTTAGGTTGGTTAGGCTTCTCTTCAATTGCGACAATTCTGTTTCCGTGCAGGGTAGCGACTCCGAAACGTTCTGGATCGTCTACCTTCTTGAGTAGAACCCGTGCGCCTGTCTGTTGTGCATGAAAATCGGCAACCACTTGTTGAATTGAGGCATTAAAGATGTTGTCGCCAAGTAAAACACCTATTTTACCATCGGCAGCGAAACCTTCTGCTAAAGCGAGTGCATGTGCGATACCTTTTGCTTCTTCTTGGACGCGATAGGTAAATTCGCAACCGAAGTCTGTTCCACTACCTAATGCGTTCACAAAATCACCCACATGGCAAGGATTTGTAATGATGAGGATATCGGTAATTCCTGCTTCTGAAAGTTTCCTGATACCGTGATAGATCATCGGTTCATTGGCAACAGGGAGCAGGTGTTTGCTGGTAACCTTGGTAAGCGGGTGTAGACGGCTGCCTAATCCTGCAGCGAGAATTACGCCTTTCATCATCGGTTTTTTATATTTTCCAGTATTATAGTGAACTTTAGAATTAATGGAATACTTCTGGTTTACCAGACTTTGCATGCACAATCTAACAGAATGTGCTACAGAAGATGTCTCACAAATTACAAGGTTTACTATGGTCAGTTTCCAACGTGATCTAACGGGTAGACATTTGTTAGGACTTCATTACGCGTATTTTTCCGCGTCCGGGGAACGTCAATTCAGCGACACCAGATTTGTCCAATTCCCCCAATCCGAGGTCAATCATGCGATCATACTGATCTTTCGTTGCTTGTGCCAGTGGTAGTGAGATTTCTGCTTCATCGGCGAGGTCAAGTGCGATGCCTGAATCTTTAGATGCGTGTGCAGCAGAGAAATAACATTCGTGATCGCGTATTTGCATGTCCTCTCCATCGGTTTCTAAGACGCGAGAGTTTGCCCCGGTTTGTGCGAAGACCTCTTGCAACATCTCCAAGTCCAGACCGAGTGCTGCCCCTAATCCGAGTCCTTCCGCGAGTCCTGCTGTGTTGATGTTCATGACCATGTTGACCAATGCTTTGACCTGGGCTGCCTTTCCTGCTTCTCCGATATACCGAAGGGAAACACTCATAGAATCCAGTATGGGTCGTGTTTTGTCAAAAGTCTCTTTTTTCCCACCACACATGAGATATAGTGTGCCTTCACGTGCCTGTGTGATGCTACTTGCCATACATCCTTCAAGACTTTCTGCACCGTGCTTTGCTGCAAGTGCTTCAACATCTACATGTGTCTGTGGACTAATCGTTGCGCAATTGATAAAGACTGTACCTGATGCGTTTTTGAGTAGGCTGTCGTCCGCGTCGTCAGAGAATATCTGCCTCATGGCATCATCATCTGTTACAACGGTGATGATGTAATCTGCCAGTGCGGTGACCTGTGCTAATTTGTCGGTAGCAGTTGCCCCGAGTTCTGAAGCCACTTCTTTTGCGCGTTCTGTTGCGACATCGTATACAACAACGACTTGAAACCCATCGTCCTTTAGGTGTCGTGCGATGTTTGCTCCCATTCTTCCTACACCAACAACCCCAATTTTATAGTCTGTGTTTGCCATCTTTGCCTCCGAACAATCTATAAACAGATTTAAGATTTTTGCGTTTGCTTTAAGTTATTTTATATATTTTGATTGTATTTGTCAATAGGTTTTGTTGGTGTGGCGTGGATATTTATTTTATGTTTCTGAATTTTCTTGACAAATTTTGTGCATCTGTTATACTAACATCATAATCAAAGACCAGAATTACGCATTCCTTACTGGTAGATTTACATATTTCATTCTTAAGGAGGATTAACAACGATGACCCGTTTCATCCCCGGTTTCGCTCTAAGAATAGACCGAAACTTTCTCACTATTTTCTTACTCGGTTTACTGTTGGTAACGCATATCGGATGTATAGGTAGTATTGGCAATATCAACATTGTTCCACTGAGTGCGAAAATTCAAAATGCGGACAACGCTTATGACGCAGCGGAAGCCGTTGTCACGCGTTCAGATGATGCAGAAAAGAAGGAAAAAGCGCGTGCGAAACAGCAAGAACTATATGATAGAGCTATGTCCATTTATCTGGAGGTTATTGCTCAAGATGCAGATGGAAAATATGCACAACGTTCCCACTATCAAATTGCCCGAATTTATAAGAAATATTATGAGTGGGATAAAGCAGATGAACATTATAAAGCTATAGTTGAACTCGATCCAACTGGTTACTATGCGAGTGAAGCCAAAAGTGGTAGTGCTAATATTCTTAAGAGCCGACAACTTATTACCACTGAACTTGCGAATTATCAGAACTATAAGGCACTCTATGATACCCAAAAGGCGGAAGGCACCGCTGATACCGAAGAGTTGGAAGAGACTTATGATATAGCAGCGACTTCGCTCTACAAGGTTGCACAGGCTTATGAAGCGTTGGAGAATTTCCCTCAAGCCATAGAGACTTTTGAAAGAATGGCTAAAGAGTTCCCCGATCATAAAAGAGGCGTCCAAGCACAATATCAGGTAGGAAATATCTACTTTTACAAATTGTATGATTATACGAACTCTGGTGGTTGGGGTGCTTTTGTAAAAGTTGCTCAGAATTTTCCCGATACTTATGAAGCTGAACAAGTTATCATCTTGTTGAATAAAGCACAGAAACTATTGACAGAGATCAAACAGTTGCAAGATGAAAACTTGCAGTATAGGAGCAAGAAAGCAAGAGATTTTGAAGAGGATGGTCGATACATTCGCCCCTCTGAGAAATGGTTGATGGCACGGACCGACGTTGTTGTGCAGAATTTTCAGCAAATTGCCAGAAACTGGAAAGAACTACGGAATTATCCGAACGCTATTGAAACCTATAAGGTGATAATTAGCGATCTTTCACACAAGAAGTTTGCTGTCGCAGATGCGTATTTCCAAACCGGTGCCCTTTACCAACAGAATGGTCAGTATGAACGCGCAATAGATGCTTATGAAGACCTATTTGAGAATGCAGCAGAATCTACATGGCGGAATGAGGCTGTCTATCAACAGGCAGTTTGTTATCGTGCCATTCGTGAATTTGCTAATGCTTATAAGGGTTTCAAAACTTATGTGAGTCTTACCAAAGGTGACAGATCTTATCTTCGGGAAGCAGAACAGATTCTGCGTCAGTATGAACTTGACCAAGATCGGGACGGTATTTTGTTCTATCAGGAATTGGAAAACGGCACATCTGACCAAGAACCGAATTCACTAAAAGGAAACTAAGTAAACGTTGTTATTCAAGAACAAGAAGAGGCACAATCAAGGCTGAATGTGCTACAAAGGGAATTAAGTATCAACGTTACTGAAGAACGGCATGTAGCACAAACTTTTAGTTTGTGCTACAACGCTGCTGAATTAGTGAACGCCGGTCAGATAAATAAGTGAACACGTGAATGTTCGGCAACGGGTAGCCGTTTGTAGACCTCTTCTCGGACCTGCTCTGGTGAGTATCGACGTGAGAAGTGGTTCAGAACAATATGCTCACTCTCAAACTGCTCCAAAAACTTTGGTAACATATCAATGTGTAAATGTTTCGTTCTTTTGGCGCGTTCACGATGTTCAGGAGTAAGGAAGGTACATTCACAAATAAGCAGTTTGCACTTCCTAAGTAGCGGGTGTGCGTCAAGTGCGATGCCTCGCGTGTCACCTAAATAAGCAACTAATGGAAGTTGTACTTCATTTGTTATTTCAACGTCTGAATCCTTGAGTGCCACGAGTTCTTTTCCTGATAGATGACGGTACTCCGGTTTTAGTTTGTTTCGCACTTCACATATCAGATAGGAGACTGCAGGAACACTATGATTCCCGGGTAGAATGTGTGCAATTAGATTCTGGCGAAACGTGATAGAATCACCTGCTTCTACAGGATTAATTTGATACCCCCAACTCCGTCCTGTGTCCAATGCAGATATCCTGTCGAGTATGTGTTTTAATTGCTTGAACCCACTTGATGGAACGTATACATTTCCCGGCGGCATTCCTGCCAACCACCGTTGGCTTATATAGATTGGGAGTCCAAAATAGTGGTCAAGATGGAAATGTGATATAAAGACGTGATTAGTTCCGATAAAACGCATGGGACACCTACCCAGATCGAAAATCAGGTCTAATTGCTTTATTCTGATGTATGTTGCGACTGCGGAACTGGACTTTCCCTCAAGTATCCAATTTCCACATTTTAATGTTGGCATAATGGTCTATAGTAGATTTTTGATTTAATGGATTCATTTTGACTTGTAGGAGGCCAGTTAACATATTTCTGGCCGATTCCCGACTACAAACAGGTCACGATTCGGAGTTCCCTCCTACAGAGACTTTGTATTATTATTTTTAATGTTCACTATTCAAATGTATTCTTGCTTTCCTTTGGAGAATAGTTATCTATGCATATCAAAATCGGCATAATTGGCGGTAGCGGTTTCTACCAGATTGAAGGTTTAACGGACATTGAGACGATTGATATTGAAACCCCTTTTGGTAAACCGAGTGATTCTCTCGTTTCTGGTAGACTTGATGGACAACCTGTCGTTTTCCTTCCTCGTCATGGTGTTGGTCATCCACTTTTGCCTTCTGACATTAATGTCCGTGCCAATATTTATGCTTTGAAATCTCTCGGTGTTGAATGGCTCATCTCTGTGAGTGCTGTCGGCAGTTTGAGACAGGAGATTGAACCCCGTCACTTTGTCATTCCAGATCAACTTTATGACCATACGAAAAACCGGATATCAACCTTCTTTGGTGATGGTTTAGCTGCACACATTAGTCTTGCACATCCGTTTTGCGAAGGTCTAAGCGGACTTCTTCACGAGGCAGCAACCGAAGTCGGTGCGACTGTGCATAACGGTGGTACTTACATCTGTATGGAAGGACCGGCGTTTTCTACGCAAGCCGAATCCCATGTTTACCGACAACTCGATTTTGATATTATCGGGATGACTGCCGCGCCTGAAGCCAAACTCGCGCGTGAAGCTGAAATCTGTTATGCTGTTCTCGCTTGTTCCACGGATTACGATTGTTGGCACCCTGACCACGATAACGTTACAACTGAGATGATCCTTGATAACCTCCGTTCAAATGTAGAAATTTCCAAGCAGATTGTGAAGAATGTAGTATCCAAAATTCCGGATGGTGAACGTCATTGTGGTTGTGCAAATGCACTTCAATATTCTATCGCGACCCAACCTGACAAGATTTCGCTTGCGAAACAGCATGAGTTGAAACTGCTATTGGATAAGTACCTCTCGTAGTGTATTGAATATTATATCTGCTTCCGCTTCTGTCAGAATAAGAGGCGGTGCGATAAAAATGATATTCTCTGGTTCGTCTACTGCGTGTCCTATTTTCCCTACGATAACACCTTTTTCTCTCAATTGTCCTACAATTCTGTTTGTTTTATCGGTTTCAAGATGTGTGCCGTCTGTTTGAATGAGTTCGACTGCTATCATGAGGCCTTTACCGCGCACATCTCCGACGATAGGCAGTTCTTTTAAAGTCGTTAGTTTTTCAATGAGATACGTTCCGACTTTGTCAGCGTTTTCCCAGAGTCGTTCTGATTGCAAGATTTTCAGGTTTTCTACACCAGCGGCACATGCTGCGGGGTGTCCGCCATAAGTGCATACTTGAGAGAATTCCCGATTCTCATCCGGTTCTCCAAGGAATGTATTGAATACAGCCGTTGAAGCAACGCAAGCACCGAGCGGGATATAACCGCTTGTTAAACCCTTTGCGAGTGTGATGATGTCGGGTTGAACATCCCACTGCTGACATGCAAACATCTTTCCTGTGCGTCCGAATCCGGTGATAACTTCATCCAGAATGAGTAACAGTCCGTAATCATCACAGATTTTTCGTAATCTTGGGAAATAATCGTCTGGTGGGACGATTATGCCGCCGCCACCGATGATGGGTTCTGCTATTACAGCAATAACGGTTTCAGGTCCTTCCGACTGAATTATCCGCTCAAATTCATCAACACACGCGACTTGACATGAGGGTTTCTCCAATCCGAGTGGACAACGATAACAGTAGGGTGGATGTGCATGGTGAAATCCTGGGGCAAGAGGTTCAAACGCTTTGCGTCTACGTGCTTGTCCTGTTGCGGACATTGCGCCATAAGTGAAACCGTGGTAGCCCCGATATCGACTTATTATCTTGTATCGATTCTCACCGGGATAGGTTTGCATGCCGTATTGTCGTGCAATTTTAATTGCCGTTTCATTGGCTTCAGACCCACTATTACAGAAAAACACGTGGTTCAAATCACCGGGAAGGCAGTCAGCTAACTTTTCTGCTAATACAGTGGCAGGAACATTTATCTGTGAGTGTGGATAGTAAGGAAGTTCTTGCATCTGTGCATAGACCGCTTCAACGATTTCTTGTCTGCCGTACCCAACGTTTACATTCCAGAGTGCGGAATAAGCATCAAGATATTCGTTTCCGTCTACATCTACAAGTGTTGTGCCGTGTCCCGATTTAAAAACTATTAGGTCTGTTTCTTCAAGTCGCTGGTGTTGAAACAGCGGGTGCCAGACGTGGGACTTATCTATTTTGTTGTAGTTTGTTTCCATTTGTAGAAATCTCCGTTGTTTTTACATCGATTCTGGTGCTGAGATGCCTAATAGGTTCAAGCCGTTTGCTAATACTGTTTGCACACATTGCGTGAGGACGAGTCGTGCATGGGTGCGTTCCATATTTGCTGCGTCAAGTACCCGATGTTGTTTGTAATACGGATGAAATATTCCTGCTAATTCGTATAGATAGTGCGGGATACGGTGTGCTTCCCGTTCCTCTGCACTGGACAGAACGATTGATGGAAAATCAGCGAGTTTGCGTATCAGTTCATGTTCACTCGGTTCTGATAGTAGTTCCAAAGAGGTGTCATCTATCGGTATCATCTGAATTTGCTGTTCTTTTGCTTGCTGGAAAATACTAAAGCATCGCGCGTGTGCATATTGTATGTAAAAGACTGGGTTTTCATTCGCTTGTGTAATCGCTAATTCAAGATTGAAATCTAAGTGTGCATTGTTAGACCGCATCAGGAAAAAGTATCGTGCGACATCAACGGCAAACTTTTCGCCTACAGCGTCAGCGAGTTCATCAATTAACAGGTCAAGTGTGAAGAATTGTCCACGACGTTTTGACATGTCCTGTCTATTGCCGTCGGCATCTACGAGATTTACTTGCTGGATGATGTCAACTTCCAACCAATCATCTGCTAATCCGAGTGCTTTCACAAAGTTTTTTAGTCTTGTTACATGCCCTTGATGGTCAGGACCCAACAGGTCAATTACTTTGTCAAACCCGCGGTCGTATTTATCGCGATGGTATGCTGCATCTGGCACGAAATAGGTATATTCTCCATCGCTGCGGATAACGACACAATCTTTATCGTCTCCGAAGTCTGTCATCCGAAACCATGTTGCGTCCTCGGCTTCGTAGAGGTAGTTCTTTTCACGAAAGAGTTCTATTATCTGATCAGGTTTTCCGCTGTCTCTGATTGCTTTTTCTCTTGTCCAGACATCAAAGTTGACACGGAAACGTTCCAATGATGTTTTCTGTTGTGCCAGTAGGTGTTCAATTCCCTTCTCTTTGAAGAGTGCTATCCGTTTTTCTTGGCTATGTTTAAGGTAGACATCCCCTTTTTGCGTAGCAATGGTATGTGCGAATTCTTGTAGGTATTCGCCTTGATAACCACCTTCTGGAATTTCTAAGTTTTTCTCCCCTAATGCTTCTCTATACCGTATATCAATCGATTCACCGAGTCTTTCAACTTGTCCGCCAGCATCGTTGACGTAATACTCCCGGATTGCTTCATAACCGGTAGCGTTGAGTAGGTTGACAAGTGTATCACCGACAGCTGCTGCGCGTCCGCTTACGATGTTAAGGGGACCTGTGGGATTTGCACTGACAAACTCAATTTGGATTCGTTTTCCTTTGCCGATTCCGCTATTTCCATAAACACTCTTTGCTGATACAATTGTTCTGAGTGTGTCATATAGCCATTCGTAAGAGAGGTATACATTAATAAACCCCGGTCCCGCGATTTGGAGTTCACGGATACTCGGGTGTTCGGTCCGATTGACGTGTTTGACAATGGTATCGGCGATTGCTCTTGGTGCCATTTTTGCGCTTTTTGCTAATCCCAATGCTATTGGTGTTGCGATGTCGCCGTGTTCGGGTGTTTTTGTGGGTGAAAATGGTATTTCGGGAACTTCTGATATTGGAAGTTCCCCTGCTGATATTGCGGTTCGGATCGCTCCTTTTAGGATTTCCTGTATTTCTGATTTTGTTTCATCCATATTGATTTCACCGATGTTATACCAGATTAACGTGATCCAGGGCGGTAGGTGCGATTTCCGTATCGCACCGATCATCAATAAAACAAGATATATCCTGTTAATTTGGTATTAGCTGTCGTTTTTTATGTATACTTTAGGATTTCTAATCATAGAATTATATCACAAGGGATGCCTCAAGTCAATTTTGATTAGGGTATGTAAAGTAATTGTCACTGTTCTTGTCAGAATCGCGGAAGGCACGGAAGACACGGAAGACGCGGAAGGGCGTTTTGGTAATTTCAAGGTCTTTTCACAATTATCAGGTGTTCTGTAAGCTAAGAATAAGGAGATTGCTAATTTCACACCTCTATTGACGAGCACTTTATACCTTAGAATTATCAAGTGACAAAATGTTTACACACCCTGTTAATCTAATGTGTAAAGTTCTTGTAGGCACATGAGTAAGGAGAGAAGTAGGTTTCTGTAAAATGTCAAGCCCCAGAGGGGCGAAAGGTGTATAGAAAACGTTGATATTACCCGAGTAAGCCCCAGAGGGGCGAAAGGTATATCATGGCACGAAATTAAAAACACATATTCTATATACCTTTCGCACCGCTGGTGCTTGGGACTGTGTTATTCACATGTTCTATATACCTTTCGCACCGCTGGTGCTTGGGATTGTGTTTTTCACATGTTCTATCATAAGCGTCAATTTAGGGATGTTCCCAGGGC
>JAAXGN010000091.1 GCA_012267415.1 Candidatus Poribacteria bacterium | reverse complement strand
GGGGGGAGATCATTATTCTTGGAAAAACTCTTAAGATACGAGTGAATTTTAGAATTGTTGGAAAATGCAAAGTCATTGACAAGTTTGGATTCATACTTAGACTTAGCTTCAATCATTTGAGCCTGCATAGATAGTTTTGCTAAAGCTACTCTTTCTCTGCTGATTGTTGAGTTTGGTCTTTTCTGCTTCTTCCTAAGTGAGTGGAGTTTATGGAGTTTGTGACGAATATCTGAGTTGAACCACACAGGACTCTTGTTGGGCCTGACCCTATTTAAAGGAGCAAACATTGATGTAGAATGATAAATGATTTCTTTGAGATGTGACCATAGAGATTCTACTGAATCAAGTTTATAGTATGAAGAAAAGTCGTGCTCAAGCAGGTAATCAGTGAGACCTTCAAAGTCAAGCTTTGAGTAGTTAAGATCATGCTTGACACATCCAGCAACAGACTGATGTAGGTAATTCCGAGAGTGTAAATGTTATTAAGAAATGATCAGAACTTAATCTGTTGTAAGACAGTTCACAAGAATTGAGGTTGTTGACCAGTTGAGGTGATGAAGTTAAAATTAAGTCTAAGGTATTTCCTTTAACATGAGTAGGGAAAGTTACTAGTTGACTTAGATTATGGCTATATATGAAGTCACAAAATGCATTAAATATGTCTGAATGACCTACAAGAGAGTGCCAGTTGATGTCTGGGTAGTTGAAGTCTCCAAGGATAAAGGTGTGGGGTTTAGAGGCATAACTATTGAGAAATGCTAGCACATCACTGTGATACAAACTGTTAGAGTTGGGAGGGATGTAAACAACACAAAAGGTGAGAGTGAGCTTGCACTGGACTTCTACTATTAAGACCTCGAGACACGAAGGAGTTGTTAGTAGTTTGGATGGAATAGTATTGTTAATGGCAATCAACACTCCTCCCCCACGTGAAGCCCTATCGTTACGATAAATATTAAAACCAGTAGGTAATATTTCCTTATCGAAAATCTCTTGAGACAACCAAGTTTCAGTTAGCACAAGCACATCATGAGTAGACGAATACACGTAGGACTGAAACTCGTTTAGTTTGTTGACCAAGCTTCTACAGTTCCAGAGGCAGATCTGTAGTCATTTGGATGGGCTTGGTGCATCCTGGGGGTTGGAAGTACTCAATGATACACTGGCAGTGTCTTGAGTATCAGTGCTACTTGTTGGCGTGTTAGAGCGTTGAGTGGGCTCTGAAATGAAGTCAGCCAGAAGAGGATGCATTTGGTACGAATAATTCACCACCGTTCCATGGAGTCTGCCACTGAGATATAGTGATGAATTTCGTAATTTGATAGCACGTCTTTCATGACCATCTTCAATCAGTTTACGCCTCTCTCTGAGCAAGACAGATTGGACTCTACGTTCTGCTGGTGTGAGATCGGCCTTGATAGTAACTGGAGGGGTGAGGGAACTGCTTTTA
>JAAXGN010000072.1 GCA_012267415.1 Candidatus Poribacteria bacterium | reverse complement strand
GCCACGTTTTTTAACTGGAAGCAATGATATATGTTCATCATCATCCGCCAGTCTTTTCTTGCTATCCAAGTACACCTTTTGAATAGACTGTACAGTACTTTTGTTCACTTTCGACTTTAACTTCTTTGAGAAGAAAGCAGCAGCTGCAGCACTTCCGTGATAGCTTGCGTATCTGCCAATATCGGCAAGGTCCTTAGCACTGTACCTGAGGTACCAAGTTTAGCAATGAAGCGATGAGCTGAATTCATCCAAAGAAATGGCCTTTAACTAAATTAATTTGGCACTCACCTTGCGTACGAACCACGCTCAGTTTTTTTCGTTGTGTTTAGCAGGGGCGTAGCCGCCACGAAATAACCTGTAAGGCCATTCTGGACCACACCCACAAATAAAAACCACGCCCAGTTAATTACTTTTCCTATGAATTAGGTTTACAATTGAGAACCACTGCCACGTTGACTCTCCCCGTTCAATATACAGTATTGTGTTTGTGGAAGAATGCAATTGTTGATTTCTGTACATCCCTATACACATGCCCCACTTTATGCTTTAATGACTTACCTCTGCATAGTCTGTATACATGTGTACACCAAATATAGTAGACCAAAAACATGCAGATCAAACATGCATGGAGAGCACATAATTTGATAGTGTATTATTGCAAATATTTATAACATTGTGGTGAGGTTTGAATTCATATATTTCTGCTGAACCAGACAATACAGCTCATCAAAATTTCCCAAATATTTCCGCTCTTCGTTCCCTACACTCCACAAATTCACGCAAGCATGACTCTAATGAGAGGTCTTCCGTTCTCTCCTTGTGGCAGTGCAAGATCAGTAAGTAGTTGAGTCGAGCTTGTGACATCGTAGACCTTAGGTATGTCTTGACTCGTCGCAATGCTGATGCGCTCCTCTCACTGATAGCATTGGTGGCTGGCACCACCAGGATCAGCTTCAGCAATGTGCCAACTTCAGAAATATTGGCACGGCTTACAGGAGACAATGACT
>JAAXGN010000149.1 GCA_012267415.1 Candidatus Poribacteria bacterium | reverse complement strand
ATATATATATATATATATGCATGCCAAGCACGGCACTTGCTTACGGCTTCTTTGCATTAAACTGCATCATGGCATCAGCATTCTCGTGTAGTAGTCTAACAGCTGCCTACATAAAAACGCATCTATAGACTATGTACATTTCAAGGAATATCAAAAGTACAACTGAACGTGGAGTATCATACCGACAGCTGTGTTGGCAATTTCCTAGAGGCAGTTGTGGGAGTTCCCGAAACACTAGCAGACTTTAAGATCGAAGACTGAGCGGTGATTAGAGTCTTCAGCTCTTGTATTTCTGCGCTCATAGACTCTACTTGGTGCTTAAGGGTATTCAACTCGTTAGACTGTTCCTTAATCAACGTAACAACCTGATCGAACCTCTGCGTACCTCCTATGTCCGGGCGCTCAACACTGGACGGTGAAACGTAGCCAGGAATGAGCTCTGACGCTGAGAATCGCGAGCGAGGCGTTCCGACTGGACGCGCTGTTCTGGGTGAGCAGAGTGGGAAGCCAGTTGTTGGCGACTGCGGCAGCTCTATAGACATTCCAGGACCATAGAAGTGGTTTCCATCCATTATTGTTTTGTATTTTACCGAAATGGCGGGTAAGCGTGTTCAGCAACTGCGCATGAGCACTAGTCTACTGACCCTCCCTTCAGCAGTTGCTGTTTAATTAAATGGGCGTGGAAAAGAATCGCTACAATCACTAACCTGGAATACTCCTGGCTGGTATGACTTCTTTAGTAACAGGATACGATTATTAACAAGCATATCTGCACAAGTGTGCATGGTTAGTGAATGATGGACAAAAATGAAAACCCTGCTCTTCATGCACGTTGGTAAAGAATGAAACTAGTTAATGTCAAATTGCAAACTATTCATCTTCTGCTTGAAACAGTTTATTATACAATAACACAGTCCAGACAATACATACTGGAGTATTTGCATTGTAAACCAATTCCGCTTACTGTGCTTATTAACACAATTCGCATTGTAAAGCACAGAACTACACTATAGTCATGTTCTTGGCACTTACATCTAAAAGCACTTTGATCTTTGGACCTTATTTTCTGACCGTAAATCACATAAGTACTTACTGCAAACGCACAGGTCGCACTGGTTGCTTCTAGAGTTCGTTGCGAAAAGGAGCATAGCTGTGATTAGTGATCAAGGTGACAGAGGCGTAGAGGAACACTTTCAAGGGTGCTGCAGTTTATTAATATTCATACTGTGATTCAATTATTTGGGCAAATGAATTTTGATAATTTAATTTTATATTTTAATAATAAATTCTATGCAAAAAGAATTGCATATTCAAAAGAAGGGTACTCTACAAGTAATTTTCAGGAAAATTACCGAACGCAGACATTCAATAGTTGCTCAGTTCTGTTCTTATGTAGGTGGACCGCAGGTAGTTTTTCAATCAATCTATTGTTGAGAATGAACCGCTCGCTTATAAAATGTCACTTGTACAGCACGTTTCCGTCCAAAGGAGAGTTTAGAAAAGCGCAGCATTCTTGGCTGGTGGGGTTTTTCTGGAATTGCTTATGTGGTAGCCATTGGGAGTGATCCCGGCTCTGCAGCAGCTGTGACAGTACGTGACTCATTACTTTCTAAAACATTCTGTATGCTTTGTGCTAATACAAGTAGTTTAACATTTTTACACCAATACATTTGATTGCAGACCAAGGTTGCACATTTTGAACATGCCAAAGCTCCAGGAAAAAGACAGCTACAATTGCAAGCAGCAGGACATCACTGCATTAATGATATAGAAACTCCCTCTAGTAGTATGAATTCTATTAACTTTCCAAAAAGTGGTGTGGTTAAAACCGCACCAACCCACCAAGCTCCTACACCTATGGGTGATTGCTGATTGGAGTGATGAAGGCACCCTAAAAAACACCTGGACAGTAGGCTAGTACTAGATTACACATCCATGTATGTGCACACTAACCTAGCTATCTAATTGTGAAAAAATGACAAACATTGACGAAGCAGTGGCAGACAGGCGTCATGTTTACATGAATTACTGGCAGGTTCAATTAAAATTTGGATTGCAAGCAACTACACGGAAGGTCAAGACAATATTTAACAAGGTAGAAAAGATGAAAGGGTTTGTCACATAAGAACCAGTCCCCCTTCGTAATGCTCCGGGGGGACTGCTTTTCCTATTAAAACGGTCTGGCTGGACCAGTTTTAATATCAATAATGGTCCGGCTGGACCGTTCGTAATATTATATTCGGTCCCCTGTATCATAATTGGTCTGGGGGGACAACTTTTCATATTAAATACGGTCCGGCCGGACTGTCTGTAATATTTAAAATGGTCTGGCCGGACTGTCTGTAATATTTAAAATGGTCTGGCCGTACCATTTTTAAAATTAAAAGGTCCCCCCAGAACGTTATTCATATTGAAAACGGTCTTCCTGGACTATCGCTAGTCTTGGTCCGCAGGGGGACCACTTTTGATATTAGATGTGGTCCCCCGCACCATTCTTTCCTATGAAAAACGGTCCGCTTGGACCGATTGTAATATTAGAAACGGTCTCCCTGGACTGTGTGTAAAAAAAAAATGGTCTTCCCGGACAGTCGCTACTTTTGGACTGATGTGGAGGACAGAAACGCTGTAGACGATAGTGCAAGGTGTTAGTACAACGTATAGACACTGCAGCGCATGCACATGCAACAATTGTTGGGGGAACCACATGTAATAGAGGGGGACACATTCTAACGAGTAGGTTAGGTCAGGGGAGGACCAATTTTTATGGGAGACCGTTTTTTCATTACAGGTTTCAGTGTATACATTATGATAAACACAGCAAATATGTGTATCGAGCAACCTTGCTTACAAAAAGTCCTCCATGCAGTCTTCACTTGCAAGCACATTTTGTCATTGCATACAAGTAGACAAAAAAGTAAAGAATTGTAACAATTGCATTGGTATTACTATTGAATATTCAACCGTTAAGACACACAACCGATTCTTAGTAGGTGTACAGTACCATGCACGTTGTCCTCACATTTTTTCCATCATCCCCACATCATCATGTACAACAATCTGACATAAAGTGCTATTATGGAAATTAACAGAATGCAAGGTATAGTGACAGTATATAGCAAAGTCACAAACAAATAAGCAATGAAACTAAGAATCACAAAATTGAAACTAATAAGTGGTCATATGCTGAAATCATACATATGTCTAAAGATCATATACTAAGTAACGGCCTAAAAACATAGTCGCAAAGGAACAGGAACTGCAACAAAAACATGTTCGTCAAACCCAGATAGGTTCAGCTTAGTTTTGAAATGTGCAGCAATTGCACATATACGTTGCACAGGTATATAGGAGTACATACACATATTTTCAAACTCATCATAGCAAACTATTGCAGAAGCACCAAACCATGATTCTTGTGGGTGCTGACGCATCCATCGTACAAAAGCACAAACATACTGACACTTTACTACACCAGAGTTATCGGTAGCATAGGACACACTGTGCTTGGCATAGTACTGAACACAACCAATTCGCACCCGAGAAGGGTCCAGGCTCGAAATTGGTCCATCTCTGACTGGCCAGTAGGCTGTGATGACTGATGATGACTTGCAACTGGTAGCATTCAAACTTGAACCTATAACTTCACCGCATAGTAAGGATCGTCCGGAGAGGAGATGAAATGGAGACACACTAATAATCTTGCGATTAGGAAACAGCTGCTTATAGAGCTCCTCTAGTTGCTTGACTGTAGCTGAAGAGAAGACACGTTGACGCGATGGAGGGAGTAACGATACGTTCTGATTAAGCTCAAAACTCAAACTCGGGTTAGGCAGGGGGGTAGAAGACATAGTTAACATTGACAAACATGTCAAATCATCTGCTGTTTCTGTTATTGAAGTAGGATCTCCACTGTAGCCATTCCTACCTGGTAAGAGTGATCTATACTCCACTGGCAAATTGTGCTTAGTACTGTGCAGGAGCTGACTATTAATAAACTTTCGCATGATTTGAACTTCAATGTTCTTCTGGTTTGTATGATATGAACCAAGTAAACCATTATACCTCTCAAATGAGAAGCACCAGAAAGAATGTGGCGGACCAAAATCAAAAAGGCAATCCTTTAAATGTAGGTGCAAATGTAGGTTAGGTGTGCAATTGTCCTCACCATACAACTGCTCAAACTTCTTGCAGAAAGCATGAAGGAAAGAATCTGCTGTTTGAATATCACTATTAGTGACAACACGATGACTCAAAATTGAACAAGCACGTACAAACAAAAGCCAACATCTCAAATGGTCAGCTGGCAACAAAGACTTCAAAACAACTGGTGAATAAATAGTAATCCATGAACGCCACTGAGCTGCCTTAAAACCTCCATAATTTGATGCTATGTTACTTGGTAGTCGGCCGACTGAGTTGGGAACAACAAAAAGCTTTAGTTGCTTCTCAACTTTCTCAAGTTCAGTTTTTCCAAGCAGTCCCAAGGAAACCCAAAGCTTAAACAAATGCTTGCCAGTCCCGAGATAAAGATTATGCATTAGGTCAATGGGTGTAAAACGAACTGGGTCAAAATAAGGTAACTGTAGCAAAACAGAATACCTACAACCAAGTTCTGCTTCTTTGGCACGTTGTTTAGTTTTGGTGTTTTCGCTCAGTGTTAGACGAACATCAGAGCGATGCTTCTCTACGGAGCGGGGTGGCCAGGTGCTACGATCATACCCAGAATAGTTCATTCTTCCTAGTGCATTTGTCTGAAAAGGCTTCAAACACTTGTTGCACCCTAATCTTGCATTGTGGCCTAAGAAACCACACACCTTTCTACTAGCTGGGATATCACAGCTAACACAAGACAGCAATGCACGTACAGTGACTGCTGTACCACTGAATGTGGTTAGACTCAGTCCTTCTTCCCATGACTGCTTTAACTCTTCTACCAAAGGACTAAGATAAGAGTTTACAGTCAACTTGGGTTCAAATGGGCCAGGTATCACACCTACAAGCATTACATTCTCTTCCTTATAGCGCAAGTGGCGTGGAAGATTTTGAATGGTAAGGTAAATAGCACCCAACGAATATGTGGTACGTAAAAAGGGCTGAAACCAATCTACATTCAAAGTAAGTAGATAACAATATGGAGAAGAAAGGACTGAAGAACCATGTGGCATTTGTGACGTAAACTCATGCCAAATTCGGCCATCATAAATATCTCCATAATACCCTTGAGGTACAGTTGATTCCCTCTGACGCCACATTTCACACTGATCAACAAACCCTTCCCTAGATAAAAGACGACCTAATGATACACGCAAAGGCTGATACGAATATTCCTTCACTGGAACAAGTTTAGACTTTCTTCCACAATGAACTGTCTTTAGCAAACATGCTCCACATTCTTTACGTTTGGAAGCAAAAGGATGATCCGGATAAAGAACATTCTTGCACCTAACTGACTCAGTTCGAGGGCCATTGTATCTAATGCACTGATCATAACTATATAATTCATCACATGTTGGGCAAACTACATACGTCACAAACTGTTGCTTACAGCCTGACCATAAGAACCTTTGGGCAGCATTGGTATCAGCAGGAATTCCTTTGGAAAGCTTCTGAAGAGACGTATTTGCATACAAACCTCCAACTATATAGATGAACAATGCAAGGAATTTGAGCAGTACTGTCACTGCAGCACTAGAAATCTTGTAAACAGACTGCCACAGTAACACAAAAAAGGTGAGCTGCCAAAGAGGTTGAGTGTAGCAATCCTCCCCTGGAAGCAAGCATGTAGACTTGCCTGAAGTTGAGCTCTCTGTATCAGTCGACCATGACTCTTCTTCCTATTATCAAAGTCATACCAGAGTCAAGTACATGAACCTTTATTACAAGACCAACTTGAGGAATATCACATACCTCTTTGGTGTTTTCTGGTAAGGCATTTCTTTTCTCTCCACATTCTTCACTGTCACCAAGCCATAAATCTTCTCTCGGGCTCTGAAAACATTCATGACCATAAACTTATATCACCATTCACCAGCCCAAATATTGTATGACATACCACATCTGTTCCCCTTTCCTGCAGTCCTGATTCTTTCCCTGATTCAGTGTCCGTATCAGTACTAATCAAATCTATATGTTCCTGTTAACCACCATCGAATAGTGAATAAAAACAAACAACCACATGCACACTATGCATACCTTTCTTTCGTCCTCTTCAGTCCACTCATCTGATGAACTATCTGTCATTCGTAGCTCCAGGTCGCTGGTGCCTAAACGGATGCAGATGTATTTATTGGCTGAAGATGTATATACCACAACATCACTTTCACATGCATGTTAAGTAATGTTTGTGCTTAATGAGCCAGCACTATACACGTTCGAATACATACCTTCAGGGTAATCATGTACAGTATGCTGGCCAAGCATTCCATCGCTGTCACTAGTACCACTGTCCGAAGAGCTATCTGTACACACTTCTGCTGCGGAAAGCTTTCCAGAAAACTGGGAACGAGCTTCCACCTCATCTACGCGTTGCCACTTTCTTGACACGAAGTTGTAGAACGTGTCTTTGTGTCGGTAGTACGTAGACTTTGGCAGGAGCTGGTTGCAGTGCTCACACATGACTTTCCCACGAAGTCTTCGACGCTTAGATACTTCGCCAGAGGAGCCAGAAATCTGATCCATGAGGAAGCTATTACGAGTGACACTTCTCCAGAGCGAAAAACACGGACTCCGTTCGCACTCCGCCTATTTGTTTACATAGTTCAAAAACACACGCCGTTCATAATTTGTAAGGATACGGACGGTGGACGGGTGACGTTCAAACGGACGTACGTATCATAGTCCGTATAAGCAATAATACGGGAGTCCGTGCAAGTACGTATTCCAAGCGTCAAGTTCCTGTGGTACGTACGTCCGTTCGATTCGGTCGAGAACCGTATCCACATC
>JAAXGN010000155.1 GCA_012267415.1 Candidatus Poribacteria bacterium | reverse complement strand
CAATATTTACTACTTATATATGCACATATATTACAATACAATTTATATATTCACAAGTTACCATATTTCCAATTTATATACGCACATATCACGATATTTGCAAATAGATATATGGACATATTACATACTTGCAATTTATAAATGCACATCTATATATATATATATGAACATTTACAATTCATGTATGAACATATCACATTATATACGATGTTGAGCATATTTGCTAGTGATTACCAGTTTCTAAACAGCATTTGTTTAGCTTGTGTATTAGGAGGTCTACAAATTAACCTGGGTGGAGCATAAAATGGCTTCTAAGAAAAAGTCAGAGGACTCTAACCGTGTTTCTGATGGTTCCAGATCGTCCAAAGTCAAGAAGAATAGCAGAGAAACGAAATCGTTCACTTGCCCAATCTGCCTTGACCCCATTAAAGACGCCTCGAATAACTCCTGTGGTGAAGACGCTATTGTTTGTGAGGGCAGCTGCAACACGTGGTTGCATAGGAAATGCGCCGGCCTTTCAAAGGAAGCCTACGAAGCTGCCACAACTTCCTCTGTATCATTTTATTGTCCACACTGTAGGCTGGATAGACAGGAATCTGAAATTGCGTCGCTCAAACGCATGATTCAGCACCTCGTCGAAGACGTCCGTTCTCTGAGTAAGAGACTATCGTCTTCAACTGACGCTAACGCCTTCCAATCGTCCAGCGCAAATCCTTCGTGTTCACCTTCGCTCATCTACTCACAAGTTGTGAAATCCCAGGGTGGCTCTGTACCCATCACCTCCTCACAGATACCTCAGCCAAAGCAAAAGTCTGGTCTCCTGGGTCATGTTCCTCCTCCTCCTTCCTCTGACAAACGATTTAATATTATAATTCAGGGAATTCCAGAGTGTCCATCAGGCACGTCGAAGTTTGGTCGAGTATCTAGTGACATCAAAAATGCTGGGTCAGTACTTGGAGAGTTTGAATCCACTCTAGGGTCACACTCAATCAGGGACTGTCTTCGTCTGGGCAAGTACAGAGGCGAAGGCCATCGACCCAGACCCCTACTGACAAAACTGATCCGAGTAGCTGATGTCACCAGTGCCTTAACTAAACGTGGTTCTGGTAGTGGCCAACACCGCATCAAACCAGACCTTAGTCGGGAGGATCGCCTAATCGAGTCAGTTTTGTTAAAGAAAAGATGGGAACTCATAACATCAGGTATCCCAAGAAAAGACATCAAACTTGGCCACTCTAGCCTGTTTGTCAAAAGATCGCTTCATGGTAGAGTGGTCAATGGATCTTATATACTCCAGAGTGCTACCTCTACCATTAGAACTCCTCCTGCTGAGTTTACGGTCGTCAATACCACATCTCTAACCACTCCGTCAGCATCTCCTATTTCAAGCAAAGATGACACTAATACCCATTCACCTTCCCTTGACGACTCTGCACATTCACTCTCATGTCCTCCCACCATCTCTCCTACTACTGACTCACCAGGAACTTCAGCTCCTGATTCATCTCCTCTCGTATCGGACTGACTATACTCAATCTGTCTTTGGAACTCTCGCAGCTTAGTTAACAAACTCCGTAACTTCCAGTCATTTGTCTACGCTTCCTCCTTTCAAATTCTTGCCATTACTGAAACCTGGTTAACCCCTTCTATTTTTGACAGAGAAATACTACCATCTGGTTTTGATATTTATCGCCATGACAGGCCTACTCGCGGTGGTGGAGTTATGTTAGCTGTCCATCATTCTCTTCCGTCTCACCGTCTTTCTTCACCCCCTCAACTTGAGATTGTTTCTGTTCAAATTGGCTTGGTCTCTCCACTTTTGGTCTGTGTTGTCTATCTTCCCCCTTGTCTATCTCAAGATTGTTTTTCCGAGGTCCTTCGGTATCTCGAGACTATTTCTTCTCACCCTCGTCTTGTCCTTGTTGGGGACTTCAACTTTCCCGACATCTGTTGGTCTTCCCTTTGTGGTCAGTCCCCTCAGTCTGATGCTTTCTGTGACTTTGTTTTCCACCACAATCTCGTACAAGTTGTCAATTTTCCAACCCATTTTAAGGGTAATATCCTGGACTTGGTTTTGTCGAGTTCTGACAGCTTGGTCGAGAATATTTCTCATTTTTCCTCCCAGTTTCTCAGATCTGATCATTATTTTCTCACTTTCACTGTTCCTATTGTTCGGAAATCCTCTGGCAAGTCTCTTCTTTCTTTCTCATTTAACTTCAAGAAAACCAACTTCGTTGAGTTATCCTCCTTCTTGCTGGACTTTGACTTTAATCCCCTGTTTTCCTCGTCAGACGTTGAATTTGTATGGTTCTTCCTGAGAAGTGTTTTGCTACATTCTATCACTCTCTTTACTCCTCGTGTCAAAAACAAGTCTCGACAATGCCCTGTTTGGTTTAACTCCAGTATTCGTCATCAACTGAACCGTATTCATTCGCTGAGGAAACGCTGTAAAAGGAATCCTACCCCTGATAATTTTTTGCACCTTTCTTCTGCTGAGCTTCAACTCCACAACAACATTTTAGAGGCAAGATCTAATTTTGAATCAGATCTGGTAACTAACTTTGCTTTTTCAAATGACCCTAAGATTTATCAGTACATGCGGAGTTTCTCCAGGCAATCTGATCTACCAGGAGTCATGCATCTTGGATCTCGCTCTGCTACTTCAGGAGCTGATAAAGCTGAGCTTTTTAACTGTTTCTTCCAGTCAGTGTTCAATGTAACCGCAAACACTCCTCCAGACACGTTCACTACATCTAATGGTTCGCTGTCCTCCATTGACATCTCTCTGAGTGACACCTTCACAGCTCTTAGTGCACTAGATCCTTCTAAGGCAATGGGAGGAGATGGTATCCCTCCATCAGTCTTAAAGTTCTCTGCCACTGCTCTACTGGAGCCTGTTCATCATCTTTTTTCTCTTTGTTTGTCTCAATCATACTTACCAGCAGAGTGGCGGAGACACCACATCACACCTATTTACAAATCGGGGGATAGGTCCCTGGTCTCCAACTATCGCCCTATTTCCCTACTTTGCTGTCTCGCTAAAGTTTTGGAGAGAATTGTCTTTAATAATGTCTGTGATTTTCTGACTACTACCTCGATTTCACTGTATCAGTTTGGATTTGTCAAGAATCGCTCCACTCTTCAACAACTTCTTCTATACAGTGAGTATCTTTTCATGGCCAGTGATAATCATCATCAGGTTGACACAATTTACCTTGATATCAGAAAGGCTTTTGATACTGTTCCTCACAGCAGGCTCCTTGAGAAGCTGCAAAATGCTGGCATCACTGGACTGCTCTGGAACTTTTTCAAAGCCTACCTAACTGATAGGACCCAGTGTGTCGTTGTTAATGGTCATTGTTCGGGTTGGCTTCCTGTCATTTCAGGGGTGCCTCAGGGCAGTATCCTGGGCCCTCTGCTCTTCATAGTGTATATTAATGATCTGCCTTCTTTTTTGTCTTCATCCCAGGCTCTTCTGTTTGCGGATGACACTAAGTGTTTCCGAACTATTCTTTCTTCCTCTGACAGCTCTCTTCTTCAAGCTGATCTTGATCAACTCTCTAGCTGGAGCTCACTGAATAGTTTATCGTTTAACATTTCCAAATGTCATCTCCTTCGTTTTCGAAAAGGTAGTACCTGTTTGATAGACACTACTTATCATCTGAGTGGATTGCCTCTGACATCTGTCAACCAGTGCAAGGATCTTGGAATCATTTTTTCAAGTGATCTTTCATGGTCACACCACTACAAAATGATTTCTTCCCGAGCCTACTGTCGTCTGGGTCTTATACGTCGCATCTTTTCTTCCCGAGCACCTGTCAGAACAAAAAAATTGCTATACCTATCTTTGGTTAGATCCCAACTCACATATTGCTCCCAAGTTTGGAGACCTCGTTTGATAAAGGATTTTACTGCATTGGAGCGTATTCAACGTCGGGCTACAAAGTTTATCTTGAACGATTATTCTTCTAACTATCGAGATAGACTTATTACCCTCAATCTTCTTCCATTATTGTATCTATACGAGCTGTCGGATCTTCTTTTCTTTATAAAGTGTCTAAAATTTCCAGATTCAAGTTTCCCCATCTTTGATTTTGTCTCTTTTTCCAATACGAATACACGGTCCTCCACCTTCTCTAAATTAGTTCATCAACATCGCCTTACTAGTAACTCACAACACTCCTTCTTCTGTCGCATCGTCCGTCTCTGGAATACTCTTCCACCATTAGATTCTTCACTTTCCTACCCCTCTATCAAACTACACCTTAAGAAAATCTTCTGGTCTCACTTCATCACCCACTTTGACCCGTCAGTTCCCTGCACCTACCATGTCATCTGTCCCTGTAGTAAGTGTAGTCGTCTTCCTGTTCGAGTAAACTTCAACTCATCATCAACTTAATTGTTTTACCCTTTTTTTTTTTACCTTTGCCATCACATCTTAACTAATTGTCTACATTGTAAGTATTTACTTATGTTGAAACTTTAATTTACTCCAAGGATGCCAGTAGGTCGTACTGGTATTCCTCCAATGCTGCCATGTCCTTATCCTTTCTCACACTCATTTTGTCATGTTCTCTTGTCTTTGGGAAATCAATTCAATTCAAAAAAATTCAATTCAATTCAATTCAAAATTCAATTCAACTTTCTGTGACTTTTCATGTGTAAAAGTTCTTGACTCTGTTCTTATTACCATCAATAGGAACAGGGTCAACAACACGCGAGGGCGTGTCGTTGTTGGGCCGATTCATAGAGATCATAAATAATTGGGTGTTATAATTATTTGATATACATCTGCTTGTTCTGACAAGGTGTGTGACTG
>JAAXGN010000113.1 GCA_012267415.1 Candidatus Poribacteria bacterium | reverse complement strand
CAGAAAAAGTTAGAAGCACATAACAAAGCAGCAAATTCACCCAATGTGGTAGATATTTCTGATGTCAAACCTCCTCCTGCTGAACCTGGATTCAAATGGGTTCGACATGGTGACCACTGGGATAAAATACCGGTAGAACAACGTGAAACGACAGTGGAACCTGTGAAACCGATGTATACAGGTCCCTTAACTTACCATGAGGAGCTGCTGGAAACAAACCCAGTGGAAGCACTCCGTTTACAAGCAGAAGAACGCGGACACTGGAGTGCGAAATGGATACCACCATTCCCACCAGATGACCATGAAGCTGCCGCAATTGCCCGCGACCTATATCTCATCACGTACTATGAGAGCATTGGCGACACAGCCAACCCCGCTTGTGTAAAAGCCTTTATCGTCCCTAATGAAGATTTAGATTTAAATTGGGTAATATTTCGACGGGCAATAAATTGCCCTACTACGAACCTGTCCGCTTGTAGTAGGGCAATTCATTGCCCGTTGATAGCCCGAAGGATTCTTTAATCTTCATTTCTTCGCCCGTACAGTGATTACCAGTTACCTTCGTATAGTATCTACAACAACTGATTCTCCCACCATGCGACATAATCAGCATCACTGATATCTGGTGAAAGTTCACGACTTTCCATCCTCTTGTCATAAGATTCCTTCATGTTATCTTTCCAGTATGCAATTACATCATCAGGTTCTGGTGTTTCCCCCATATCCCCTGTTTCTTCAATCCAGGAATCTAATTTTGTTCGTAAATCGTTGAGGATAGAAGCATGCTTCTCGTCATCTGCAAGGTTTTTAACTTCATAAGGGTCGTTCTGTAAGTCGTAGAGTTCTTCCTGTGGACGAGATTTCTGTATGAAGTGTTCTTGTGCGTCATTCAACTCACCTTTCTCTGCTAACACATGGATTAAAGTCCAGAGTGGATACTGTAGTTTCTTATATCCGTTGAACTGCATGTACGGTAATTCAGGATGATAGTTTCGTATAAGTTTGTATTGTTGTGTGCGGATACAACGTATACGATCCACTGTTCCATCACATCTGTCACGTGCTGCGAAAATGGCATCACGTGTTGTTGCTTGTTCTCCCAAGAAAGTCTGTCCTTGAACGTAATCTGGCACATCAATTCCTGCGAGTTTTAGGGAAGTTGGCATAAAATCGACACCGCTGACAAGTTTGTCACTCACTGCGCCTGCTTCTATATTACCAGGGTGTCTCACTATCAACGGAATATGGATTCCTCCATCATATAGAAATTGTTTGCAGCGTATGTGTGCGCGTCCGTGGTCACTTATAAAAAAGATTATTGTGTTGTCAGTAAGTCCTTCATCATCCAGACGTGTTAGTATATCCCCGACCTTTCGGTCTAATATCTGTATACTTTCAAGGTAGAGTGCCCAATCCTTACGTATAAGCGGATGATCAGGGTAATAGGCAGGTAGTTCAACAGCATCAGGGTTGATGGGTCTTTGTGGATCAGGTTTAAAAACCCGGTGTGTGTCAGGAATGTTGATTTGCGCGTAAAAAGGTTGTCCATCTGCGCGTTCTTGCCAGTCTATCCCATCAAACGGGTTTTTCCGATCGAAATTGAAATCGGTCTTACCCCGACGATCATACTTTGGGGGACCGGGACTGTTGCATGTAAAATATCCTGCTTCTCTAAAACAGTCTGTGATGAGTTTCATGTCTTCACGCAACGGTTTATCACGATTACTCCGATGGTTATGTGCATCAAAATGTGTCTGATATGTCCCCGTAATTAATGCTGAACGGCTTGGTGAACAGACTGGACAGGTGACATAAGCGTTGCTAAAACGTGTGCCTTCTGATGCGAGGCGGTCAATATTCGGTGTTGCGACCGCAGGTGTTCCATAGCACGCTAAATCAGGTGATAGGTCTTCTCCGTATATCCAGAGTATATTGGGTTGTGCTGTTGCTTCTTTATTTGTCATTAAAGCCTCCTGTAGTTGGATTTATTGAGACAAGTTTAGCATGTATAGGAAAATCTGTCAAAGTTGTATTGACATAAAGGTTGCGCAAATACTTTGTCACCATCATCGTCAATTTAAGAAAATAAATCCAATCAATTAGTGTCCTCAGTCCCGTAGGGACGCTATGTTTATAGATCATGGTAGAACACCCGTTCTTTAGTCCCGTAGGGACGATATGTGCAAAATAAGGCAATAACATAAACATATCGTCCCTACGGGACTAAAGAGGGTTAACAGCACGTTTTTCTATAAACATAGCGTCCCTACGGGACTAAAGACATACTCATAACAGATTAATCCGTATAAATTGACACATAAGGTTACATAGTCTTTACGTGCCAGAGAGATTCAGTGGCAAGAACTTTACACATCCTCTATACCACCGGATTGACAAAAAAGTTGACAATTTGGCTTATAATGGATACAATAATATATCTTTGTAATGGTAAGTAGAACCTGGTTTTAAGATTAAAACCGAACAAATACATGTGGTTGCACATCAAACACTTATATTTTATGAGGAACATTCAATTCCAATGTAGTTTTAAAAGACTACTGATAAATGCTATTGTCTTGCTGTTTGTTACTTGTATTTTTACATCTCCGTGTTTTTGTCAGTTTGCAGATTTGCCACAAGATGCTAAGACACTTGATATCGGTTTTTCTGGTGATGATGCCCTGCAGACACTTACACTAACATGTGTCATACCACTTAAAAACATCAACGGTTGGACAGGTGTTTTTGGCTCGCGCGGAACAGGTAACGAAGGTGTTATAACAGAAATTGCAAAGGGACGTATTCAGGGAGGCATTCGTATAAAGACGTTTGGTATTGAGGTGTTTACCGATTTTGAGCGAAACATTTCAAAAGGAACAGCCTTAACCTTCCAGATTGGTAGTTATATCCGTCCTGGGATTTATGAAAAAGGAACTTTACGGATTTCTGGTGGAATAGGGTATTTTCTTGAGAATGTCCAACCTCACAAGAACCTTACGATAAGAAAGTTCGATCCCACTTCTTTTCGTTGGTTAGGGTTTACGTCAATTGGATGGCAAAATCTAAATGTATCTATGAAATACTCACCGGAAGTAGGTTTTAAGAATTTCAAGTATTCTGCCGAACCAGCATTTACTGTGACGTTAACCTCGCGTTTAGGTTTGCGGTTGAGTGGTTCTTTAAGTTACAATAGCAAACCCTTAACAGAAAATCTACATTATAAGTATCTGTCTATTTTACGAATTAAGCTATAACGTTTTGAATTGATAATAACATTTTGAGGTGATATTGAGGTAAATTAGTATGTTCTCAAAGTTAGGACAACAGAATGGTAACAGATTTAGCAGCAATCTTACATCTCATCAACATGGTCACGGCTTCGGTACTGCTCCGGTCTTTTTAGCTTCTATAAGTACGATTTTAGGTGCGATTCTGTTCTTGAGATTTGGATATGCTGTTGGTCATATTGGTCTCTTGCAGAGTCTCGGCGTTATTGCACTGGGTCATCTTGTGACTATTCCGACAGTTTTAGCAGTATCAGAGATTGCGACCAACAGACGTGTTGCTGGGGGTGGTGCGTATTACATCGTGAGTCGATCGTTCGGTACCAGTATTGGAGGGACGATCGGTTTTGCTTTATTCCTTTCACAAGCGATCTCTATTGCGTTTTATATGGTTGCGTTCGCAGCAGCTTTTGAACCAGTCTTTGAGATGATAAAAACAAAGTATGAATTTGAGAATCCGATTGATATTCGTTTCTTGAGTATTCCGTCTACTATCATTCTCATACTCCTCATGTTGACTAAGGGTGCTAACATGGGTGTGTCAATGCTATGGGTTATCTGCGGGATACTGGCTGCTTCACTGGCAGCATTCTTCCTGGGTTCGGAATTACCCGTTGCGGAAATGGTAAACGGAATTGATCCTGCTGATGCTGTAGAGAAAATAACTAATGGAGAAATCGCACCAGAGCAGCAATCTAAAAGCCTGGACTTTAATGCTGCTATTAAAGATGGCGATTCATTTGGAAGAGTATTTGCCATCTGTTTTCCTGCTTTTACGGGTATGATTGCAGGTTTAGGACTATCTGGTGATTTGAGAAACCCGCAACGGAGTATACCCCTCGGAACAATCGCCGCTACAGTAGCAGGCATGGTGGTTTATGTCCTCGTAGCATTTAAACTCGCGCAAAGTGCAACACCTGAGCAACTTGCTGGGGACAAATTCATTATGGCACGGATATCAATATGGGAACCAACCATATATTTCGGATTGGGAGCAGCATCGTTGTCATCAGCGTTAGGGTCAATTATGATTGCACCGAGAACGTTACAGGCACTTGGGAAAGATAATGTGCTTCCAATTCCAGCACTGAACCGTTTGATGCAGACAGGGGTTGGTAAAACGCAAGAACCGATTCCGGCAACATTTGTTTCGGGTGCTATTGCCATAGTGTTCGTGGCAATAGGTGAGTTAAACTTCATTGCCCAGATTCTGACTATGTTTTTCTTAGTTACCTATGGTGCATTATGTGTGGTTTCTTTCCTTGAACACTTTGCTGGCAATCCATCTTACCGTCCTACATTCCATTCACGCTGGTATGTATCACTATTAGGCATTGTTATGTCGGGTATGATGATGATACAGATCCATGTGTTTTATGCCATCATATCTATAGTTCTTATGATAGCAATCTACATCGGTTTACGACGGGGGCACCGTGAACATCGTGGAATGTCAGGCATCTTCCAAGGTGCCATGATACAGTTAACCCGTTGGTTACAGACTACGTTACAGAAAGACCGTGTCAACCTATCAGAAAGTGGATGGAGACCCTCAATCGTAGGTATAACCCAATTCGGAGAGAGACGGCTTGGACACTTCGATTTACTACGTTGGATATGCCATAGACAAGGATTTGGACACTTTATTCAGTTTTTCCCTGGAGATTACTCGTTTCCTGAAGAGATCTCTGCTCGTTTACACGTTGATGCGTTGATTCAACAGACAGAAGCAAGTAAAGCAGGTATTTTTGTCGATTCGCTGATCTGTCCAAATTTCCAACTTGCATTAGCACAAGTGTTACAGATGCCAGGATTTGCTGGATTGCCAAACAATTCTGTTCTGCTCGAATTTGATAAGGACCACCCTGAAGAGATCCCAGAGGTGACACAAGGTGCTTTACTTGCAGCGGAATCACTCTTTAACGTGCTGATACTGCGGTCAACAAAATACCGATTCGGTTATCGGTCCTCAATTCATGTGTGGGTTACAGATGACAACATCTCTAATGTACCGATGATGCTTCTGCTTGCTTACATATTAGTCGGTCATCCGGAATGGAAACGTGCGAAAATAAGACTCTTTGCCTGTTCAGATTCTTGGGATACTGAATTGGATGCAGATCAACTTTCAACCGTAATCAAGGAAGGGAGGCTCCCGATCTCTATGCAGAATGTAACCTCAGTCAACTATGACAGTCCCGAAACCTTGGAGCAAGAGGTAACACAACGATCTTCACAGGCGGACCTTGTAATTGTCGGTCTAACAGCAGAGGACTTGAATTCTGAGGATTTGGATCTGATCTTACAGCGTTACAATGGTGTGAACGATGTGCTGTTTGTCCACTCAATTGAACAGATTCCGATAGAATAAACGAGCAACTTCAGAATAACATAGGCAGTGTACGATGGAAATACTCTGGCAAGAAATTAATGACTTCCTTAGTCAGACTGCAATAAAATTAGACGAACCCGTTACTTACTGGCACATATTAAGATTGTTTGGATTTTTGACAGTATGGTTGTTTTTAACAGGTCTTACAAGACGTTGGTTACGAAGGTTATTTGTTCGGATGAGAATGTCAGAGGATATTATCAACCGAACATTGGCTGTTTTCTTCCTCATTATGCTGTTTATTGGCATCGGTGTCTCCTTTCAGGTTGCAGAGATCAGTACGGGTATCCTCGGTACGGTTCTTCATTATGACCTTTCTGAAATATTTCAACCACAAGAAAAAGTAGTTGACACAGATACAGGAGAGGAGGTGACGGGTGGTGGAGAAGTAGATAAAGGAAAATTTACTTTAGCAAATTTGTTCTATGGGTTTGCTATTGTTTTCGGCATGTTTATTCTGTCGAAATTCTCACAGTTGATTCTGCAACGGCAAGTATTACAGGCTTTTCAGATTGATAGACATGCACAATTCATTATACTTCGCGTTTTCCACTTTTTCCTCATCACTATCGGTGTCCTGATAAGTCTGACAACTATCGGCATTAGTCTAACGAGTATTGCGATTATATTTGGGGGTCTGAGTATTGGGATCGGTTTTGGATTGCAGAATACCGTAGCCAATATCATGTCAGGTCTCATCCTACTATTTGAACGTCCCATTAAAATTGGTGATTTGGTAGAGATCATCGATTTCAATCTTTTTGGTCGTGTGACAAGTATAAACCTTCGTTCAACTGTGATTATGTCACTGGACGAAAAGGAAATTATTGTACCGAATTTACAGATGGTCTCCGAACCAGTGCATAATCTTACACACTATAATAACCGCTTTCGTGTTACTATAAGGGTAGGTGTATCGTACGGTTCGGATGTTGAACTTGTGAAAAGGGTATTAATTGAGGTGGCACATGCCCATCCTGAGGTAATTAAGGACCCACCTCCTCAGATGGAAAACGTAACTGCCCCATTTGTAAGGTTTACAGACTTCGGTGAGTCGTCTTTGGATTTTCAATTGTATGCATGGATCCCAGATTCATTTCAACGTTTTGATGTTGCAAGTGATCTTCACTTTATGATCTGGCACAAGTTTAAGGAACACGGAATAAAGATTCCATTCCCTCAACGAGATGTGCATTTTTATCAGGAGAGCAGTGTTTAGCAAGTTTATGGTGGATTATGGAATTATTTATACACTATCAATAATACCGAAGTTGGTAGGTGCGATTTCCCAATCGCACCGGGACCTACGCGAAGACCTATTATGAAAATTTTTAGGGCAAATCCGGCAGAATACGCGTTTGGTATTCTGCATTGATAAGGATGTCGCACCTACCTTGGGACGACGGGCAATGAATTGCCCTACTACGAACGGATTTAAGTGTTACTATAGATCTGAATGGCGGATGACCTCACCTTTGACGAGATAATATACCTCTTCTCCGATATTGACTGCAAGATCTCCTATCCGTTCCAAATGTCTATACAATAGTAGATTACCGAAACCTGACTGAATGAGTTGAGGTTGGTCTATTAGAATAGAGCATAAGTCTTGCATCATTTTTTCATAGATTTCATCTACCTTATTGTCACGTTCTCTGAGTTCTTTTGCGAGGTCAGCATTTCGGTTTACGAGTGCATCAAATGCGTCATTCACCATCTGCTGAATCAGTTGTGTAACCGGTTGTAGATCAATTGTGCCTTGTATTGGCGGAAATGTCATGAGTTCCAAGCTTCTTCTTGCGATAGAAACACATTTATCTGCTAATCGTTCAATGTTTCTATTGATCTTTAGGGTCATTGTCAAGAATCTTAATTCGAATGCGACGGGTTGGTGTCTTGCAATTAATTGGATGCATTTTTCTTCAATTTCGTTTTCAAGTTTATCGACTGTATCGTCAATAGCGATGACTCGCAGTGCTAAATTTTCATCTTGTTCTTGTATTGATTGTATAGCATCTCGCAGCATGTTTTCTGCAATTCCACCCATTTTTAGGAGTTGATGCTGAAGTGATTTCAGCTCAGATTCCAGGTAGTTCTGCATGACATTCTCCGCTAATAGAATTTATCGTGAACTTTAGAATTAATGTCAGTTAAAATATTGACTAGCTCCAGAACGGGCGAGGTCTCCTCGCCCCTACGATAGGTGGTCTTCATCATCGTTGTATGGGGTGAAATGTCTCATTAATTATTAACTTTACTAAAATTACCCTAAGCGTCCGGTTACGTAGTTTTCCGTTCTTTCGTCTTTGGGGTTTGTAAAGATCTCTTCCGTCTGTCCATATTCGACGAGTTCACCGTCATATAGGAAACCAGCAACATCCGAGACTCTCGCTGCTTGCCGTCTTTTGTTAGTGACAAAAATAATCGTATAATCATTTTTCAAGTTCTGTATGATTGCTTCAAGTTTCGGTGTTTCTGCTGCATCAAGTTGTTCACAAGGTTCGTCAAAGATAATGATTTCTGGATTTGCTGCCAATGCTCTTGCTATACATAGCCTCTGTTGTTGACTAATAGACAGTGTTTTGGGAGAAGCATCAAGATTTTCTGCAGCTTCATCCCAAAGCTGCGCGTTTGATAAGCTTCTCTCTACAATATGACCAAGTCTTTCGGGTTGCTTTATGCCACGAATTCGGGCACTGTAGGCTACGTCCTCATATATTGATCTTTGCAGGGGTATCGGTTTTGGAAAAACCATACCTATTTTTTGAGCTATATCAGTAGATTTTGTTTTCGGATCATTGATGTTGTTTCCATTAAAGCGTATGTTCCCTTGATACCTGAAATTGTGCTGCAGGTCATTCAATCGGTTTAGACATCTTACGAATGCAGTTTTCCCACATTTTGATGGACCTATAAAGGCAGTTACCTGCTTAGGATATATGTCAAAAGTTAGGTCTTTAAGTATCAGTTTTTTTCCGTACCATACATTCAGTCTTTCAATACTCAGAATTGGTTGTGCTTCTTGACTTTGCATACTGACACCTCTTGTTCTTATGCCACATAATCCGTATTGACTGACTGTTTTTTTAATAGACTTGAACACAGACTGCATAATAGGGCAGCGATCAAGAAAATAGATGCGTTTTTGGGTATACTGAAACTGATACGTGAATGGATCGTCTGTATCCATGTAAAGGTAACTAAGATGAGTCCTGCCACAAGAAATGCTCTTGAGACTGCTGTATATACTCCTGACATGATTCCAGAATACGCGTGTGGTATTACATGTGCAGTGATCACTTTTGACTTCTTGACTCCTAATGCATATACAGCTTCACGAATTGATACATCTACAGATTTAACTGCGTTCTGGGTAGATTGGAACGTGATAGGCATTGTAAGTAGGATGATAGTTAATGATTGTGTTAGATACGATACGCGCCCACTCTTAAATACGAAATAGTAAACACATAACAGACCGTAAAAGACAGATGGTATACCTGCAAGAATCGCGATAATAAAGTCAAATATTCGGTATGTCCAACTTTCTCCTGGTATCCATTCCTGCAGTAGCACTGCAAGGACAACACCGATAAGAATTGATCCGATCAGAATGGGCAGCATACTGTTTATTTTATCTTGCAGACTGTAGATGGGATCAGTTGATATTTCGTTAGTTGTCAGATCAAATTCTTCTAATGTCGAATCTTGTCTATTGTCCAACATCAGGTATAGGGTAACAAGTAAGATAATGAATATGAAACTATGAAAAATTGGATTTGACATATTCATAATATAAATTGTGTCTACACTATCCGTAACGCATCTGAACATAATCTGCAGTTTTCGGATGTTCCGGTTCATCAAATAGTGCTTGGGTTTCTCTATGTTCAATAAGTTCACCGAGGAACATATAGATACATTCAGTGCTGACTCTGCGTGCTTGTGCCATGTTGTGGGTTACGATTAAGAACGTATAAGAACCTGAAAGCACATCCATTAATTCCTCAACAGCAAGTGTTCCTTTTGCATCCAATGCAGAACACGGTTCGTCCATAAGAATTATCTGTGGTTTGAGCGGCAAAAGCCTTGCGATACAGAGTTTCTGTTGCTGCTCCAATTGGAGAGAGGTGGCTTTGGTCTTCAGTTTATCCTTTAGGTCATCCCAGAGAAAAACAGATGTGAGAGCATCTTCAACGATTTGGTCAGAATCGGCACGGGACAGACTACGAAACGGAGAATGGATCCGCAGTCCAAAGAGTATGTTATCATAAACAGAAATCGGCAATGGATTTGGACGTTGAAACACCATCCCAACAGTTTTTCTTAACTCCAATAACGATACATCTGGATCGTAAATGTTCTTACCCAATATGTTGATTTCACCTTTTGTCGTGACATTTCCGTATCGTTCATTTACACGATTGAAACAACGTAGGAGTGTTGTCTTTCCACACCCTGAAGGACCGATAAGTGATGTTATTTTACCGTCAGGAATCTTCACACTTACATCAACAAGTGCCTGAAAATTGCCATACCAAAGACTTAGATTCTCGGTTTCAATGCTGTAGTTAGTAGCGTCCAAGTGTCATACTCCCATTCTTTCTATCCGAAGGTCCCATTGACATAGTCATAGGTTGCTTGCTCTGTTGGATTCTCCGAGAAGATAACATCCGTATTGTCAATTTCTATCAGGTCACCGTTAAGCATAAATGCTGTGCGGTTTGCTAAACGTTTTGCTTGTTGCACAAGATTTGTTACAAGTAGAATAGTCATCTCATTTTTCAAAGTCTTTAGCACTTCCTCAATTCGCATTGTTGTGACAGGGTCTACTGCGATAGAGAATTCATCCAGACACAAGACTTCTGGTTGGTGAGACAGTGCCCTTGCGATTGTTAATCTCTGCTGTTGACCACCAGATAATTTTGTTCCGAGTGAATCTAATCTGTCTTTGACTTCATCCCAAAGTGCTGCTTGATGTAAACATCGTTCAACGATTTCATCTAATTCTGCTTTGTTCCGTAGTCCGGCAGCGCGAGGTGCAAATGCCACGTTATCATAGATTGAAAGTGGTAACCCGACGGGTAATGGTAGTACCATACCGATACGTCTTCTCAGTCCGTGAACATCACTAATTGCGTTTATGTCAACACCATCTAACATCACAGAACCTTCAACGGATGTTCCTTGTGTGAATTCCAATGTTTTATTGATGACTTTCAACAAAGTTGTTTTACCTGATTGTGCTGGACCTATTATACCGAGGATTTCGTTTTCCACTACATCAAAGGAGATGCCATTTATTGCCTGTGTTTCTCCGTAGGTCACTTTCAGATCGTTAATTTCTATTTTATTTCTCAAATTAACCTCACATTTCCAACTTTCGTGAATGTCCGCCCGGTTTTTTTCTGAAATATTTACCGGATATAACTCTACCAAAAACTATAAAAGCCATCCAAATCCAAAATGCAATAGCAACAAGAATACCGATGGAACTGGTAAGGAAAACGACAGCTTTCCCACCGGATGTTAGTGGAGTCGCATCCTCATACCCTATTGTTGCCATCGTTATTAGCACATATTGCATTGCAGAACCGATGGAATCGAATGCATTTGGTTGGTTATCTTTTTCAAAGAAGTAGAGGCATAAAGAACATAAGAAGACAATTGCTGCAAATATAACGATAAGTAACAGAATCTTAAGTGCTTTAGGTGTTCTGGTTCTCATCATCTTCACTCCTTTCTTCTGTTATTTCCTCTTCAATCCTTGCCTGTGTCAGAACGGATGCCAATAGTCCTGATGGAATTGCTATCAAACCCACACCGACTAAGGCAACCAAAGCGGTAAAGATCTTTCCTCCAACAGTTACAGGATATACATCTCCATAACCGATTGTTGTTAAAGTAACAATTGCCCACCACATGGAATCTAGGATAGAAACGAAAGCATCTGCTCGTTGACCTTTTTCAAAATAATAGATACCGCACGCAGCTAAATAGACTAACATAGAGGACAAGATAACAAGTGCAAATATTTCACGTTTGACTTCGCCCAAAGCCTCTATCATTCTGTCAACAGCTAAAATAAAACGGGTCGCTTTGAAAATCCTAAAAACTCGTAAGAACCTGAGAACACGAAGCACCCTGAATCCAGGCACACTACCTAAACCAGGTATTAATACGAGCGACGGTAAAATTGCAAGTAGGTCAACAATTCCAAAAAAACTGAATATAAATACTGGCCTGTCTGGAGCAGTGTAAATGCGTAATACGTACTCCAAAGTAAACAGTATCAAAAACGTCCAATCCAATATATGGAAATAATATATATACTTATCATAAGCAGGTTCAGTTTCAAGGACAAAGGCAACAGCCGATGCCAGAATTAGAAATTGAATTATTGCAGTAAAGACGGGGCCCTCAATGATATCGTCTAATTTCCTTCTTAGGTCAGAATATCCTCCATTTTCATTTCCCTCAACTATATCATCTAATCTACTCCTCAGGTCAGAATTTCTTCCATTTTCATTATTCAACATGGGTAACATCCTATTTTAACGCCTAAACGGCGAGATGGGATTCCTCAGATTGGCATGAGGTCACCAGTAATAGCACCTCATATAATCCGTTTCTAAGCTACCATTTCTTACGCGTTCTAAGATATACCCGAAGCGCAATTGAGGCTGCATTAACAAGTAAGACACTTGCTACTAAGACAATTGCTGTGCCGTAAGGAATACCCTCTGCTACATCTGGTACTTGTGTAGAAATCGTATAGAGATGTAAGGAGAGTGCCATACACTGGTCCGTTATATTATATGCTAAAAAGTTTCCTTCTGCAATAGGTTTAAAGAAAACTGCTCCTGTGAACATTATGGGTGCTGTTTCACCTGCAGCACGCGACACTTGTAAGATCACCCCTGTTAAAATTCCACTGATTGAATTCGGGAGTACGATTTTTCGTATGGTTTGCCATCGTGTTGCTCCCATATTCCAGCATGCTTCACGGAAAGCCATCGGCACTGCTTTGAGTGCTTCGGTTGTACTCGCAATAATTACGGGTAACGTCATAATTGCCAATGTGAGTGAAGCTGCCAAAATGGACTCACCTAACCCGGAAAACAATACGAAAGCACCAACACCGAACAACGCATGCACAATACTCGGAACACCTGCAAGGTTCACAACTGCTAAGTTCACTATCCGTGTGAACCAATTCTCACGTGCATACTCATTGAGATACACTGAAGCGAAAACACCTATCGGTGCTGCAACCATGAGAGATACAACGACCAGATAGATTGTTCCAAGGAAGGGTGCCCAGACACCACCACCCCGCATATTATCCTCTGGATTCTTGAATAGAAAGTCGAGAGAAAGCACAGGTATCGCTTTATAAAAGAGATAGCCGATGATGAGCAGTAGTGGAACAATCATCAGACAGGTCATGATAAAGAAGAAAACTCTGATGCCGTTTTCTATATACCTGTTACGTCTTCCAATATCGGTTTCAGTGAACATCAACTCTGGTCTGTTTTCCATAAAAATCCTTAATATTCTAACTCTGACGGATTCCTTTAATGACTAAATCGGCGATTAAGTTCACAACAAATGTAATGGAGAAAAGTAAGATACCTATGAGAAATAGCACTTGGTAGTGTTCTCCACCTCTTGCCACCTCACCCAATTCTGCAGCAATTGTTGCAGTGAGTGTGCGTATCCACGAAAGCGGTCCTGAGGGTATGTTAACTGAATGTCCCGTAGCCATGAGTACTGCCATCGTTTCCCCGATAGATCGTGCTGCACCGAGTAATACGGCTGCCAATAACCCGTTTTTTGCAGCGGGTAATAAGACACGATAGATAACTTGCCACCGAGTTGCACCGAGTGCTTCCGCTGCTTCGCGATAGGTATCGGGAACAGCTTTCAAAGCATCTTCAGCAATAGAGACAATAATCGGAACACTCATGAGTGCTAACATGATCCCGCCATTTAACATCGTTAGACCGATGGGGGCATTAAAGACCGCGATGATCAACTCATTCATCAATGTTAAACCGATGAATCCCCAGACAACTGACGGAATTGCTGCCAGAAATTCAATTACGATTTTGAAGGTTTCCCTTAACTTGGGACTACAGAACTCTGAGACAAATATCGCAGCACCGAGACCGAAAGGTACCGCCAGCAACATGGCTAAGGCTGTTACACTAAAGGTTCCAAGTATCAATGCCAAAGTGCCATATCTCTTGTTTTCCAATGATGTTGGGTACCATTCCTCACTTGTTAAAAACTGCCATAGTTTGAAATCCTCACTAAATAGAAAACCTGCACACTCCTTAAAAATAAAGAAGAAGATACCAAACACAAACATAATTGAGCTGATTCCACATAGACGGATATACAGATCAATTACGGGTTCGGAAGATGTCTCTGAATCTGCACCATATTCGTTTTCACCTGTGTCACCCTTCAGAAGACCTAACTCAACACCTGCCCAGAGTCCGTTAATGACTGCAATGAGATAAATCAGGGTCACCCAACCGGACGTTGATTGCGTACCTAACACTACGAACAATGAAATAAGGGTAGAAGTATGTATGAGTACAAACAAGCCAGATTTACCTTTGTCGTGCCAACGTTTTGCACTGACTGCAATATGTACCCATGCGGGTACTAAAAGTAGAATGTAGATGGGTGTTAATGTTGAAGGGAAATCGTATACGAAAACAGAGATAGCGAAAATCGCAAATATTGGTAGGTTGAGCAGCCACCATCCGGGTCTGTTGATGCGACCTTTTAATGAGAAACAGACGTGTATAAAGTTCATCAAATGTTGGAATATCCTTTAATTACTTTGTAACGGCACAAAACCGCGTTCCTCAACAATTTTTTGTCCTTCAGGAGACAGAATCCAGTCAAGATATGCCTTCGCTTCTCCAGTTGGTTCTCCGAGAGAATACATATACAGTGGACGTGCAATGGGGTATGATTTGGTAAGAACATTCTCAAGATTCGGTGCATAGTAGGGTGCATCAAGTTCTGTTGCGACTTTTAGCATTTTAACATGATCAGTAGTGTATCCCATTCCACTATAACCGATAGCACAAAGTGTTCGTCCCACGACCTCAACGACATCTTTTGACCCGTGTAAATCTAACGAACCTAACTCAAAATCGCGTTCTTTACCGAGGAGTGCTTCTCTAAAATAGAAATATGTACCAGAGTTTGACTGACGACTAATCCGTATGATTTTGTCACTACTACAACCGGAATTGACAACACCGAGGTTGTCCCATCTTGTTATCGTCCCATCTTCTCCATATATCTCTGCGAGTTGTGGTATAGTGATTTTATCTATTGGATTTTCTTTGTGCACATATACTGCGAGTGCATCGTATCCTACGATAAACTCTATCGGTTCTTTGCCGGTGTTATCTATGGCTTGTTGCTTCTCTTTGTCTTTTATTTGACGACTGCAGTTTGCTATATTGACTGTGCCATTGATCAACGATGCGATACCTGTTCCTGAGCCACCACCTGATACTTCAATAGATACTTTGTCATTTGAATATTCTTCTGCCCAAGCCTGTGCAAGATTCACTATTGTATCTGAACCTTTATTTTTTATGATGGTTTTTGTCCCTTGGACATTTGTTCCGTTTGTGGCATTTTCATCACTTGAACTACTGTGGAAGACAAAACCGTAAATGGCTAAGACAAGTATGAGAATGACACCAATTCTAATCCAACTTGCGTACTGCATGGAAACTACCTCCAATATTCAATTCTAAGCAATATTAAATAAGGAATTATCAATTTTCAGATTCTCCTACAGACTCCGAACCCGTAGGGGCGGGGTCTCCCCGCCCATCATCAACGTGCCACCTGCATATTTAATATTCAAACTTGCTTATAGTGAATTTCAGAATTAAAGTAACACGCCACAACGGACGAGGTGACCTCACACAACGGACGAGATGACCTCGCCCCTACGATGGGTGGTCTTCGTCATCGTTGTTTGGGTGAAAAATCTCATTAAACAATAATTTTACTATATACTAATATTATAGCGATCAATTGTTACGAAAATAAGACAAAACTGGATATTATATCTGTCATTATGAGATTTTCCTGACGTATTTATCGGATTGTGGTGAGATTGTCAATGCTGTCCAACAACTGATTACTATCATTGTAGACTTCTAATCCGACCCTTTTTCCATCAACAGAGAATAAACAGAAATGTTTATCAATTGTGAACGCTTTGACATTGGCAACCCATGGAACGGATTTGTCTTGAACGTAATATGGCGCGCCACATCCACCGCTGACAATCTGCCATACGGGATGCTTAAAGTCTGGATGTATTGATGAATCAATTAGGGTTCGGCTATAATTATGTTCATCCCCACAAAGGACACCTAATACTTTTGATCTACTTGAGACTATTTTCCAGAACCTGTTACGCATATCAATGACATCTCCCATGGGTGCGGTCTTGTCGTTGTATCCGCCGAGTTCACCACTTCCAGGTGTTCCCCAAAACATAGCGTCCTTAACATGTCCTCCATTTGGAAATGGGGGTTCATGAAGTATGATGAAAATCCAATCAACATTTATGTCCATTTCTGCTGCGGTTAGTTCTTTATCAAGCCACTCCATCTGGTTTTTCATAACGTAACCTTCTCTATTTCCACCGAGATGTTCTAAAGCGATATTTATGACTGCTTTATCCTGAGATTTTTGACCGAAGGCACTTTGGTTTCTAAAACCCGTAGACCAGTAATTAGAGTTTAATGAGATAAAATGTACTCTGCCGTAGTTGAATGAGTAGACATTCTCATGGTAGGATGGTCCTGTATTTTCACCCCCCATTTTATTATTGCCTTTTACCTCTGGATCAGGTATCCCGATTGCGTAGCGACTGTCCGTAGGATTAACAAATTCCTTAGCGAAGATGGATTCAGCACTCTGATTTCCGATTGTGCCGGCAAATTGGATATAATATTCACCTGCTTTTAGTTGTGGGGTAACGACCTTGTAGTATTTACCGACCTGTTCATGGTTTCCGATAGATTCATAGAAGGGGATATTCGCGCCGACGGGTTGAATTGTGCGTTTCCATGTTTCAAGTTGAGATTCATAGTCCTTCACATCAGAAGTATATCCGTTGATAAGGTCTCCACCGAAACACACGAAATCTGCTTTTCTGTTATAGAGTTCTATTGCGAATCTTCCGAGGTCTTTTGCATTGACTCCGTTCTGTGCGCGTTCGCCTCCCCCAACACCTGCCCGTGAATCTGACATAAAGCCAAACTTAAAGGCTGCTCTGGTGCCAGACATTGGCGCGGTCTTGAATACATAAGCTGGTGTCAGGGTTCCGTAATTGACTCTATATGTATAAACAGTATTCGGTTTCAGTCTTGTCAACTGCACTTCGTGTCGTATAGAAGGTTCTAACGACAGAAATTCTCTATTATCCGTTAAGACTCGTCCTTCTGTGGGTTTATTTGTCTCCCAAGATATGACTGCTGAATCATGAGTGACAAGATCAAGGAAAGGTCCCTCTGTTAGAGCGACGAGTGATGTGTATGTACCTGTTTTGGGTTTCCCATCCCGTTCATATCTCAGTTGTCTATCATACGCGCGTGTGGTTTGTATGCGTGTATCAAAGACTTCTATTCTGTAGACAATCACGCCACCATTGTTCGCAATCAACCCCGTGTCGTAATGTACGTCTTCAAGTTTGGATATATCCATTTTAACTTGGTGGTGTGTCTTTTTGTTGTCAATATGCGTTCCTTTTGCGCTTTTTCGGTATCGAGGTGTCGTTAGATTACCCTCAGTATGTGGTACACCGTAATATGCAACTGATGGCGGTGCATCTATCAGCGTTTCAAATTCAACAATTGCATACGCGCCCTCAAAACCTGTCACGACAGGTTCTTTAGAAAGCAGCATGTCTTCACGCCACTGTATTTCTGTAAATGTGATGTTTTGTGCAAAAACTGATGATGCGATAAGGAAAAATACTGTATAAAATGCGAGCTTCTTCATTTATATTCCTTTCTGAGATTTTAACTAACCATTCTACCTGAATTACAGCAATTTTACCATAATTTTGTTTCAAACGTTTCTAATTTGTGTGTTAAAGATATGGCAAAGTCTTGAAATCACACATGACAATGGGTATATACATAAAATCGGGTGTGTAAAGTAATTGTCACTGTTCTTGTCAGAATCGCGGATTACACGGAGAACACGGATTACGCGGAAGGGTGTTTTGGACAAGTTACATAGATTGGCAAGGTATTTTCACAATTATCAGGTGCTCTGTCAGCTAAGGACAGAGGAGATTGCTAATTTCACACCTCTATTGACGAGAACTTTACACGCCCTAAAGTATCTGCTAAGCATTTGGTGTTATTAAGCCGTAGCACATTCATCTTGATTGTGCTACGAAGCACGTCATCCCACGCGATAAAGTATCTGCTAAGAATTGTGTCTTATCCATGTTGTGAAGAGAGACGTAATGAACGATGGTTGTTGCCCAAAGAAGCACAATCAAGGATGAATGTGCTACAGCTGAGATTGTCTGTCCGAACAAAAAATGCGCGGGTTAACGTCTCCATGCAGGACGAATTAGGGGGTTTGTGAACACAGATATTTATACTTGCATCCATTGGGATTCTGGCCTACATAGGGTAAGTAACTGCACGCTAAAATAGTATCAAATCTATACAAATCTATTCATATCTAAATAATCTATACATTGTAAGAAAATATACTTGACAAGTATATGTAAAATATGTTATTATGTTTGTATGAACGATAGATTTATTAAGATTGGTGAAGCATCAAAACTGCTTGGTGTGAATCCACAAACGTTAAGAAGATGGGAAGATGGTGGTTTTATTCAACCTGCCAAGCGAACACCTAAAGGTACACGGCTTTATAGTGTGCAAGAGTTGTTAGGTGCAAAGGATATACAATATCCGACAATCGCTTATGCCAGAGTCTCAAGTCGTGACCAGAAGGAGGATTTGGAGCGACAGCATGCTGTCCTTGAGGCATATTGTAATAAGAATGGTTGGGACACAATTGTAATCAAAGACTTAGGCAGTGGTATGAACTATAAGAAGAACGGCTTGTTAGAACTGCTTGAAATCATTGTTTTTGGGCGTGCAGCACGTATTGTCTTAACCCACAAAGATAGACTTCTACGATTTGGTGCGGAGATTATCTTCCGTATTTGCGAAATGAAAGGCATAGAAGTTGTCATCACAAACAAAGGCGAACAACCATCATTTGAAGAAGAACTGACACAAGATGTTATGGAAATCATGACTGTATTTTGTGCGAAACTTTATGGCAGAAAATCACATAAATCTAAGAAAATGGCAGAAGCGATACAGGAGATTGTTGGTGATGAACATGCTTCTGTCCAGATGGCGTTGAATTTTGATACTCAGGACACAGCAGATAGAACTCAATCCGAATAATAAGCAAGCAACAGCAATGTCAAAACATTGTGGCTTCGCGCGTGTTGCTTACAACTTTGCCTTATCATCATTTAATGCTGGTAGAGCAGTTGGCGAGTGGCGTAGTTGCTACGACCTAAAGAAAGAGTTTAACGCTGTAAAGTATGATAAGTTTTCTTGGTGTAAAGAACTATCACAGAATGCTGGTAAGAATGCGATTCACAATTTTGATGACGCTGTAGATAGATGGCAGAAAGGTCAAAATAGGTATCCAGTCCACAAGAAACGATCTGATAAAATATCTTATCAAGCGGACAACGGACCCGATACGATTGACATTGACGACAAACGCATATACCTCCCTAAAATCGGTTGGATACGCATGTGTGAAGCACTACGGTGGCAAGGACAGATACGCAGAGTTGTTGTATCAAAACGCAACGGCACATGGTTTGCTTCAATCCTTGTCAATGTTGATATAGTCGCAGAAGGCAAACAATCCAGTTTATTCCATATCACACCGAAGCAACCGATAGGTGTAGATGTAGGCATCAAAACACTTGCTACGTGTTCTGATGGTGTTGTGTATGAGAACCCGCGACCTTTGCAACGGTTTCTAAAGAAGTTGAGGCGTGCTAACCGTTCACAAAGTCGTAAAGTGCGGTATAGTAAGAACTGGCAAAAAGCAAAGAAACGCCTGCAAGCCATCCATTATCGTATAGCGTGTATCCGTGAAGATGCACACCATAAAGCAACGACTGATATTGTGCGTCGTGCTTCATCTATCGGTATAGAAACACTAAAGATAACGAACTTGCTAAAGAACAAAAAGATAGCAAAAGCGTTATCAGATAGTGCTTTAGGTGGTTTTCTGTCTAAACTGGAATACAAAGCGGATAGGCATAAAGTTAAGATAGTCAAAGCTGGTAGTTTCTTCGCAAGTAGTAAAACATGTAGCAGGTGTGGACACAAGATACAAGACTTGACACTTTCAGATAGAACGTATCATTGCAGCGAATGTGATCTCCGTATTGATAGAGACCTAAACGCTGCCATCAACTTGTGTCCATCATAATATACCGTGAGTTGCACGGGAATACACGCCTGTGGAGTCCAAGTAAGACCTCAATCGGAGGCACGAGAGACGGAAGCAGGAATTAAACAACAAACTAACAGATGGGGCAGAAATGTCTAAATATGAGCATATTTTACCACATTTGTGAGATTTGTATAAGTTTTAAACAACGGTTTATTCCTGTATTACAGGAATGACATAACTTCTGATGTCATATCCATCTATCTTTTCTATTTCCGTAAGTTGTTCCGGATGCGTGCGGTGGTCAAAAACAACATAGTATCCCTCCGATGCCCCTTCCGATTTGAGATTTGAACCTCTATGTGCATAAATCCACCGACAATCAGTACAAACTGTTCAAGGTAGGCAAAGAGGAGATGCCTGCCAACTGATTCTTGTGGCGTATCTGGCACTTGCAGTATGCTAAAACCTACCCGCGCGATAAAATCCCTGAAGTTATCAAGCAATGCATCCATCTCAATGTGTCCAGACTTAGACAGGTAATCCAGGAATCCATCTCTTGTATCTTCAGGAAGATATGCTTGTTCTAATCCATTTATTGTCGGTTTGAATGTCTGTAAGATGCAATAAAAATAGATTGGGTTAGCAATTTCACACATGCCATCCGCTCCCTGCTTTATTACGCCAAAAGTTGCAAGTTCACTGATTTGGTCGTCGCGAAGGTTGAAATGCAATCCATCGTCAGAAGCCGTTATTCGCATCAGAATATTTTCAAAACGGGGATTTCTGCGGATGTTTGTTGTTAGGTGGTCAATGTTCGTGTTATGTTCGTGAAGCAGCCTGTTATGCGCTTGTGTGAAATGATTCATTTTGATGGTTTTCGTCTTCGGTATATCCAACTCATCCGTTAGAATCTGTGCTAATCTGTTCACGAGGAACGGTTGTCCTGCACTCTGCTTGTGTATAGACATTATGACTTCTGTTTCAAATGTTTGTCCTACTTCCTCTGTGTATTGTCCGAGCAATTCATGCACCTGTTCAAGTGTGAAGTTAGGAAGAAAAAACTCGTCTTGAACATTGAAGGGAGAGATGGATCGGTCGTAGTTGAGTTGTGCGATGCTTTGGACACCGACAATTCCGACACTGTGTGGACATTTCGGTTCTTTAGAAAGATAGATGGGTCTGAGTGCATACAAAAAATCACTTACAACTTCCGTAGGAATACCGTCAAACTCATCAATTATGATAACAATTTTTCTGTTTTGCAAAAGACCAGAAAGGTCTTGAAAAAAAGTAATCATTGAAAAAGAGTCAGTTAGTTGCGTGCTCTCCAGTAAGCGTGTAAGTTCTGAGGAAACCGTTATTTTCGTCTTCTCAAGTTCTTGTTTTAACTCTCTGCAGAACATCTGATAGAGTCTCTGATAGAAGATGACCTCAGAAATATTACGCATGACTTGAAAATCTAATCTAATTGTCAAATAGGATGGATTTTGAGTCGTGAGTGTTTCAAGGGACCAATGAAAAAATGTAGTCTTGCCAGTTTGCCGTGGCGCGAAGATGACGATATAACGTCCATCTTCAACGCGTGCATTGAATTCATCAAGTTCTGCCTTTCGGTTGACGATATAATGCTTTTCTGGATAAACTGGACCTTGCGTTCCAAATCGTCTCATTATCACACAACCCATCGCTAATCTTGGAGTATATTAGCATTTTGCGAAAAAAAAATCAAGTCCATCCTGGTTCAGGAGTTCAGACAAGTAACCATAACTATACATACCAGATTTTATTTGAATACTTCACATTGCTGTGATAAAATGTTGTGTATCTGATTAACCCGTTCATTAGGAGAATTACATTGCAATCCGAATTTCAAGAACTCAAAACCAGACTCATTGAGATAAATGATATACAATCCGCTGCTGGACTGCTCTATTGGGATCAATCTACCTATATGCCTCCTGGGGGTGCGGCAGCACGAGCAAGACAGAGCGCAACCCTAAGACGTTTGGCACACGAAAAGTTTACTGACCCCACTATCGGTAAACTACTTGACACATTACAGCCTTATCAAGAGAATCTTGACTACGATTCTGATGAAGCTGGTTTGTTACGTGTTACACGTCGACACTATGAACGTGCGATAAAGATTCCATCGGATTTCTTGGCAGAGGTCACAACGCATACTTCAGAATCGTATCAGGTTTGGATAGAAGCACGACCCGCAAACGACTTTGATAGCGTTCGTCCTTATCTTGAGAAAACGCTTGAATATAGCAGACAATCTGCTAACTTCTTTCCTGGTTATGATCACATCGCAGATCCTTTAATTGAACCGAGAGATTACGGTATGAAGGCTGCAGACGTCAGTCAGGTTTTTGCTGAATTACGGGAAAAACTCGTCCCGATAGCGTCTGCGATTACTTCTCAGACACCAGCAGACGATTCCTGTCTACATAAGACCTATCCTGAAGACAAACAGTTGGCGTTTGGTATGGAGGTTGCTGAGAAGTTTGGGTATGACCTAAATCGTGGGCGACAGGATATGACGCATCACCCTTTTATGACGAAATTCTCACTCGGTGATGTGCGTATTACAACACGTGCCAAAGAGGACAGCCTCGGTGAAGCGATGTTCTGCACGATGCATGAAACAGGTCATGCGTTATACGAACAGGGTATAAACATGGATTATGAAGGCACGCCTCTGGCACGTGGTACTTCAGCAGGTGTGCATGAGAGTCAATCTCGTCTATGGGAAAATATCGTCGGACGTAGCAGGGGATTCTGGAATTGTTTCTATCCACAACTGCAATCATTTTTTCCTGAACAACTGGGTGCTGTTTCTGTGGATACATTTCATCGTGCAATCAATAAGGTTGAACGGTCTCTCATCCGGACGGAAGCTGATGAGGTAACCTATAATCTGCATGTGATGTTGCGTTTTGACTTTGAATTAGCACTCTTGGAGGGTGAGATGGAGATTAAGGACTTACCAAACGCTTGGCGTGAACGATTTGAAGCGGATTTTGGTATCGTCCCACCGGATGATAAAGATGGTGTTCTGCAGGATGTCCATTGGTATTTTGGACTTATTGGTGGGTCATTTCAAGGATATACATTGGGAAATATATTAGGTGCACAGTTCTTCGCTAAAGCACTTGAAGCACATCCTGAGATAACAGATGACATTGAGAAGGGTGAATTTGGTACGCTTCACAACTGGTTAAAAGAGAATGTATATCAACACGGTTCTAAGTTTACTGCCCCAGAGATCATTGAACGCGCTACGGGTCAGTCAATGACAATAACACCTTACATAGATTATCTTCGTAGAAAATACGGAGAATTGTACGATCTTAACTAAGCATGGAATTTACAATTAATGAAACACTTCTTAACGGACGAGAAGACTTCTTAACGGGCGAGGTGACCTCGCCTCTACGCATCATGGTGAAAGGATGAGAATTCGTAAATGTTATGCTATCTTATTCTCTTGTAGTTTTCTCTATGCATGTGGGGGTGCTGTGAAGTTGATGGATGTAAATAAGAGCAGTTCCGCACTTGAGCTGAGTCATGAGCAACGAGAGAAAATATATCCGAAACTGCAACTGATTCGCGATATCATAGATGATTATGAATTTGAGAAACGAGAATTTGACTCTGAGGTGCGAGAGTATCGTATGCTAAGAAGCGATAGGAACCTATATCGAAATGATGGTGGATTGAGCTTAGCACAAAGACAACGTAGTCTGCTACAGATACGTGGTAAGGCAAGAAGATTCCTTGTGCAGCGGAATAGGCTTCTCAAGGAGATTGAAGGCATCCTTAAGGAGATATATGCTGAACTGACTACAGCACAGCAGGTAGCATTTAATGAACTGAAAATGCCGGAATTGAAGATACCACGTTCACTGAAACCTGATCCGCATGCAGATCTACAGAACATACCAAAACACCTTATTGGTGTGCAATAACTTCAGTCTTGGTGAAAAGCCGGTTAAAGAAATGATTTAGAAACGCATCTGCATCTATTTCCATAGAAATACTGGCGTTATGTGTTTTTTCTTGTCTGCTATCGCGTAGGTCTGCAATAGTCATGCCACTTGTTAGAGTACCCTCGGTTTCAACCTGCACATGAGTATCAATACTCTCAAAAAAGTGTGGATGCGTTAGCATACCGATTGGTAGTGCATCATGGATGTGCAATCCATAGAAACCTACATGCTGACGATAGAATTCCATACATGCTTTTGTTGAATCTCTGAGAAAACTGGATATTAAACCCTGTTTTCCTTCAGTCTCAGCAGATAGACGTTCACCGGTTAAAACGACTTGATGTGTAACATTTAGTGGTGCGATCTGTATTGGAATTTCAGAACTGAAGACTTCATGCGCAGCGTGTGGGTCTACATATATATTGAATTCGGCAGTTGTGGTAACATTTCCATATTCTTTGAAAACGCCTCCCATCAAAACGATAGCATGAAGTCTACGCATTTTTATCGGATCTTTTCGAATTGCTAGTGCTATATTCGTTAGTGGACCCAAGGCAACGATTGTCAATTCATCAGGATAACGGTCAATCATTTCAAAGATTAATTCTACACCGGATACGTCAGAAATAGCGGAGTCCGCCTGTGGATATTGTGGACTGCCATCTTGATTATATAACGTACTGACATTTCCTAATCCGTCTTCACCGTGTACGTGTGCTGCCATGAGGAGTGGTTTTACTAAAGGTTTGCCTTCTCCTTTTGCAATTATTGGAGATTCGGACATTTTAAGGAGCCCCAGTATTCTCAATAAGTTTTCTGTTGCTTGATCGACGTGTATGTTTCCGCTGACGGTTGTTATTGCTTCAACGCATAATTCTGGTGATTTCATTGCAAGCAGAATTGCAAGCGCGTCATCAACACCAGGATCAGAATCTATCAGTATTCTTTTCATCTAAACGTTCCATTTTCCTTATGTCAAGATATATATCCCATTTTACGATGCAACGACCTTTCCGTTCAATAACAATTTTAGAATTGATATGTGCTCTTCTTTGTATCTTACTATTGAACACAGCCAGTTCCCTAACTGTTGCACAAGTAAATGTTTTTACGAGTGAAACGATGAAGCGGATGCAATTGAAAGCTGGATTGTATAACAGTATCAAACTTGATTTAGCTTACAGCTCGGGAAACACAGATTTGCTTACATTGCGAACCCGTTTCCGCACCGATTATTTGTCAAAGTCGTTTCATGCATTTCTCTTTGGTAGTCTTCAACAAGGCAGAAAGGACGATGATCTGTTTACCAGTAAAGGTATTGCACATGCACGCATAATTCGCAACCTGACGAATCATATCTTGGTTGAGTCTTTTGTTCAGAAACAGTTCAATGAATCCATTCTCCTGACAGATCGCAATTTGCTTGGTGGTGGTTTCCGCTTCGCTTTCAGTTCTCCAGAAGCAAAAGTTAATTCCTACTTTGGTACAGGTATAATGTGGGAACACGAAAGAATTAACGACACTGACGAAGGGGTCATCGTAACGCGTATTCTCCGTTCAACCAATTATGTTAGTTGGAAAGCTGAACTCGATGATCGTATTTCGACAAGTGCGACAGGTTATTATCAGGTCTCTTTGAATGAAGTCAAAGATTATCGCATACTTTTTGAGGGTAGTATAAGTTTTAGTCTATCAAAGAGATTGACGATGCCGTTTAGTGCAAATTTTCGCTTTGATAATAGTCCGCCTACAGGGATCAGAAAACATGATCTGGAAATATTCAACGGATTAAGTTATACTTTCTAAAAACACTGAGATATTAAAAGGAGTTTTATGATGAGATTTATCTTTACGGGAACAAATATTCTTCTCTGTTCTCTGTTCTGTCTTATGACGATATGTAACAACGCAATCTCTGATGGTCATATTCAAGTATCAGAAGAGGAAAAAAAGATTGTTTTGAAGGGGACAATATCAAAAGCACTTGGTGAATATGAATCGCATTTAAAGGGTGCAGTTGAATATCTTGTCTGTGGACCCACTGGCAAGCAGTATGAAAGTATAATCGTCACAGAGGCATCCGCTAAGGACGTATTTGAGGCGATAGAAAAATTAGGTGTTGAACCGGGCACGCCACCGGGTTACGATGATGAAGCTGATGCACCGACACCACCTACTGGAACGGCGTTCCTATTCTCTGTTGAATGGATGGAAGGCGAACAAACGAAACGGGTCAGTGCTGAAGAACTATTAATAAATGTAAAGACCAAAAAACCGATGCAACCCGTCGCTTGGATTTATTCAGGTTCACGAGTTCTACCAGACCTTGACAGCGACGACGAGAATGCTGTGATACCTTATGCATTTATGGAGAATAGTATTGTCGCACTGAATCAGGGTGATCCCAGTGCACTGTTTCAGAATCCACTACCTGAGTCTACAGAAGAAAACCTCTATAAAAAGAATGATGATCTGTTACCAGCACTTGGAACACCTGTTAAACTGACGATTGAGGTAAATCGGAAAAGACAGATCCATGTTTTGATTAGTGGAAAGGTGCAAGGTGTAGGATTTCGGAATTTCACCGTCCGAAACGCAAGGGAACTTGGTCTAAGTGGGTATGCTAAGAATTTAGCAAACGGTAGGGTAGAGATAGTCGCGGAAGGTGATAAATTGCAGTTAAATGCACTCATAAAGGCAGTAAGAAAGGGACCTCGTGTTTCAAGGGTGGATACAGTTGATATTAAAGAACAAGATTTCAAAGGTGAGTTTGATTCCTTTGTCGTTCAATATTGAGCCATGAGAAAACAGCCGATACCTTCAATAACCGGTATTCTTCTTGCTGCAGGACTTTCTGTTAGGATGGGTCGACCGAAGCAGCTGCTTCCTTTTGGTGAAAGTACCATTATTGAAACGGTTGTTGACAACATGCTAAATGCAAAGTTCAACGAGATTATTGTTATTGTTGGACACTGTGCTGAACAGATCCGCGACACATTGAAGGATAGGGACGTCAGAATCATCTTTAATCCAGATTACAAAGATGGGATGTTGACTTCTGTTCAGAGAGGTGTTCGTTCACTTGACCTTGAAAATCGGCAGCGGTTAAGTGCTAATGCCATCTTGAAAGATAGATGGGCATTTTCACTAATGTTGGTTGACCAACCCTTCATCACATCTGATTTGGTAAGTAAAGTCATTGATACTTATTCAGGAACAGATAAAGGTATCGCTTTGCCGAGTTATAATAATCGCCGTGGACATCCGGTCATCTTTCATAATCGGTATGCAGATGCTATATTGGCATTGGACGCGGATAGTGGTGGTGTGCGATCGCTATTCAATGTATACAGTGATGACATTCATTATGTCTCTGTTGATACAGATGCTATTTTGCGAGATATAGATTCTCCCGAAGATTATAAGTCCGCCATTAGCGAAGTTGATTTTAATGAAATTGATCTTTAGGATTACTTACCTATTACGTGAGTTTGATAAATGTAGCGCAAACTTTCCAGTTTGCGAAGATGTGCCACAAACTAAAAGTTTGTGCTACAATTCACGCCTCTCGGATACGAAAATAGCGTGAGTGAACGCATCCGAACTGATTAATCAAACTGATGTTATTCATTGTTATGAACCGTAAAAAGATTAACCGAAAGGTTCAGAGAAAGTTATTCGTTGGATTTGGATATCCACTTCTTGTGCTCGCTGCTTTCTGTACAATGGTTCCTCTCTTATGGTTGTTGAGTTCATCCTTCAAATCAGCAGAAGAGGTATTCGCTGTACCAATTCAATGGTTTCCTAAACTCCCGGATCGTGTTTCTGCATCTCCTTACATCAAATCCGATTCGTATCCCGATGTTAAAATGCCAGAACTGGTGGCTGCAGAAAAGTGGGAACAATTACGACCTGCTTTAGAAGACGTAATATGGCGACAGGCACAAGGGCACATTTCTGACAGTCTACCTACTAACTATCCTGAATTAGAGCAGGAATTGCAGCATGAAATCGTTAAGGGGTTGTGGCAACAACATGTCGCAACACTACCACCAGAAGTTTGGCGCGAGTCAACCGAGACCATCGTCAATCAAGTAGAAAGTACCATAATTCCTGAGACTATTAAAAGCATTCTCGATTCTGTCTATAGGCAAGTTAAAGTTGGTAGTATCGTGATTGAGGATATTTCGTTTAAGAAACATACAATTAAGAAGCATGCAGGGGCAATGGTTAAGTGGTCTTCCGATTCTGATACAATCCAGCAAATTGGTGAACCGATTACGGCCCTGTCCTACGATTATCGAGACAATAACACCGTTAGTTTATCCGCAACTGTATCGTCTCCTGTACCCATTGACCGTATCAGACGCGTAATCATCCCCATACGAGGAGATGCATCATACCACCGACTTTCTCTAACCGTATCAAAGGGTAGTACTGGATATAAACCTAAGCATCCTTTTGTGTTAGATACTGCTTTGTGGCAAGACAGTGATTGGCGTTTGCACGGCATACCTGGAGAGTTAGAATCATCGCACATACCCATGCAGCAATTTTTCTTAAAACAGGACTTAATAAAAAGCGTAGCACCCGCGTCAGAAACAGAAGACTCTATACTACTGCAAATAACAATCCATCGTCCTGCTTATCTATCAATCGTCTGGCATAAACTGACTGCTAACTACAAGAATTTGTGGGAAGCGGTACCGTATAATCGTTATTTTATAAACAGTGTTTTTATTGCGACGGCATCAACACTGTTAACGCTTTTTTTCTGTTCGCTGGGTGGTTATGCATTCGCTAAATATCAGTTTAAAGGGAAAGCAATTCTATTCGGTATTTTACTTGCTTCTATGATGATTCCGTTTCAAGTTCTTCTTGTACCGCTTTTTGGTTTGATGTATGATATTGGTTGGTTGAATAGTTACAAAGCCATCATTATCCCGTTTTCTGTTGGCGCGTTCGGTATATTTTTAATGCGACAGTTCATCGTGACGATTCCATCGGAATTAATTGATGCTGCCCGGATTGATGGGTGTTCAGAATTCGGTATTTATTATAGGATAGTTCTACCAATTATCAAACCAGCACTTGGTGCATTGACAATCTATTCCTTTCTAAGTTCGTGGAACGGTTATCTATGGCCCCTTATTGTCTTACGGGATGAAGCAAAATATACGCTGCCGATAGGTTTGGCAAATCTAATCGGTATCTATCGTCAAGATTACGGCATGTTGATGGCGGGAACGCTTTTGTCGCTGTTGCCAATTATCGTTCTGTTCTTAGCCATGCAACGTGAATTTGTGCAAGGAATTACACTTGGAAGTGTAAAGGAGTAACAATTATGTCTGAATATACAACAGTAACGAAAACAACATCCATTAAGGATGGACGCGGCAAATCGTTTACCGTAAATGGAAGACGTATTGCTATTTTCAACCAAGATGGGAAGTTCTGTGCTGTTGACAATACCTGTCCACACGCGATGGGTTCACTTGGTAGAGGAAGAATACGAAATGGGATTGTCGTTTGTCCTGTTCACGGCTATGCTTACAATACAGAGACCGGTGCGTGTCAGACGGATCCGCGTCTAAGAATTAGAACTTACCCTGTAATTGTGGAGGACGATCAGATCAAAGTTCAAATCTAACTGTATGATTTTAAACTTGATTTTTAAAGCTGCATTTCATAGAATAGGTTTGCATAAGAATTTGAAAATCCACTAATCTGTAAATTGATTTACGGAGAATAATCATAGGGGGAACACTGATGATTAGAATAATAAACAGAATGTTATTGATCGTATTTCTCATAGCATTGGTTGCTATTGCAGGATGTACAACAGTGCGAGATGTTGTTATGGATGCGACACAAGAAGATGATAGCATGGTTGATGCTGATCCTGTAAAAATAGTCATGTTCATAGACTATCCTGTAGGAGGAAAAGATGCTTATATCGCATGGGTTTCATCCGTTGCGTCAACACTACAAGCACCTGAAGAAGTTAAACGTATCCGATCCTACGACAATATAGATCAAACAATGAGTCCAAATAGGCTTGTTGAGTTTGAATTTGACAGTTTTCTTGATTCAGCAACATATCTTAATCGACCAGAGATTTCTGATGTCTTACTTGATATTCCAAACTACTCAAGTGATGCAGATGTTCACATATACGTTGAACGATCAGATTATGAGAGAACCGAACATGCAGATTATCCTATCAAGATTCTTTCTCTAATTGATTATCCACTCGGTGGAAAGGATGCATACTTAGAATGGGTTGATTCTGTTTCTGGCACACTTGTAGATCCGCCTCAGGTTAAAGCGATTGCTTCCTACGATAACTATTATGGGGAATCTCCACATCGTTTAATTTCATTTGAGTTCTCAAGTCAAGAAGATGCCGATACTTATGAAGCACTTGAGGAGGTTCAGGCAATCGAAGATGAACTTGATGACCGTGCAGGGGGTTGGTCTTTGCATACTTTTGAGTTACGTTCAGATTATATTAGCGAATAATAACAATTCATGTTAGAAAAAGAGATAATAGGTATTGAGATTTAGTTTTGATTTTCATAAATAAGGAGTATATATATGTTACAAACACCACCAGAATCTGCTGTGATTCTTTTTGATGGAAAAGATCTAAATAATTGGACGGGTCGTGACGGTGGAGAAGCGAAATGGGAAGTACATGCTGACTATATGACAGTTGTTCCTCGGACAGGGGATATATCAAGCAAGGAGACTTTCACAGATCACTTTCTACACGTCGAATTTATGTGTCCTGATATGCCTGAAGCGAGTGGACAAGCGAAGGGTAACAGCGGTGTGTTTCTACAAGGAAGATATGAAATCCAAGTCTTGGATTCTTACGGTATAGAGGTCCCCGGTAAAGGTGATTGTGGTGCAATTTACAATCAATTTGCTGCCCTTGTCAACGCATGCAAACCGCCTCTTGAATGGCAAACTTATGATGTTGTCTTTCGTGCGCCTCGGTTCAACGATGCGGGTGAAATGACTGAAAATGTTAGAGTGACGGCAATACAGAACGGATTGGTAATCCTTAATAACGTACAGTTACCCGGGACGACTGCTGGGGGTGCTGGTTCAGATTTGGCAAAACCTGGGCCCCTTCGTCTGCAAGACCATGGGAATTTAGTTCAGTATCGTAATATCTGGGCAGTTCACTTACCGTTTGAAGGTTCAGATCAATATTAATGCTTTGCCAAATTGTGTGATTTGGTATGTTCAGTAGGCGAGGTTTAAAACTTGCCTACAATACACATTAATTGTGAAATATAGTGTACATTGAAAACAGTAATACAGATTTCTTGTAGGAGCGATCTCCGAATCGCGACTTAAATCAGTGATAGTCGGGAATCGGAGTTCCCTCCTACATCCCAAAATGTTCGATTAATTCAAAAGTTTACTATAATCAGAATGTCCTGTGAACATTGTCTGGACGAATGTATTCCGCAACGCAAACGGGTCTTCTGAAGGGTAAGGGAAATCCTTAACAGATCCGATTTTCGCAAATATGACAATTAGGTAAAAGGAGAATTAATCTTAGTTGAAAAATGTAATAGTCATAGCCGGTCCAAACGGGTCTGGAAAAACGACTTTTGTGTCTGAATATCTCCGCGCTTCAGAGATTTCTGTATATATCAGTGCCGATGCGATCGCGGCAAGACTCGTATCCAAACCGGAAGATATGGGCAGCGTAAAAGTTCAAGCTGGAAGACTTTTTATCCAAGAAATCCAGGAACTTATCCAAGCTGGGATAGATTTTATTGTGGAGGTGACGCTTGCAGGTAAAGGATTTGCACGAACTATCTCTCAATTAAAAAGTGCTGGTTACACGGTTTCCATTGTCTTTATTTTTCTCAAATCGGCTGAGACAAGTGTTGCACGGGTGCGGAATCGTGTACAGGGGGGTGGACACCATGTGCCAACGGAAGATGTTATCCGGCGGTTTTATCGGAGTAAGTACAACTTCTGGTATACCTATAGAAATTTAGTTGATAGATGGAGTCTGTTCTATAATTCTACGGAACACTTTCAAGAAGTCGCTTCAGGTGAGGGGAACGAAGTTAAGGTGCTTAATGAATCTTTCTTTGAAATATTTATGCAAGACATTCAAAATGGAGGTGCATAATGCGTAACGACAAATTAAGCCTTGAAGCCCATGAATGGGCGAGAGAGATGCTGCGGATTGGAAACCGTGCTGTCAAAAGGGCACAGGAGGAAAACCGCAAAAAAGGGATCCCGAATGTGTATGATATTAACGGACATCGTTACTACGAACTCCCGAACGGTGAACTGACGACAGAAGATCCGTATCCGTTATCAAAAAAAGAGGAGACATAATGGCAAATCAACCCCTACCTACAATTCCTCGGAGACGTTTAGGTAGAACAGAATTAAGTATTCCTGTTGTTCCGTTCGGTACACAAGGATTTGGGAACAACTTCGGTTTTGTATCGGATGAAGATGCAATTCATTTAATCAAACACTCAATCTCAATTGGTGTGAATCATTTTGATTGTGCCCGTTGTTACGGCGATTCTCTACGAAAACTCGGTCTTGCGATGAAGGAGATTCCGCGCGAGGATGTGATAATTACCGCAAGACTCTGTTGTCATTCAGCAGCGGAATGGGGTGGGTATGGACAAGGAAGACCCGACTATTCTGCAGACCGCGCGATTGCTGATCTGGAAGACCAATTGAGAATACTCAACATTGATTATTTGGATGGTATGTTAATACATGATCCTGGCGAAATTGACCCAACACTCGAAAAGGGTGGCACCCTTGAGGGGTTACTCAAGTGTAAGGAACGCGGACTTGTTAACTTCGTAGGCTACGGCATGCATCCCCATGATTTCCATCTGAAGACTATCGCTACGGGTGATGTGGATCTGCTCTTATGTTTCAATGATTACAACCTTATCAGACAATCGGTGAAGGATACTATCTTACCTGCCGCAGCAGAAGCAGATGTCGGTGTGATGAATGGATGGTCTATCTTACGGGGTATTCTCACAGGTGTTGATCTGGATGCGGAAATTGAACGCGGACGTTGGAGAAAAGAAGGTGATGTTGCGGCATCATATCCAATTTGGCAGTGGTGTGTTGAAGAGGACATCAGCCTACTTCAGCTTGCACTCCAGTTCTGTCTTAAGGAGGAGCGGATACACGGGAATAATATCGGTAGTCTCAATATTGAACAGTTAGAGGCGAATGTCCGGGCAGCGAGTACGCCATTACCAGATGAAGTATGGGAGAAATACGAGGAAAAGTTTGGATCACAGACCTGATTTTTCTAAGAATTTATGGGTTGCGCGTGGTAGTGGATATTTTGATACTTCCGTCACGCCAACCCATTTCGCATCTATTGGACCATCAAGCACGACTTCACCCGAATCATAATCACACTTGAACACATCCACAACTATCTTAAAGTGCGTAAATGCGTGTTTCACGCGGGTGAGGTATTGCAGGTTTGAGATAGATACGTTGACAGTTTCATTGATGATGCGGAAGCAGCCCTTTTCTAAAGTCTCATTTTCTGTTAGACGTCCGCTTGGAAATTCCCAGAGTCCACCTAATAACCCTTCAAGTGGACGTTGGATAAGCAATACCTTAGATTCTCTGTAGATTACGGCAGCTGCCATCTGATGTTCCGGTATTGCTTTTGTTGTGCGTCTTTTCGGATATTCACTCTGACTGTTGTTGTGGAATACTTCGCAATACGTTTTGACAGGACATACGAGACACGTTGGGGATTGTGGTCGGCAGATAGTAGCACCTAATTCCATCATCGCTTGATTGAAAAGTCCGGGTCGCTGTGTATCCAATATTTCGTCTGCATGTTGTTGAAAAACTTTGGTAGATGCAGTATCGTTAACGGGTGTTTCGAGTTGGTGGAGTCTTGACAATACGCGTTTTATGTTTCCATCAACTGCTGCGTAAGGTTCATTGAAAGCGATGCTTAGGACTGCGGCAGCACTGTAGTCCCCTACACCTGGTAACTTCCTGAACACATCATATTCTTTAGGGATTTCTCCATCAAGCTCTGTCATGACAGTAGTGGCTGCTCTGTGTAGGTTTCTTGCCCTGGCGTAATATCCTAAACCTTCCCACACCTTTAGAACATCTTGAAGCGGTGCATCTGCAAGTTGTTGCACATTTGGGAACCGTTCAATAAATTTCTGATAGTAGTCAATGACTTTAATTACCTGCGTCTGCTGTAGCATTACCTCTGAAACCCAGATTAGGTAAGGATCCTGAACACCTCGCCAAGGTAGTTTCCGTTGATGTTCCTCAAACCATGTTAGCAGCGATGCCTGGAAATCTTTTTTTGAGTCTGATAGATCTCTTTTCTTCATAATCATCTTTGGGAAATAGTAGACTGTTTACCCTTGAATTACATGTGAATTCGTTAGTAGTAGGGCAATTCATTGCCCGTTCTTGAAGGGAAAACGGGCAATGAATTGCCCTACTACTAACGGGGTTACAGCAATTTTAAATTGGACAGAACACTAGAGGTCTACTGCCACCCGAAAACCCACGTTATGTACTGCGCGTGTTGGTTCATAAGATGCTCGATTTGCACACCTTGCAGCAAACTCTCCCCGTGGAAGCCATGAACCGCCACGTATGACTTTTCTTCTACCTTCAGCTGCTCCCATCGGGTTATCCGGATCAGAGTACTTATAGGTATCAATATGAAACCAATCGTTACACCAATCGTAAGCGTTTCCTGCCATATCGTAGCAACCGAAAGGACTTATTCCATCAGGGTAACTTCCAACAGGTGTTAGTTTTTTCAACCGAGATTCAGCAGTATTTGCCTTACTTGCGTCCCATTCATTACCCCATGGGTATTCTCTGCCATCGGTGCCGCGCGCAGCTTTCTCCCATTCTGCTTCCGTTGGCAAGCGATAGTCTATACCCGTGAGATGGCTTAACCATTCAGAGAAATTGGTTGCATCATACCAACTCACACCGACAACAGGACACTCTTCACCATTAAACCGTTCATCATTCCAGAATAGTGGATGCCGATAATTTGTCTCTTCAACAAACAACGCATATTGTGAATTGGTGACATGAAATTTACCGATTGCATAGGCATCCAAAGTGACACTTCGTTGTGGTTCTTCAGGATCGGTTTTTCGCAAACCAGTTGGATAAGTTCCCATCGTAAAGGGTCCTTCAGGAATGGGGATTAGAGTGTAATTGATGGGTTCTATATGCATGCTAAAGTGCAATCTTCAGTTAGGTAGAATATGTAATTTACACCATTATAGCATTACTTTGGGATATTATCAATTGTGTTGTTGGTTTATCGTGCTGAAGGGGTAGCGATGCCAGAAATGTCTATTATGCTAAAAAAAGTCGTCAATTTTGCAAAAAAGTGTTAGAATACTCATTAGAAAATTCCTTTGGATTGTAATTATAATGTTTTCATCAATGATGATTAATTATCTGTATTGAGATTAAGATGAGGAATCTTCATGTCAAATAGAGAACCAACGATTGGTGACTATCTTCTGAAAAAGTTAGAGAGTTACGGAATTGATCACATATTCGGTATACCTGGTGATTATATCGTTCAGTTTTTTGGTATGATTGAACAGAGTCCTATTCAACATATCGGAACAACGCGAGAAGATACAGCGGGGTTTGCTGCAGATGCTTATGCCCGAACAAACGGCATGGGGGTTGTATGTGTAACATACGGTGTCGGTGGTTTATCTATGATTAATTCAATCACAGCTGCCTATGCTGAAAAATCGCCGCTGGTTGTTATTAGCGGCGGTCCAGGAATACAAGAGCGCACTGAGGGGGCTCTCTTGCACCATACAGGCAAGAATTTTTTTACACAACAACGTATCTATGAAGAGATTACCGTTGCATCATCACTACTTGACGAACCTTTTACCGCCTTTAACGAGATAGATAGAGTGTTGGATGCCGTTTATTGGCATAAACGTCCTGGCTACATTGAACTACCACGGGATATGGTAAGCATGCATGGGTCAGTCTACCAACGACCTTCAACTTATGAACGCGACAGTGACCCGGAAATACTTGATGCTGCGTTAGATAATGCCATTGCGTATATAAATCAATCCGATAATCCGGTCATTTTAGCGGGTGTTGAATTACATAGATTCGGGTTTAGGGACAAATTACTTCGGCTTGCAGAAGAAAAGCAGATCCCCGTAGTAACTACGTTGCTGGGAAAATCGGTTATGCCAGAAGCACATCCTCTCTACTTGGGTATCTATGGTGGTGCAATGGGTAGAACAGAGATCACAACGCTTGTTGAAACTTCTGATTGTCTTATTACTCTTGGTGCTTTCATGACTGATGTCAACCTTGGTATTTATACGGCAAACCTTGCGCGAAGCCGCAGTGTCTATGCCACCTCAGACAAGATTTCTGTCTGTTACTCCACTTATGAAGATGTGACGTTTGAGGATTTTTTGGATGGTTTATGTACTCCACAACTCACCAGACGTCCCGAAGCGAACTTAGAATGGGTATTGGAAGTGTCGGACCCTTTTGTCATGGAACCTGAGCGAGCGTTAACGGTGCAGCGTCTATTCCAACATCTGAATCAGTTCCTGCATGATGGTTTGACGGTTATTCCTGATGTTGGTGACAGCCTTTGGGGTGCAGCGGATTTACGGCTGCCAGAACAGACAGATTTTATTTCTCTTGCCTATTATACTTCAATGGGATTTGCAATTCCCGCTGCTATTGGGGCACAACTGGGTAAACCCAATTCCAGACCATTAGTTATTGTCGGAGATGGTGCCTTCCAAATGACTGGAACAGAACTCTCAACAACTATTCGTTATGGTCTGAACCCGATTATCCTTGTTTTAAACAATCAAGGTTATGGTACCATGCGTCCTCTTCTTGAAGGTCACTTTAACGATGTAGAGAACTGGCGTTATACTCGTGTGCCTGATCTGTTGGGTGCTGGAAGTGCATTTGCGGTCCGTACCGAGGGCGAATTTGATACGGCAATGAAAGCCGCGCTTACCGATACGCAACATTTTGTCCTGATTGAAGCAGCACTTGACAAATCAGACATGTCACCTGCACTTACTCGATTGGCGGAGCAGGTATCTAAGAAAGTTTGAGTGCAGAGATAGAGCATCCGTTTCTATAGTACCATATCTAAATCCTCAGAACATTTGCACATCCTTGCAAAAGAAACAACTTGACCATTTTTGAGGAATTGTTTAGAATTGTAATGCAAGTCAAGATCAACGTACAGCGCATAACCAGATAATATCTTAGTCTTTATTAAGATTGAATTGAGAAAAATTGGATTGCATCAATACGGAACATGGTAAACGCTTCATACATACTCTCAATAGACCAGGGCACAACCGGTACGACAGTATTACTCGTTGATTCGGACGGAAACATCGCTTCTCAAGGCTATAAAGAATTTGCACAATATTATCCGCAACCCGGATGGGTAGAACACAATCCTGATGAGATATGGGATGCGACTCGGGACGCTATAAAAGAGGCGTTAGATAAGGCTGATACAGACATCAGCATTGCTGGTATCGGAATTACGAACCAACGTGAAACCACTGTTATCTGGGAACGTAAAACTGGGAAACCGATCTATCCCGCGATTGTTTGGCAGTGCCGTCGCACAGCAGAAATTTGTAATGAACTAAGAACTGAAGTCAGTGTTGCTGAAGATATAAGATCAAAAACGGGACTTGTAATTGATCCGTATTTTTCTGCAACAAAAATCGCATGGATTTTGGATAGTGTCAATGGAGCACGAGCTAAGGCTGAGAAAGGAGAACTTGCTTTTGGCACAATTGATACATGGCTCTTATGGAAATTGACGGATGGGACAGAACATAAAACTGATTACACGAATGCATCGCGAACGTTACTATTTGATATAGATGCGCTCAAATGGGACAAATCACTACTTAACATTTTTAATGTACCGGAGACTATTTTACCAGAAGTATATCCGTCTTCAAGTCATTTTGGTATAGTCCGTATTCCTCCTTTGGCAGGAATTCCAATATGTGGGATTGCTGGCGATCAACAGTCTGCATTATTTGGTCAGTTGTGCACACAACCTAACATGGTCAAGAATACTTATGGGACAGGTTGTTTTCTTATGCTAAATAGTGGTTCAGAAAGAATTGCGTCGAAGTCAGGACTATTGACGACACTTGCTTGTAGTTTTAATGCCGAACCTGTTTACGCGTTGGAAGGAAGTGTATTTGTCGCTGGTGCAGCTGTACAGTGGCTTAGAGACGGTTTAGGAATAATAGAATCTGCTGAAGCAACAGAGAAACTTGCAGGACAGGTTGAAGATACCGCGGGGGTGGTTGTTGTGCCAGCATTTACTGGATTAGGTGCTCCCTATTGGAATGTAGATGTCAGAGGTGCTATCTTTGGTTTAACACGCGGTACAACACAGGAACATATTGTCCGGGCAACATTAGAATCAATAGCATTTCAATCTGCAGATGTGGTGACATCAATGATGACTGATGCGGGAACTTCGCTTGAACGATTACGTGTGGATGGTGGAGCGGTTGCTAATGATTTTCTCATGCAGTTTCAAGCAGATATTCTAAATATAGAAGTTGAACGGCCCGAACGAACTGAAACGACAGGTCTCGGTGCCGCATATCTCGCGGGATTATCTTCAGGTGTCTGGAACGATGTTGCTGAACTTGAAAAGCACAGAAAAATCAACAACGTGTTTATACCTCAAATGAATGCCAAACAACGAGAACTGAAACTTCGGGATTGGCGGAAGGCTGTCAAAAGGCTGAACTGAGATGCACTTCTGACAGCATTTGGAGAAGAAGCGATGCGTCTACAGTGGAAGTATACACTGATAATCAACGTAATCGTAATCATTGTCCTCGTTGCTTTCTATTTTTTTAATAGTATTCATATCCGTAGAGAGATGAATGAGATCCACGCTTTAGGTGCTGAGCAGGGAGCCTTTCTAAAGAAGATCGCGGAGAATACTATCCTCAATGCTGTTGTAAAAGAACTCACAACTTCTCAAGCTTTCAATGTTGAGAATATAAACCAAACACTTATAGACCTAAAGCAACAGCACAAGGACTTGAAAGATGTTCTAAACGTTCAAGTTACTTTAGGTGATAATAGGGTCCGTTCGAGTCTACTGAACAGTGAGGGCAGTGATGAAAGGCCGAGTTTAGTCCTATCAGAAAGTGATATTGAACAGATTAAAACAGATGGTAGTATAATTGATACAGTAGATAATCACAATGCAACAACTATATTAATAAAGTATTCAGTCCCAGCGAAGAGACTAATACCCTCAGAACCAGAGTCAGAAACTGCGTTGAAAGTAGAAGATTTACCTCTCGATTTCTGGGAAATGTTGGTATCAGCGGATGCGGTTTCAAAAGACCTTGCGGCACGGCGAGATACAGAAGTTACCATCATTGAAGAGATTCGTCCAGAACTTATTTATCAGAATGCGTTAAATAAGGGTAAATTTGATTTAGGTTTATGGCGGTTGTTTATAACAAATAAGATATATTTGTCTCCAGATTCAACTGTGACTGTTGATAATGGAAATAATCAATGGCGGATCACTGACACAGATAGCGGTCATGTGTATGATCTGTGGTTAGATGGAAATGACTTTTGGATAAAAATGGCTTATGCAAACAGCGGGTATATCCGGGTACTTTACGATGTGCCATATATTGGAAATTCTATCCAATCCTCACTCTTGAAACATGCTGTTTTTTTTGCTATAGTCGGACTTTTGCTTGTTGTTTTGATACATCTTATGACCAATCATCTGATTCTGAAACCGCTTGCGCGACTGACAGATATTATTCAGAATGCTGAAACGGGAAATTTCACATCCTATCTCAGCAGAACATACTCCACTGATGAGATCAGTAGAGCTACACGTAACTTAGTCCGTATGTTTATCCAGTTAAAAACATCCCATTCAAGGAAGATCGCAGCTTTAGGACAGTTCGCTGCGGGGGTTGCCCATGAGATACGCAATCCGCTCAACTCAATCGGCATGACAGCACAACACTTGAAGAACATATTCTCACAGCCTAATGTCAGTGCTGATGACATTGAAGAAGCGAAAGTTTTTTTGGATATTGTTGACGAGAAGATCCAAGACTTAAAATTGACTTCGGAACAGTTCTTAACGCTCAATCGTCCTCAGAAACTGGATTTAACAGCGAAGAATCTGAATGATCTTCTGGACTCTGTCTTGTCAGAATTTGTGTTGATAACAGACGAAGCAGAGGTCCAGATCATCAGAAATTATGAACCTAATTTGCCAGACATACTGTTAGATGAGATGTTAATTCGTCAGACTCTCTTTAATTTTGTTCAGAATAGCATACAAGCGATGCCGAAGGGTGGTAGCATTTATCTGACGACTACTTTAGAGGAAATTCGTGGCGCATCTTTCGTTATGCTTGAGATCCGTGATACTGGTATTGGGATACCAGAAGAGCATCAGGACCGTATTTATGACGCATACTTCACAACCAAGGAAGACGATGGTGGTGTTGGTCTTGGACTTGCTATTTCACACCAGATCATCACCGCACATCAAGGTAAGGTTGAGGTAAGGAGCAAAATTGGGATGGGTACTGCGTTTAGAATTACATTGCCAATTAAGAGAACACAACAGGTATATAGACAAGTGTCTGATGAGAATGAGAACTTATGATAGCGTTGTAAGAGAACACCTCTTAGAAACCTATCACTGCATAGTGGGGATTCATTGATGCCTTCAATATTGATAGTAGACGACGACCATGCACAACTTACGATTCTACAGCGGATCCTACAACGTGAAGGATATGAGGTTGATATAGATGATAATAGCACTTCAGCTATAGAGAAGATAAAGGAGCAGATGTTTGATGTCGTGATCAGCGATATGTGGATGTCTTCAAGGTTTGAAGGTCGGGACCTATTGCGTGAAATAAAGAAGATTGATCCCAGTCTACCTGTGTTGATAATAACTGCCTTCGCTGATCTAAATGACGCTGTAAATCTTGTTGCACATGAAGGTGCGTTTTATTATCTTGAAAAACCGATTCAGCTGGAAGTGCTTAAACGGGAAGTAGGTAGGGCACTACAATCACGAGGTGCTATTCAGGACGGAGAAAAGACTGCAGAGGAGACTATCCCCGATATCCAGATTGATTACATTGTTGGCGAGAGTGATAAGATGCAACAGTTTTTTAAGAATATGGCACGTGTTATCCATCGAGGTGTGAAACAGGTTCTCATTACAGGTGAGACTGGTAGTGGGAAAAGTCTTGTGGCACGTGCATTGCATGAATTTGGGAATCGTAAAGACCGTCCATTCGTCACAATCAACTGTGGTGCAATTGCTGAGACACTTATTGAGAGTGAACTCTTTGGACACGAGAAAGGGGCATTCACTGATGCAGTTCAACAGAAGAAAGGTATTTTTGAAATTGCGGATTCGGGTACACTCTTCCTTGATGAAGTTGGTGATATCTCTCTCCAGATGCAAAGTACGCTGCTCCATGTGTTAGAGAAGCATGAGATACGTCGTATTGGTGGCACTCAGAATATAAAGGTTGATGTGTGTGTTATCGCTGCAACGAATAAGAATTTAGTTGCAGAAGTCAAAGAGGGGACTTTTCGCTCAGACCTATATTTCCGTTTAAACGTTATTCCGCTCCATTTACCTCCGCTGCGAGAACGTGTTGCAGATATTCCACTACTTGTAGACTACTTACTTCAGAAATTCAACAATGAGTATGTAGATGCACAACCCAAACAGGTCACGGAACGCGCGATGTCTGCGCTGTGTCGATTTGAGTGGCTTGGCAATGTACGTCAATTGGAGAACTATCTTCACCGTATCTTCGTCTTATCAGAAAGTGCTACAATTGATCTTGAGGATCTACCACCAGAGATAATGGATACTTCTTTACCATCAACCGATTTTGAGATTGACATCCCAGAAAGCGGTGTTGCCTTAGATGAGATAATAAGAGAATATGTGCATGCAGCATTGACAAAAACAAACGGAACGCAGACGAAAGCTGCCGAACTCTTAGGAATCTCACGACGTCAGCTACAACACAGAATGCAAACTTATGGGATGCAAAGTCAGGATTTCAAAGAGGATGCGTAGACGCTTCCCAGATAAGGCAAATAAGGAATAAACTTGCATTTAGCATCGGGTTTTGATAAAATATTAATGAAAATCTTTTATATCAGGAGGATAATTACGGAATGGATATTAGAATAGAGTACTGCACTTCTTGAAACTATAAACCACGGGCAGCCAGTTTGGCAGAAGCCTTAGAAGAGAAATATAGTGGTCAGGTTGAAAAGGTGAAACTTGTAGAAAGTAGTGGTGGTGCTTTTGAGGTATTCCTCAATGATGAACTTCTCTACTCCAAGTTAGAAACTCGTCAGTTTCCTTCAACGGAACAGATCACCACTGCTATTGATAACGTATAACAGATTGATTGGGTATAGTAGTACCTACTATACCCATCTTTCTTATTCCGTACGCATCTCATTACTGTAAACCGATTTACAGGAAGAGAACCCACATCGGATTTTCACCCACGTCATATCTTTCCAAAGGTTCAAGGACGCCACTTTCTCGATTGATTCGGTATGTAGCAAGTTTTCCCGACCCTTGTCCACCAGCAAACAGATAGTGTCCTGTCCCGTCTATGTTGAAGACGCGTGGTGTCGGTTCTGTTGGCTGGTGTCCTATTGCTGTCAACTCACCACTGTTTTCATCAATTGAGAACATTGCTATACTGTTATGTCCACGATTGGAAACATAAAGGAACTCACCTTGCGGATCAATGTGTATCTGTGCACAAGTGTTCTTTTCATCAAAATCGGATGGTAACGTAGAGAGTGTTTGAACGTGCCACAGGAGACCCGGTGCATCGTGTACGGTGTAGTCCGGTACACCAGACTTTGAGACTTCGATTTCTGGATCTCCTTCTTGAAGGTTGTATGTTGAGACACTCGACCCGTTTTCGTTTGAGAAATAGAAGATAGGTCTATTTGGATGTTCACAGTAGTGTCGTGGTCCTACAGGATCATCTGGAATCTTATTGCCAAAGGAGTTTTCAGATAACATACCTGTTTCAGGATCAAAGTGAAACTGATAGATCGCGTTCCTCGGTACGGTATGTGGAACAAAAGCGAAACGGTTGGACTTATCAGTTTCAATGTAATGCGCGTGGGGTGCTGTTTCAATGGTCTGTATCGGTTCGTCTTGGACAGTTTTGTCGTCTGCGATAGAATGCACTGTTACTTTACCAGCACCGTAATATGCGGAGAGAAGGAAACGTCCAGTCTTGTCAGTTGCGATATAGCAAGTATCCGCATCCAGTTGTGTAGTTCTCAGTAATGTCAACTGTTTGCTGTTTTCATTGATACTGAATGTAGCGATTTCACGACTGGAACGAAGTCCAGCATAGAGGTAGTTTTCACAGGGTGAAAGGGTTAAAGGACCCGGTGATCCGCTGACATTTACATTTTCTTGAAATGTTATTGCACCATCTGACACATCAAATGTATAGATTGCTATTCTTTTTTCACCAGCGATAGAAAGATAAACGTGTGTTTGCATAGTGTTTCCTTAAATGTTATTATTATTCAAAGTATGCGAGAATAACTTAACTGTGTTTTATTTCTTACCTTTTTTGAGTGTTGATTCAATCATGGCATGGGTTTCAGGTTCGCTACAAAGACTAAGGAACACCTCATGTTCGAGATCAAGGAGTTCCTGTTCATTTACGTACTGCGGTCTTTTAAGCATACCTCCGCAAAATACATAAGCCAATTTCTCAGCAAGAGATAGCTCATATTCGTTGACGGTGTTATCTAACCGCAATTGTTGAATCTGCTGTCTATGATGCTTAATCCCTTCCTCACCTAATACAAAGATCTGCCGTGGATGAGAGGGTTGATAGTCACTATTCACAAGAGACATTGCTAATTGTTTGGAATCAGTTAGGTGAGTATCTTTCTGTGAAGAGATAAGGTCTGTTTTACGAAGATAACCGAGTTCTACAGCATCTGCAGCATTTTGCGAAACCCTTGCTTGACGGATAGTTTCAATTGTCTTATTCACAGGGGTAAACAATTCCTGGATTGAAGCTGATGTGTCTTGACCTTCTAAACAACGGAATGACATCTCAGTTGTTCCGCCTCCACCGGGGATCAGTCCTACACGAAGTTCAACAAGTCCAAGTTTACTTTCGGTGAAGGCTTGCACAGCATCTGCGGCGAAAGTGAGTTCGCATCCACCACCGAGTGCCATGCCTTTTGTTGCTGCGACGACAGGCTTTGTTGATAGTCGTAACCGACAGCAAACTTTTTGTAGGTTTCTTAGTGTTTTTGATATAGAATTCCAGTCCTTACTTCGAGCGCGCTCTAACAGCAGAAGGATGTTGAGTCCTACAGAGAAATTGTCTGCATCTGTGCCGATTACCATTCCAGAATAACTCGTTTCTAACGCATCCAGAGCAGTATCAAGTATCCCCAACGTGCTATCCTTTATAATGTTTAATTTACTATGGAGTTTAAAATAGAGGATATCATCATCAATGTCAATCAGACTTGCTGCTTCATTTGAAGAGAGGGTTTCTATTTCTAATGGTTTGGGTGTTGACATGCTAAAATTGCCTTAATAATGTGCCTTATACATCCTTTAAACGAGCGATTATTCATCAAAATTGTAGATGATCTGTTCAAAAGAATCGCGGGCAAAGGTGAATATAAAAACGAGTGGTTCAGTTCCAGTGCATTGGACAGTATGCGTGGCATTAGGTGGAATGTAAACAACTGAACCTGGACCAATCTCTGCTTGACAATCATCTACCTGCATTTGCCCTTTACCTTTGATGACGTAATATGTTTCTGCAGGTTCATGGTGATGGCGTAGCAAGGACTCACCGGGTGGTAGTTCTGCAATACCTGTTACAATCCCGCTGCTTGGAGTGCGTTCAGCAGTTATAAGTAGTTTTCAACGAATTGGGCTCTTTGTAGCGATATCTGGGTCATCCCAACTTTCCCACTCAAGTTCCGATTGATTGATTATTATAGGCTTCAAGTTACGCATAAGTTCTCTCTATTGTTAAGACTTAACGTCTATGTATTGAGGCTAATTCTGTCATCCACGTGATACTATAGGTTGAATTGTGTTAGTGTATTTCGGTTGACAATCTAAAACGTTTTCGCTATTATACTGAAAAAGGAGTAATATGACAATTGAAAAATTCCAGAAACAGATTGAGGACATCTATTTTACGCGAGATGCAGCAAGAGGTGTCTCACTTACGTTCACGTGGTTCGTTGAAGAAGTTGGAGAATTAGCAAAGGAGATCCGGAAACAACCCCAGGATACGCAGCGTCTTCGCGAAGAGTTTGCTGACGTTCTGGCGTGGTTGTCTACTTTAGCAAGTCTCCTCAACATATCTTTAGAAGATGCGGCACAGATATATGCTGATGGTTGTCCTAAGTGTGATGCAACTCCTTGTAGGTGTTGATATATATCAGATTAGGTATTTGAATCTAATTCTGATAGGGAATTCTATATGTTTGCTTAGTTTTTGTTCAGAAAACGTTTGAAGTTTCCACCGAATAGGTTGCTGACATCTCGTTGGATTTCTGATGCGGTGAGAGTCCAGCTAACGTCAAGGAGTGTGCTATATTTTTCAATTAAGACATCCGTAATGATCTGTCGGGAATGTATCCATTTGTAAATAAGTTGGTCCAGTATTCTGGCATCTGAATGTTGCGGTATGACACTGAGTCCGAGTAGTTCGATCCGTTCACGCGTTATCTCTTCAATGATGCTGGGATTGTTCATAAACCACCAACAACCAAAGACCATTAGGTTCTTGAATTTTCGTGCAATGACACACAGTTCGTGTTGGTTTTCACGTGAAAGTAGCGTGACAAGAAATTTGTTGTCTTGATGTTCACGGAGCAGTGTTTCTAAACTGGATAGGTCTGCCTTTCCTGTGCCATCCCCTGCCATGCGGAGATGTGGGTTTACTGCGCGTTTGACACCGATCATGAGTGCGAATGGGACATTAAACTCACGCGAGACTGGTAGGATACAGTGATCGAATAATCTACCGAGGACAGAATCTTCAGGATACTCGAAGTCTGGTGGTAGAGAAACAGCCATGTATTTTGGATTCATACGTTGGATCCAGGTCTCTAAGAACCGTCTGACTTCTCTATATCCTTTATCTGTTGAAAGGGTTAAATCTACATCATATCCGAGTGCGCGAAGATGTTCATAGGCAATATCATCGTAACTATTAATTAGCACATCCATGCGAAGTGCAGCCTCAAATCTTGTATCCCCTATATCTCCTGTTTCCCATACGGGTTCCTCTAAAGGGTCGAAAGGATCGTTTGTCATAATAACATTGGAGACATTTGACGTATTAAAGACTGTGTCAATGAAATCTTCAACGGATGTATCAGCGAAATACTGTCGGTACTCCTGAAGGTTTCTTGAGTCTACATCTAACCCCAACTCGTTCAATGTTGTTACGACTCCGCGACATGCCTCACTAATTGGAGAATTTTCTATAAAAAGCGTTTCCCAGATTAAATCCGCTTGTTGTGTTTTTGTCATGTGCCAGAAGTGATCATAAGTAATATCTGACTTACGGAATAGTTCTGCGATGAGATAGTGATAGGTTAGTAGTTCGTCGATACCCCACAATAGCAGTTCACTGAATTCCGGACTGAAGAGATGTGTGTGGATATCGTAGATACTTTGGGATTGAACAATCTCTGAAACTGCAATTTTTAATTGATCAGTTGTTTCAATTTTTGTCGGTGCATCATTCATGTTCGGACTCCGTTCTTATTTTACTTTGGATAAACTTGACGATTTCTTCTGACGAATGTTTTCCAAATCTGATATAGATACCACGGAAGTTCTCAAGACGCGATGGTTTTGTGAAAGGACTCAGCAGGATTCCGTTCTTGTCAACATAGTAACTTCTATATGTTGACCACGGACGTTCAAGTTTGTAGCAACAGGTGGTTACGATGAGATTATCTGTTCTGCAGTGGTAATTGAATGGTAAAAAGTATTTGTAAAGCGGTCCAATGAGTAAAAGCGCGGAAAACAGCAGAACTGGTATGGATTTATATCCAACATAGATTATAATAAGGAGTGAAAATAGAAAAATCAGTAACAAGACTGTCTTTTTCCAACTCTCAACAAGCGGATGCACACGCCAAGTAATTTCATCCACGTTTGACTTTTTAACCTGCGTTGTAGGAACGTCAGTATCTTCAAAAGGCTGTTGCTTATTTTTCATCTACTACTCAGGCCTATACTACACAGTCTACTCAGTTTCTACTTTAGGTGCGAGGTCCCCTTTGGCATCATCTTCGGTAGTAGCTTGTTGTGTGTCCTGACTATTCTCATCCGTTGGTGTAACGTTGTCCTTTGTATCTGCCTCTGTTTTTTCAGTTACTTCGTCTGAAGTTCCTCTGTCTTCAGTTTCTTGAACTTGTTCTGCCTCATCGTTAAGTGGTGTTAACGTATCACTCTGTCTTTCCCCATAGAATCTCATGAGAAAAAGTGAGATGACCATAAATCCGATCGCGACCCAGGTAGTAAGTTTGCTGAGAAATGTTGCGGCTCCATGACCGCCGAGAACGGATTGCATTTCGGATGCCCCGAATGCGCTTGATGAGAGTCCTTCTCCTTTGCTGTCCTGTAGCAAGATTATGAGTGTGAGGACAATACAGACTGGAACGAAGATTATGATTGCTAATGTTACGAATATTCCCATTTTTATACCTCTTTTGAAATTACTTATGTTAGAATATAATATTCTTTATACATTTCACATCGGTGCGATTAGGAAATCGCACCTACCTGAGTGTGTAAGAGTATTATTTTCATAAGTCACCATTAATTGAACTTTTGATGATTTGTGCGAAGGAATCTGCTTGTAGACTTGCCCCACCGACAAGTGCCCCGTCAACATCAGGTTGTGACATGAGTTCTGCGGCGTTATCAGGTTTCACGCTGCCACCGTATTGTATACGGACCTGGTTAGCGATTTCATCGGTGTATGCTTCGCTGATTAACTGCCTAATATAAGCGTGAACTTCTTGTGCTTGTTTAGGTGTAGCCGTTTTTCCTGTGCCAATTGCCCACACAGGTTCATAGGCGATGACACAAGACAATATCTGATCAGCTGAAAGGTCTTTGATTCCTCCTGAAACATGGTCTTCAATGATTTTTTCAGTGTTTCCTGCTTCGCGATCTTCTAATTGTTCACCGACGCAGATGATAGGTTTCAGATCAGTGGTTAATGCTGCTTTTGTCTTTAGATTTACACTTTCATTTGTTTCAGCGAAAAATTGACGTCTCTCTGAATGCCCGATGATGACGTATTTACAACCAACATCCTTTAACATCGGTGGGGAAATTTCACCTGTGAAAGCACCACCGTTTTCCCAATATACATCCTGTGCGGCAAGGCTGATGTTGCTTTCTTGAATAATTTCATAGACTGCAGCAAGTGCTGTAAAAGTCGGTGCTACGACTATTTCAACGTCTGTCGTGCCGGTAACTAAACTCTTAATCTCTGTAGTTAGTTCTACTGCCTCTGAGATTGTATTGTTGAGTTTCCAATTTCCTGCAATGATAGGTGTTCGCATAGTTTGTCTCGCTTATAGGACGCGTGCTGCGAGTTCAACGAGACGATTAGAATAACCCCACTCGTTATCGTACCATGAGAGTACTTTGACTAACCCATCTTCAATTACTTTTGTGAAAGGTGCGTCAAGGACAGATGAAAGTTTATTTCCGTTGAAATCGGCAGAAACGAGGTCTAACTCAGAATATCCTAATATTCCCTTTAGCGAGTTTTCGGAAGCTTCTTTCAATACTGCGTTTACTTCCTCTGCACTCGGTTTTTTGTTGAGTTCTACAGTGAGATCAACAACGGACACGTTTGGTGTTGGTACACGGATGGCGAATCCGTCAAGTTTTCCATTCAGTTCTGGTAGCACTTTACCGACAGCGACTGCTGCCCCTGTTGTTGTGGGTATCATTGACAATGTAGCTGCGCGTGCTCTGCGCATATCTTTATGTGGAAAATCGTGTACGCGTTGATCACCGGTATATGCATGGATAGTCGTCATCAAACCACTTTCAACTTCAAAAGATTCATGCAGGACTTTTGCGACAGGTGCCAGACAGTTTGTTGTACAGGAGGCGTTTGAGATGATGTGATGTTTATCTTTTTCATATTTGTCATCATTGACGCCGATAACGATGGTGATGTCTTCCTCTTTTGCTGGTGCGGAAATAAGGACTTTCTTTGCGCCGCCGGCAGTGATGTGTTTTTCAGCGTCTTCCCTTGCGGTGAAGAACCCGGTAGATTCAATAACGACATCCACTCCCAAGTCGGACCAGGGTAGGTCTGCGGGGTCGCGTTCAGCGAAAGCACGTATTGCGTTACCATTTACAACCAAACCGTTGTCTGTGGCGTTGATACTATCGGACAGTATTCCGTGTACGGAGTCATATTGTAGAAGATGTGCCAGTGTCTCAGGATCTGTCAAGTCGTTAATTGCAACGAATTCTATATCTAATTCAGGATTTTGTAACGCTGCACGAAAGGCGTTCCTCCCTATTCTTCCAAAACCGTTAATACCTACTTTTGTTGACATAATACAGATTAATTCCCCTAATATCTTTGCTCAAGTGAGCTTTAATTCTTTCACGTTCCCTCCCGTTCCAATGGTAATATACTACATGACTAAAATTGGGAGGTACAATACCTATTTGGGTGCTATCAATAGTTTTCTGATTACTATGGAGACCCATTAGGAAGTTGAACTAATTACTTTATCAATATTCAATTTTCTTTTATATTATACCTTAAAATAGTGCTAATTGCAAGTATGTTGTTTTTATGATTTTACGTTAATGTGGAAGATAAAATAAATAAGAAATTAAAAAGGCAGATACCCTCTTGGATACCTGCCTGTAAAATGTGAGTGGTTAAACCTGTTATTCCTTCTTCCAACACGGCAATCCACGACTTCTTCGCCCTGGATCATTACAAAGAGGTGTTCCGCCTGGTGTTGAACACCTTTCCCATGACTTACCACAAGTACTTAAGCGACACGTTCGCGTCCTATGCAGGCTGACATCATTGGGTTTACACGACCAATACGAATGTCCGCTTGCACACGTAGCACTATGTTGCGTTGACGAACTCACCGTCTCTGAACACCCGCCACACGTAGTCGTGGGTTCAGGTTCAGGTGTAGACGAAGGTGTCTCTGTAGACGTTGTCGTCTCTGTACTACTCGGTAATGAGACAGAGACAGTATAACTCGGT
>JAAXGN010000131.1 GCA_012267415.1 Candidatus Poribacteria bacterium | reverse complement strand
GAATCCCGTATCTACTCATTGCGAAAAAGAAAAGGAACCCTTGCCCTAAAGATATGCACAAAATGTCTACATATAGAGCAAACATACGCGCTAATCTGGAACCTATGGAGAATTTCTTCTTGGCAATTTCAATCCATTTCATCCCTGTCAATCCTCTATTGTTGAGACAACAATGAACACATTAATAATAGAGTCTTTTAATATCAAAAAGATAGGTATATTCTACGGTTATAGAGAAGGAACCGTAACCTCTACCTCTCGTCCACCCGCTTCAGAAGAATCAATGACACCTTGTATGATGACGTTTGTCAGCATGATTTCATAAGGATCAATCGGTGAAGGTTTACCTTCTCTCACAGCATCAATAAACGCGCTATCTTCTTCGTGGAACACACTGACAGACTTGAATTCAGTATATGTTTCATCATGTATCTCTCCATTCTTATCTCCATAAACCCGAACACCGTCTTGGGGTCCACGAACTTCACCTATACCAATTCGTAGACCCGCTTTTTTACCGAGAAAAATAGTTCCACCGAGAGAATCCATATTCATGCACCAACAGGTCTTGAATACTAACCGTGCACCGTTGTCAAATACGACCCATCCGACACCGAAATCTTCAACTTCAGTTTCTTTGAGTGCTGCGTTCCACGTATTGTTTAGGCTTAGATAGTTGGAGGTAATACCTGAAACAGCGACAGGTGTGGGGTGTCCCATAAGATAGAGTGCTGTATCCAATGCATAAACACCGATGTCTGCGGATGCACCTAAGCCAGCAGTTGCTTTTCGGATAAAACTGCCACCAGGATTTCCGCGTCTACGATCCGCAACGGTTTCAGCATAATAGATTTCTCCAAGTGTTCCAGCATCCACGATCTCTTTTGCCTTGATGACTTGTGGGGAATAACGTAGTTTTAGACCGATCATGAGTATTTTGTCGTTTTCTACAGAGGCACGCCACATAGCCGCTGCCCCATCTAATGTTGCTTCCATCGGTTTTTCGCAGAAGACATGCTTACCTGCGTTTAATGCCGCAACAGTAGGTGCAGCATGCACACCTGTCGGCGTACATACATAGACCGCCTCAATTTCGTCCATTTTTAGCATTTCGTTATAATCGGTAAATGTCTTTTTGATACCCCATTTTTCTTTTGCGCGTTCCAAATTGGCAGGAACGAGATCGGCAGCAGCAATGATCTCACAACCATCAATCTTTTCAAGCGTTCCACAATGTGCCTGAGCAATACCACCAGCACCAATTAAACCTAATTTGACAGTTTTCATTAATATCTCCTCGTCACAGATTTGTCATAATAATTCTATCTTATTTTTATCTTCAAGTCAAGGACTTTTCTGATTTAAAAGGGTGTGTAAAGTTTTGGTTATAAGTCCCAAAAATACGCTGTAGGCGGTGAATGCCTAAATGGCATTCATACCGTTGATTTGAACTCCGATTCCCGATAGGTCGCGATTCGGAGATCGCTCCTACAAGTCTTATCTGCATATTTCTACAAAAACTATACACACCCGATTTAAAAGAGAATTGAGATGCAACTATCAAC
>JAAXGN010000056.1 GCA_012267415.1 Candidatus Poribacteria bacterium | reverse complement strand
GCAGGTTTATAGGTTTTGCATTAGCACTGTTAAGCAACAGTTCCTCTGTCTGTCTTGCAAACAAAAAATTTTCCTGTGCAAACCTCCGCTCTAGCTCTCCCTTGATGATGTCGATTGCTTCAAAGTACTCCCTTCTGTAGTATTCCTCAACAGAAGGAAATACATGCGGCGAAGCACCATCATCAACTCGCCTTGGTGGTCGTCTCATTCTAGGCAAAACGGGATGTTCACATAGATCTGATGCTTGTGATTTCACACTCTTAAAAAACCTGCCAAACTCACAATCTGTCCTGAGCCTTTGCAATGTCTGTAAGCAAAGTTTTACAGCCATAAAACTGTCATCAACATTGATCTCTCTACCTTGTAAGGTAGTGGACAGCTGCTCAGTGATGCCAAAGAGAAGTACAGAAAGCTTCAAGCCAAAGAATGTTTGAAACTTTTCCATCAAAGCAGCTACACCGCTAGCTCGCCTCGAGCAGTCATCTGAACCATCTGATGCCTCTTGCATGGTATATTCCAGTGTCCTATAGTTGGTGATGAGGGCCTGCATCGCTGCAGTCCTCACAGTCCACCTTGTGGGACAAAGTGTTCTGATTCCGTGCACTTGTGACCCTTCCTGCTTCTGAATGCTTTCAAATAAGACCTGACGCTTAGGAGACAGTTTTATGAGTTGAATGGCCTCCATGGAAAAATTGAGTGCTTGTTTAATACAATTGCAAGTTCTTGTTGCCTCCTGCAGACAAAGGTTGATGCAATGTGCCAGGCAATGTACTGAGATAGCGGCAGGATAGTCATCCTGGAACCGTTTAGCCACGCCTTTAACATGACCTTGAAAATTTCGAGCCCCATCGTACCCTTGGCCCCTACAGTTAGCGAAATCTAACCCCATACGAGTAATACAGTCTTTCAAGGCTGAATATATGGTGTCAGCTGTGATATTATCAAGCTGAACAAGTCCAGTGAGGTCTTCGAACACTTCATACTCATTTGATACATATCGCAAGCAAATAACCATTTGCTCACGATTCGAAAGATCTCGAGTTTCATCTGCGAGAATGGAGTACCATTTCTGTGATTGTACGTCAATTATAAGTGAACGTAAAACCTTATGCCCCATGATTTCTATCATCTCATTAATACACTCCGGGGACTGATATTTGCCATCTTTTACCCATGTTGATTCCTCAAGAACCATTTGTAACATGATTGTTAGGTTAGAACCACCTACGTGGTCATTACGAATTGCAATGCCTTGACGGAGTAAGTAGCGCAAAGCGGAAAGCTGCTTGAGTAGGCTTTGTCGATGTTTTCTTCTGGTGTTATCAGCTTCTCTCAGTAGTTGCTCATTGATGGGTACTTTAGGAACAGCAAGTGTAATTAGAGCATTCTTGTGGGCTAATGAGCGTTCGTGCAGTTTAAATTTCTGAATTGCTTTTTTCCAGTTGGAAAAACCGGATGTTACAAATGCTTGATCTGCTGTGGTGCTTCTTGTTAAGCTGTCACTTGCTTTCATGCAATAAAAGCAAAACACCTTGAGTCGCGACTGGCAGAAATGAATCCATTTAAACTGATCATACCACAATGGCAAAAAACACCTCGCTTTTCCACACTTTATCGACTTCGTTTTGCTAAGCAAGGCCTTATCTCTGGGTTGGCTAATACTATCAGACATAGCACAGCACAATGCCTCACATTTGCTGCTACCAGAGCCTAAACTTGATGATTCAGTTCCAGATGGTTCTGTATCCACGTCAATGTTCTCATCAACTTCATAATTACTGCCTACTTCACCCTCGTTACCTTGCTGAAGCTCATTGTCACTTGCTCCTTCTTCATCATGTACACTGGTCTCAGGTTGAGTTGACCATTGTTGAAGAAACTCAGAATCATGTTCATCATGATCTAAAATAATACAGAATGTTGGTCATAGCCTCTGAACTCCACTGGAACCAATCAATGCCATAGCTAATAGCTTAGCCTACCTTCAAGCCTTGGTGTAGTAGTACAGAAAGAAAGCAGGTTTGTTTGCCTTGTCTTTGAAGATGAGGAAGTAGTACTACCAAGTTTTCTCCTTTTTGCTTGCGCCATTTTGAAACAGCTGGAACTGAAACACGTGTTCAGAAGTGTGAATTATCTGCCTGGTGTAAATTTATTATGAATTGCAAGCATATGCAACTGTATGTTATGCTATTGGAATTCATTAGCGGATAATTCTGTATGTGAAGTCTCGACTGGGGTCCCTTCTGGTCAGTTGTAATGTATGAGCGTTGCGCGTCTTCTCGGTTTAAAACTCCCGCTACGTAAGTAATGCTACGATTTTTTGCTTTTAAGCGAGGCCAGTGAAAAATTTGAAGCCTTGCTAAAGACCTGGAACCTTGGAGCGAGCTAATAGACAGAGCCGTTCACGAGAAATGGCGATTTTCGCCAGGAACGGAGGCAGATTAGAGAAGTACAGGCACTTGCTGACGTGACAATCTCTCCAGCTGATATACCTGGAGCGAATCTGTGTGAGCTTTTTGATCGGCATACTATCTCTGACTTGCGCTGGTGGGCTACTGTGTAGATGGATAAAGCGCCTAAGTTCGTGGAAAAAGCAACAACTTCTTGACCTGTAAGAGTTAGACCAATAACAAACAAAGCACACGCGGCTATTGATTGTTACATCTTCCTCACTCGCATTCTAAACTCGCGCAACTACACACTATGGGTTCGTTCTCTCGTTAGGAAAGCGGTGGAACGACACTCCTGGGTATTTAGTTTTGACTATTTCCACACGTACAACAACCCCGGACAGGCATGTCGCTCTTTCTCGCCGACACTTCGTCGTATTCACTCCGTTCCAAGTTTCGCGTGTTTAGCAAGGCTTCAAGTTTTTCCTTAGTCTCACTTAAATAGTTGCTAGAGCAGCATTGCTGGCATAGCGTGAGTTTTAAACCGGGAAGACGCGCATCTCCCATAGACGCCATACATTTCATCAGTCTAGCGAGGACCCTAGCCTTGACGTCACGTCCAATTACACGTTTAATTGAAATTCAGTTGCTTACTTGCAGCTGGCTTATTCAGTGAGGTGTGAATAAAAATTGTTTTGTACATAAATTTCATCAAGTTAGCTGATTT
>JAAXGN010000073.1 GCA_012267415.1 Candidatus Poribacteria bacterium | reverse complement strand
GCCAGCCGGATCGAGATGACAAAAGCTACACTCTTTCTCAAGTTCGGTTGCAAACTCAGGGCGTGCCTCCACAAAGATCGGAAAAAAAAGACTGAGTGAGATGCTCGAAACCATGAGAGCGAGCCATGGAAGCAATGATACACCTCTGGATATATCCAACGGTCTTGGCAGTGAAGTGATATTACTCAGATATCTCACCCAGTCTTTATCGTGTGAATTCAAAAGATTCTCCTTATCTTTTACTCAAGTTCCGTGAAAACGTAATCGATATCTTCGACTTGGGCATGGCATCCCCAACAGATACGCCCTTGAAATTTGAGGCTGAACTCAGCATCTGGTGCGTCTCGGAGGTATTCAGTGAACTCCCAATCATTGTGATCGGGATTCGTGCCTGCCTTTTTCCGCATAATCGCGATAAGCCCGATATAATCCTTACCCGGACGGGTCGCATCTTTTACGACGATACTTCCATCTGGATATGGGAACTGCTGGGTCCCGTTCGGTGCGATGGTGTCCCGTGTTTGATTAACGTAAACGTTTTTTGTCCCGTTGTGTGGGTCACCGCCACCCTGCGGAGGGATAGGTTCTGCGTTCAATTTAAGCCATTGTGTGTAACCTGCCACATCATCGGGCAAACCGGGAAGTGCTACTACCGGTTCTTCGGGGTGGGTAGATTCTTCCCAATTCGTGGTTTCTTCTTCTTCGGATTGTTGAGTGATTTCTTCCAACTGCTTTTCGCTGGCACAGGCGGTGAAGAGTAGAGTTATCGCCAGTACAGCCAGCAGGTTGCGTGTGTACATTTTCATGATGAATACCTTATTTTTTTGGAGTAGATGACTTCTTATATTCCTTGGTGAGATTTCTTTAGAAAATGCTCTATCAAAAACACCTCACCTATTTCCAACTTAATTTTTCAAAGTGATGTTCTAACAGTGTAATATGTAACTCTAACAGTGTAATATGTAACGAAGGAAGATTGTATTTTGATGACACAATTTAGTATACAACAAGATAGCGAAGGTTTCAAGAATATCTATATGCCTCTATTTTCGTTTGCCTTTTTGCGGGTTGTTACTGTATTATATCAAAAAGGTAGATATGGTTTCTGCTCATAAAAGCGGCGCAATTGACTGTCTTTACTGACTGCGACGCAGGTTTCCGCGTGTGGGAGACCTGCGGGAC
>JAAXGN010000027.1 GCA_012267415.1 Candidatus Poribacteria bacterium | reverse complement strand
TCTCGCACTTTCGTCGGATAGCCATACATTTGCAGGTCTACACCAGTAGACATAATCCAGAAATGTACGGTCGAATCTTGATCTCCGGTGGCAATGTGTTTGCCATCAGGACTCCACGCAATCACTAATGATGAGCCTTTCCATTCAAATCTACGGACAGCTTCCGTCTGTTGCGGGTCCCATAGTATGACACCGCCGTAGGCAATCGAGGCAAGTTGTCTTCTATGTGGTTTCCACTGGATTCCAGAAATTGTGCTCTGATGGTCAGGATATTCGCGAACAAGATCGCCGACAACGTTCCAAAGTTTCAACTTTCGACCAGCGGCAGACGCAAGTAACGGTTTGTCCCCGTCACTCCAAGCCACGTGTTCAACCCATGCTGCGCCCCCGTCAAGCGAATGGGTTGCCTCGCCACTTGTTATGTCCCACAACCGAATTTTCCCATCTTGGCCTGCGCTTGCAAGTACCTTGTTGTCTGGATGCCACGCGATTGACATTGTACCGAATTCATGCCCTTCAAAGGCATGGATAACCCCTCCACGACGACCATCAAAAATTGTCACTGGACCATGAACCGACGCGGCAGCGATGTATCTCCCATCAGGAGACCACGCCAGATCAATGACGTGGTCACTGATGGTCGCTGTCCAATTTTCGCTCAGTTGAGACGGTTGGACAAAGCGATTGCTCAGATTGTTCAAGCGAGACATGCTTCAAACCCCTCAGTCAATTCTACCCGGTCGAGGTTACGTCCGATGAAGATGAGACTATTGTAGCGCGGTTCAGCACCCCACGGACGGTCAGGACGACCATCAAAGAGCATATGAACACCTTGAAAGACGAATCGGTCCGACTCACCCTTGATACTCAGAATACCTTTCATGCGGAAGATGTCAACACCTTTTGTCCGAAGTAGATCACCAATCCAATTGTTCAACCGGTCAGGGGCGAGGTCACCGGGGGTTGTGATGCCGACCGATGTGACTTCGTCATCATGTTCGTGATCTGGCTTAAATTCGCGTTCAACAACAGGTTTGACAAGCGTGCCGCCGCCAAAGAACTGTGCTTGAAATTCGTCGGGATGATGCTCGGTAAACAGCGCGTAAGCACCGGGACGGTCGATCTGCACGGCAAAACGTAATTCGTCCGCTGTGAGATTCAACGCAATCAGTTGTCCACTCGGTCGAAGGGTACCACCTGCCGAAAGATCATGCGCATCATCAGAGAAAACCATAACGACTGGCTCAACAGCATCCTCCAAAGCTTCATCGGTCGACGCATTTACCGGTACCAACGCGACGTTCATCGTCGGGTCAGGACCTTCTTGAAGAACCAGTTCATGCGTGCCTGTCGAAAGGTTATAGATACCAGCCCATTCAAAAGGATACTCAGGTTCCATAAACTGGGGATCAACCTCCAGTGCCCGATCCAGATCGAATCCGCCGACATTGAGAATCTTGTCCATTTCAACCACGGCGTTTTTCGTTCGATAAATCTTCGCTGCAGCGTTCATGCTGCGAATTCTGTTTTCCAGTTGATTTAACTCTTCCTCGGGCACAAGGTCAATCTTGTTCAACAAAATGACATCGGCAAAGGCAATCTGTTCACGCGCCTCATCGCTGTCATCAATGTGCTGCCAGATGTGTTTGGCATCAACCAACGTCGTGACAGAATCCAGTTGCAGTTTCTCCTGCATTTCGGTGTCCATGAAGAACGTTTGAGCAACTGGCCCGGGGTCCGCAAGACCTGTGGTTTCTACCATGATGTAGTCGAACTTATCACGACGCTTCATCAGATTCCCCAAAATACGGATGAGATCACCGCGCACCGTACAACAGATGCAACCATTGTTCATCTCGAATATCTCTTCTTCCGCACCAATGACCAAATCATTATCGACACCGATCTCGCCAAACTCGTTTTCAATCACAGCGATACGTTTGCCATGGTTTTCGGTGAGAATGCGGTTGAGAAGCGTGGTTTTACCAGACCCCAAAAAACCCGTTAACACGGTGACGGGGACTTGAGTGTTTAGCATAGCTGTGTTCATCTTTCTCTCCTTATTGAATTTAATTAGCGGTCAAGTTAACTATGTCCTTTTGATTCACCTCCGCCAGCGGTTTGTGAATCTTGTATTGCTGGGGCTTTCCCGGTGTCTCCATGATTACAATGACCGTTTCAATAGGCGGGCAGCCTTCCTCGGTGCATTGCAACTGAGTAATCATTACGGAGATATCATCTGATAGATCAAAAACTTGTGAGACCCACGATTTGACTTGGACAAGCTGCCGTGGGTCACTCTTTAGTTGTGAATTGAAAAAATTCTGCACTGTTTTATAGCCTCCATTGTATAACAGGTAAGAATCCTTGAAGCTCTTGTAGAAACGGTTTATAACTCCGATTCCCCAATCAAAGCATGTACAATCGTATCAATATTATGTCGGATCATCCCTATGTAGGTGCCTTCAGGTGTTCCTTCGCTTCCCATAGCATCTGTGAAGAGCACCCCACCAATCTTCACATCAAATCCTTTTGACTTGACAGCGGATTTTACCGCTTCAAGACTCTGTGAAGAGACAGATGACTCTACAAAAATAGCAGAGATACGCCGCTCCACAATAAACGTTGACAATTCCTGTATATCAGCGATACCGATTTCTGACGCGGTGCTAATACCTTGTAATCCACGTACCTCAAACCCGTATGCCTTTCCAAAGTAGTTAAAACAGTCGTGCGCTGTCACAAGGACACGTTGCTGAGATCGCACGCGTTCCACTTGCGACTTTACGTATTCATCAAGTTCCATGAGTTTCGCGAGGTAACTTTCAGCGTTGCTACGGTACTGGACAGCATTATCAACATCGAATTCACTCAGGACATCGCGCACCTTGCCGACCACTTGCATCCAAAGTTTCACGTCAAACCATAAGTGTGGATCGTAGAGTCCCTCGTATTCTTGCGGTGTTAGCAGCAGACTCCTATCTACACCGTCCGTAACAGCAACCGTCAGCTTATCCCCCGACATTTTCCCAAGGACATCCGCCATTTTTGCTTCAAGATGCAGCCCGTTATAAAAGATGATGTGTGCTGAACCAAACCTTTGAACATCCTTAGGCGTCGGGTTGTAAAAGTGTGGATCTACGCCAGGTTCCACTATCCCGGACACCTCAACCTGTGTACCGCCAACATTTTTAACAATATCAGTAATCATACCGATCGTGGTAACAACGCGAAGTTTATCGCCTGTGGCAGCATCTGGTTGTTCCTTCGGATCACAACCAGACCATAGCAATATACCTATTAAACATACTGCAATGTATATTCTCTGCATAATTCTCTCCTGCATGGTTTAAAATATCTTTTCATTTTTCTCCTTAGTAGATTAAGGACGGGGCGATATAATAGACATTATCGCCCGCGTCCTACAGTTTTTAAAAATTAAGTTTATACAAAAGTTTTACATTCCGTCCCGGCTCCGGCATTGCCGATTTGATGCGGGACAGATGTTCACGATACGTTATATCAAAAAGGTTTTCAATTTCAAAAACGACCATGTTCTCAAGTTGCCACCGCGAAAAATTGAAATAAGTTCCGATATCATAGACGAGATAACCGTCTGTCGGTTCCTCAAATTCACCGAGACGGGTCTGACTACCTGCGAAACGGGACGCAACATACAGATGCCACGGGGAAGGCGTGTAACTGATGACGAATTTACCGTTGAGGGGTGGGACACGCTCCAACGGTCGTCCATTGGCTTGAATCGTTCCGTTGACGTAACTCATATTGAGCTGAAGATGGACCTGCGGCAGTACCTCACCCCCTATTTGGATTTCAGCCCCATCCATCACAACGTCGTGTCCCATGTATTGATAAATCCACAACCATCCTGCTGCGCCGCTACCCCACTCTTTCTCACCGCTGTTCGTTGGAACGAGATAGTTCTGTATCTGATTCCTGAAAAGAGCAAGATTGAGTCTAAATCTGTCTTCTACGTATTTGAGAAAGAATTCAGTGCCGTATCCGTTTTCGGGTCCCAGTTCTGCATTACCGATTTCGTAGGAATAGACTGCCAAGTGGGGGCCATCGCTGAAAAGTTCCTCAATACCCGGGGCGCGAAACGTCTTCATCAGGGTTACCCCAGTACTCAGCTTATCTGTCCAATGGTAAATTCCAGATGTAGCACCAGAGAAACCGTTGAAATCGCGACGTTGGACGGTTCCTGCTCGGACAACTGCCCCAGGCCTAAACGGTTCCGAACGCCTAAGATCGTAGCGGATTGCCCCCTGTAAGGTGAGTTTGTCAAAGTTGAGCTGGTTTAGATAAAATCCTGCCAACGCCAATTCACGGGTGTGCGGGGTCCAGTAAAATCCGTCTGTGGCATGGTCTCGGTATTCCCACGAAACACCTGCAATCGCGTTTTCGAAGAGATGCGCCATCACTGAGACGTTGTAGGTTAACAAACCGAATTCAACACCAAGTCTTCCGTTGGACTCGTACTCTTGATGCTGATAACGCGTATAGGCAGTCTGGAGTTTTACCTTTTCCAATATCGCTGTATTGAAGCGGTACTCCATCTGACCTTCATAACGTTGCTTGTCAAGTTCTATGTTAACCCCGCTAATATGTCCCTCTGGTGAACCAGGAACACCGTAATCTGAGCGATAACTGCTGCCAGATGCACCGATGAAACCCCACGGCTTAATCAGCGAAGCACCACCTGAAAAATTAACATTTGAAAGGGAGGTGTTTTTGAGTACACCTATCGGCGTCTGTATGTCAGATGCAAGACGCCGATTCCATTCTACATTACCCGCAAAATCACCAACTGGGAACGTAAAACCTGTTGTTCCGGTCAAACCTGAGTTTACAGATTCACCTTGGAACGTTAGATGCATGTCAAGCTGTCTCGGTAGAATTTGCGGTATGTGATTGCTTTTGACGTTAATAACACCGCCCAACGTACTTGAACCGTAAATGAGCGAAGCGGGACCACGCGTAATTTCAACACCCTCGGCAGTCGTCGGATCAATGGATACGGCATGGTCGGCACTGGACGCAGATTTGTCACCAGTGCGTTCGCCGTTCTCAAGAATAAGCAGCCTGTCACCACCCAATCCCCGAATGACAGGACGCGAAATCGCCCGACCCATCATCCTTTGTGAAACACCTGTCTCATCTGCCAACGTGTTCGCCAAGGTCATCCCTAACCGTCTTTGGAGTTCTGCTTCGTCCAATGCTAAGTCGGTTGTTGCCTCAAACTGTGAAAGAGATCGCTTTGAACCAAATACTGTGATGGTTTGCAGTTGAAACGCCAATGTCTCCAGTTCAATTTGGAGATAAGGAGAAGAGGCATTCACATCAATTACTTGTTCAAACCGTTGATAACCGACTTTCATGCACTCCAGCGTCTGATGTCCTTCCGGTACGGTATCAAACTTAAACCGACCGTTGGAATCCGTTCGGACGTGCTTCTCAAGTCCCTTAATACGGACCGTAACCCCCTCAAGTCGGTTATTGCTCCGTGTTTCAACAACCTCTCCTTCCAGAGGGCACGTTGTATTTGAAGCACTTTGGGAATCCTTAAGAGAGCAAAATAGGCACACTATTATTCCAGACACTAATAGGAATAGGTAGGGACGCTTTCTAAACATCCCTACCGCAAAAGACCTATCCGAACAAGCACAAGTGCTTAACATGGGGTCCCCCTTATTCAACAGTGACCGGTATCGCCAGTAACGCAGTGTAATCGGGATGATCCCCGTGAAGCAGTTGCAGTTTGATTTCCGTTGTGCCTGCCTTCAATCCCTCAAGTCCAAACGGCAACTCATCACCGTGTTCTTCATCACCGTGTTCTTCATCACCGTGTTCTTCATCACCGTGTTCTTCATCACCGTGTTCTTCATCACCGTGGTCGTGTTCATCGTGATCCAGATGAATCTCAATAATATCGGAATCGTACCCTGTCAAGCCCAAGCCGAATTCTTCCTCATGTCCATGTTCGTCCACGGCTTCTACTTCATGCAGGTGGGCTTCCTCCTCGTGGTCATCAAGAAATACGACATGCACCTCAATCTCTTCACCAACGTTGACCGTGAGGCCTCCGCTATGTGTACCTTGAAACTGACGATAAACCTCCGCCTCTCCGACTTCCAAAATGAAACCGTCGACATCGGCGTGAATGGGGGCATCCCCATGGTCATGGTCATGGTCATCAACGATTGGGTTGTCATCTTCACCACAACCACCGAAAAATGGTAGCATGGCTACTATAAAGATTAAAATGATTTGAGATACATTAAATGAATTGTCGCGCGCATAAAAACTATTGAACATTATATTCTCCTAATATAATCGCTGTGGATATGAATATACAACAGCACAGTCTTATACCAATTTCATAACAGAATTGGCAAGACATACAAAATTATAAACAAATATCAATAACCTAAGAAACAGATGCCGAATCTCTAAAATAGAACATGTAGACTGAGACTCATGACACAGTGTCAATCATCTATTTCTATAACTTTATTTTTGAAATGTATAAGGGGATTCTATAATTACCTGAACACATTGATCTATGCGTTTAGCGAACCGAACAGATTACGTCTGTTGTAGCACAACCTGTTAGGTTGTGTAACGTTTCTGCACAACCTGACAGGTTATGATACAGAAAGGTCCAAGTAACTATTTGCTTTACAATTTATAATCTAATTGACGTAATTGGGGGGAGCACGACTGTGAATGTTACGGGTAGGTATTATATCAATGAAACATATCTCAAAAACTGGAATTTTACCATCACAAGGTCTATTGTATGAGAAGGTGTTAGATTGATACTCGAATGTGAACTGGGTGTTGATAATAGCACAAGCTGCACAATTCCCATCAGTATGAGAGTTCTGTTCCTCTTCATCTTCCTGATCACAATGTTTATGTTCATTTTCATGATTACAATGTTTATGTTCATGTGCATGTGCATGTTCATAGCAAGTATGGTGATGCAACAACGGCGCAGAACATAATAGGACTATATAACAGAGTAATACTGATAGGATTAAGAATTTTGTGCTTAGTTTATCGAATTCCATGAAACTGAATTAGTGGTGTTGACAAAGTCTCCTGATAAGTAGTTTCTCATGTTTCAACACGCTGCCTTACAAGTCATGATATATTATACATTGCAATTCTGTACTTTACAAATATTTTTGAAGAATTGGGGTATGTAAAGTATTGGTTACTTGTCTGAACCAAGATTTACAGGATTTCAAGATTACCAAGATAAGAATGTATGAACAGCAAAAGACCAAGCCCCAGCGGGGCGGCAAGTGTATAGATAGTCCCGTAGGACGATATGTTTATAGAACAGGATTGACAACCATTTCTTTAGTCCCGTAGGGACGATATGTTTATCTTGTGTGTTTAATCTACACATATCGTCCCTACGGGACTAAAAAACACCAATAACAGATTAATTTCCTGAAATTGACGCTTATTGCGCTACAACACACAATTTAACAGAAAATCTATTTTTTCGAAGGTATTGCTTTTAAGAGCATATTTTACATCTTAAACCACTAATCAGCAGGTATTGTCTCTAAAGGTGGGAGTTCGGGATAATTCCCGCGAGCATTTCGCCATGCAATTACACCTTCAGCAATCATCCAAAACTGCAATCCCTCAACAACTAAACCGAAAACAAAAAGCAGATACTTACCCTCAAATAGCCATCCAGTCTCAGGATTAAACATCTGGTGTAACATTGCCCAAGCCGGCATAAGGAGCATAACAACCATCGGAAGGAAGGCAAACCAGATAGGTTTATTCCGACGTATAAGATAGAAGACTATCACCATAAACGCTAAACCAGCAAGCAGTTGATTTGTGGCACCGAATAGGGGCCAAAGCGTTAGTCCACCACTACCCGGTCCGCGCGGACCCTGGAGAAGGGCAACAGCAGCAGCAAGGATAAGAGCAAACGCAGTCGCTGTATAACGGTTCATCAAAGGTCTAAAGTTAACAGTCTGCGCGAGTTCATGTATCACATAACGTTGTAATCTGGTAGCAGTATCCAAAGTTGTAGCAGCAAAACTTGCCACAAGCACCGCCATAATTGCTATTCCTATTTTCAACGGAATACCGAGTGCTGCAAGGAAATTACCACCACCCTCAACAAACGCACCGACCTTCTTACCCAAAGTATGACTTTCCCAACCACCAACAACAGATGTAATTCCATCTTCGTCAGTCTTCGTAGATATAGTCGCATATCTGTCTCGCCATGCGTCGTGCTTTGTTACTGCTGCTGAACTCCCTTCCATTAGTATAGGTTGGAACCTATAACCCCCTGCACTTGCAAGGTCTGGTGTGCGAGTGAAAATACCCATACCTATCCCCGCACAGCATGCAATAATCACAACAACAGCAAGTCCACCTTCAAGAAGCATTGCACCGTATCCAACGTATTGTGCATCTTCTTCCGAAGCCACCTGTTTACTTGAAGTACCCGAACTCACCATACAGTGAAAACCGCTCACTGCACCGCAAGCAATTGTTATGAAAAGGAAGGGCCAAATCGGAGGTGCATCAGGTGGGATATCTTTCGCTATCGCTGGGGCAGAAGAGAAAAGGTCTGCTTCTCCGGTAAATCCTGCAACAGCAAGTCCAAGCACCAATAAGGCAAGTGCTAAAACCAATTGATGACTGTTAATAAAATCACGAGGTTGTAGAAGAGTCCATACGGGAAGAACGGATGCAATAAAACAGTAAACGAACAGCACTAATGTCCATATTACCACTACGTTCATAAAGGAAGAACTGAAAAGTTTAATTCCAAACCATTTATTTAAGTCTATCGGCAAGACATAAGCACCAACAACTATTGCAATATACATTATGCCAAGCGCAATGATGGAAGGAATAAGAATATTACCCTTACGACGATAAATCCAAACACCGATGGCAACAGCAAGGGGGATTTCAATCCAAACAGATAGAACGGATTCAGGATAGATTGAGAAAATTAATGCTATGACTAAGCCAAAAATGGCGAGGACAATCGTCAGTCCTATAAAGAGGACGATCAAAAATAGGAATTTCGCACGCGGACCAATCATCCTACCCGCAACTTCACCGACACTTTGTCCCCGATTGCGAAGTGAAACGACAAGAGCACCGAAGTCATGAACAGCACCGATAAATACAGAACCCAGCACTACCCAGAGAAGGGCAGGTAACCAACCCCAGAAAACAGCAATCGCAGGACCTACAATAGGACCCGTTCCAGCAATGCTCGTGAAATGATGACCGAAGATTATCTCTTTTTTGGTAGGAACATAATCAACGCCATCTTTCAGTTCCTGACTCGGTACCTTCGCTTCCGGATCTAAACCGAAAATCTTCCTTGCTAACCACTTACCGTAAGTATTGTAAGCAACAATGAAACCGATGAAACTTAGAACAGCAATAATCAGTGTACTCATCTGGGATGCTCCAACATACTATAGTAAACAGAGAATGTAATTTACACTTATCCGCTAAACAATATCGGTTCGTAGGGGCTGGGTTTCCCTGCCCGCAGCAATTCATTGCCCGTCATGCCAAGAAGTGTCATGATTATTTAGGTTTCACAATAAAGAAATGACAGCAAGATACATCTCTTACCTAACACCAGTCAGAATTTCAAATGTGAGCTGATCTAACTTTTCGTATCCAAGACCTTTCTTGGCAATGGTGTCCGGTTGAAAATCTATTTTTCTCAATTTTTCTAAACTATCTGTTGTATACTTCGCCATGAGTGTCTCAAGCTCAGGATCACGTGCACGCAGTTCAGAAATGATTCCCTGGATTTCAGCATCTTCATTGAACCTATCTGCTTTCTCCTTTAGTATCAGATAACTGCGCATACATCCCGCTGCGAAGTCCCAAACGCCTTGTTCGTCTTCTGTTCGGTAAGCATGTGCGTCAAAGTGTCTGTTACCATCCCAACTGACATCTTCAAGAAACTTGACGAGGAAAAATGCACTCTTAATGTTCTCAGAACCGAATCGTAAGTCCTGATCAAATCTACTCATCTTCTGGTCGTTGAGGTCTATGTGGAAAAGTTTTCCCGCCTCATAAGCCTGTGCAACACCGTGCAAAAAACTCAATCCAGCCATCGTTTCATGCGCGAATTCTGGGTTAACGCCAACCATTTCGGGATGATCAAGAGTCTCAATAAAATGCAGCATGTGTCCAGTCGTGGGCAAATAGATGTCACCGCGGGGTTCATTCGGTTTCGCTTCTAACGCAAACTTAAGATCGTAGTCTTGATCTTTGACATAGTGCGTGAAGAAATTCATCGCCTCACGATTCCATTTCACCGTATCCGGACCATCTTTCGCAGCATCAACCTCCGCGCCTTCACGACCACCCCAGAAGACATAAACCTTTGCCCCAAGTTCCACACCGAGATCTATCGCGTTTAGGGTCTTCTGAATAGCAAACGCTCTAACTTTTGGATCATTAGAGGTAAATGCACCGTCTTTGAATACTGGGTGATAGAATAGGTTGGTAGTCGCCATCGGCACTTTCATATTGTGATCAGAAAGAGCCTTCTTGAATTCACTGACAATTGCGTCACGCTCTTGTGCAGACGCTTCAAATGGAACAAGATCGTTGTCGTGTAAATTGACGCCATAAGCACCTAATTCGCTAAGTTTTTGCACACTATAGGTAGGTTTTAAGGGTGGTCTTACAATATCTCCGAATGGATCACGTCCTGGATTTCCCACTGTCCACAACCCAAAAGTAAACTTGTGCTCCGGTTTGGGCTGATACTGATCTGCCATGCATATTCTCCTATCGTTTTCAGATTTTTTAGGATTATATCATAAAATACGATCAAATTCAAGTCATTAAACGTCCAGATGTTCGTCTGTCTTTGTAACGGCACACGGAGTGTGCCTACTACTTTTAAACATCAAGATGTTTGTCTATCTGTCTAAGAACATTCTCAAAGTCAGCTTCAAGTTCAATCGGCGTGTTTAAATATCGTGGGGGTGGCGTATCAGGTGGGACATTATGATAACCAACCTTGAAATCAGGGAACTTTAGTCCGTTCGCTGTCGAAATAACGATAACTCTATCACTCTTCTGAATCTGTTTCCGTTCAATCATTTTTATCAATACTGCCAAGGCAACTCCCGTGTGAGGACAATTGAATAGACCTGTTCTATCAGCTCTCGCAGCGGCATCAGCCAATTCCTCCTCAGATGCCTGATCAACGATCCCATCAAATTTCTGTAAGACACGAATTGCCCGATGAATAGAGACAGGATTCCCTATCTGAATCGCAGTCGCCTGCGTAGATTGTGCAGTAATCGCTTTGAACTCAGTGAACCCGGTTTGATAACTTCTATAAAGAGGATTCGCACGTTCCGCCTGGGCACAAGCAATACGCGGGAGTTTGTCAATCATACCTAATTCTAACATCATAAGGAAACCCAATCCGAGTGCTGACACATTCCCAAGATTACCACCGGGAATAATCACCCAATCAGGTACCTCCCAATCAAACTGCTGCACAATTTCTATACTGATTGTCTTCTGTCCCTCAATACGGAGAGAATTAATAGAGTTCGCAAGATAGAATTCTTCTCTTTCTGCAAGTCTCTGAACAATTGCCATGCACCCATCAAAATCCGTTTCAAGTGAAAGTGTTAAGGCACCATTCGCAATGGGTTGGATGAGCTGTTCACGCGTAACCTTCTCTTTTGGCAACAGAATAATAGAAGGAATACCAGCCGCTGATGCATACGCAGCTAACGAAGCAGAAGTATCACCCGTTGAAGCACACATTACAGCACGTATGTTACCCGATTCAGCCATTATCTGTTTAACCATTGAAACAAGGACTGTCATGCCAAGGTCTTTGAATGAACCCGTATGGCTATTGCCACACTGCTTAATCCATAGGTCTGATACACCGAGCTGCTTCCCGAATCTTTCTGCCCAGAATAGGTTCGTGCCACCTTCATACATTGAGATAATATTCTCATCATCAATCATCGGACAGACAACTTCTTTCTTACCCCAAACCCCGCTACCATACGGATATTGCGTCCGCATATACCGTTCTTCAAAAAGAGACTTCCAGTCATCTGCACTTCGCTGTTTTAAGGCATCCATGTCGTGCTGAACTTGCAACAACCCATCACAATTCTTACAACGATAGATAATGTCTGTAAGCGGATACGTACATCCTAAGTCACATTCAAACCATGCAGTATAATCCACTATTCTATCTCCTCCTGAACTGAATTGAGATGGTCCAGGTTATTTGATGTAGACAGGAACTGCTCAATCTCATCAAGTGAGGGTAATTCTGATGAGTCTTTCAATCCGAACTGTTGAAGAAATTTATCAGTCGTCGAAAAAAGCAGTGAACGTCCCGCACCTTCTTTCCGACCTGATACACAGACGAGATCCTTTTCAATAAGTGCATTTATAACACTATCACTATTCACACCACGTATGTTGGAAACATCTGCTCGTGTAACAGGTTGTTTATACGCAACAATTGCAAGCGTTTCTAACGCAGAAGGGGACAACGTGACACGCACCTGCTGTATATAGAACTTACGAATCCACTCGGAATACTCTGGACGCGTAGATATCTGATATCCATTCGCAATTTCTACAAGTCCAAAACTTCGTCCCGTCTCTCGGTATTCATCGCGAAGCTCCGAAAGTGACCTGCGAATAACACGAGCATTCAACCCCGGCAGCGCATGTTGAAACTGTCTTATCGTTATCGGTTCGCTGGCTGCAAATAGAATTGCCTCCAAGATAGACTTCGCATGCTCTGCTAAGGGTATTTCGGTCAGATTCGACTGAACTTCGCTATTTCCATTATCTGCATCCATTTACTTTCTTCCTTGTAGACTGTCTGCCTTTAAATTACAGGTGAATTCGTTAGTAGTAGGGCAATTCATTGCCCTACTACTAACGGGGTTACAGCAGTTTTAAACTGGACAGTCTACTCTTCATTCATTGAACCGTTATGTGCAGTATCCCTTTTAACCTTGGCTTTGACAATATAGATACTCTCAAATAGATCCGTCTGTACAGTAACAACCGTACCAATACGGATTAACTCTAAAATCGCAAGAAATGTGACGATTAAATCAATTTTACTTGAAGACAGCGGAAAGAGACTATCAAAATGCAGCTGCTCTTCTACCTCTAAACGTCTCTGAATGAACTCAATTTTTTCCTCTACGGTGATATTCTCTTGTTCTTCAACGGTGTGAAACTGTTCATCTGGATCAAGCTGCGAAATCTTGTCATTGATGTTCTTGAACGCTGTTAACAGATCGAAAAGCGTTGCTTTAATCTCATAAGTCCGAGAACCATCTAATTCCGCATGCAGTTCAGGACTCCTGTTGTATATTGCCGTCCGCCTTTCAGCAAATACATCTAAGACTTGTGCTGCTCCCTTAAACCGTTTATATTCTAATAGCTGTTGAACGAGTTGTTGTTGATTGCTGATCGGATGTGTTATACTTGGAACTATCTGTGGAAGGATGCTTTGAGATTTTATATGTAAAAGGGTTGCAGCCATGACCAAGAATTCAGATGCAACATCCAGATCCAATTGATCCATTAGATTCACATAATCAAGGTATTGATCAGTTATCTTAGCAATCTGAATGTCGTTTATATTCATCTCTTCATTCTGTATGAGATGAAGTAGCAGGTCAAGAGGTCCCTCAAAACCGTCTAATTTTACGTCATAGACGCGTTGTGTTTCTGAGTTAGTAAGTGTAATATCGGATAGCATTTTCGTTTAAGAACCGTGAAGGTTTTTTCAACAGTTAAAGTACACCTATTACCTCTACGATTTTCCTAATTAGACTAAATATATATGCCGTAATTTTACCTAAGAAGAATAAAGGACTTCTGATGGGTAGCACAAAAGGCAGAAAAATCAATGCCATTAAGATTGGCATTCCGTAAGGAGCAAGTTTTGAAAATTCTCGCGATGCACGTTCAGGCAATAATCCATTGACAACACTGAAGCCGTCTAACGGAAAAAGCGGCAACATGTTAAACACTGCAAGGAAGACACTAATCTGTGCGGATGTATTTAAGAAGCTGTAAATTTGTACGTATATCGCACCATGATCTGCTTTTAAATCAAATACCTCAAAGACATATCTTAATAGGGCGATCATAAAGAAAATGACAAAAGTTAAGAGGATATTCATAAACGGACCCGCACCTGCAATCAGCATAAGATCCCGTCTCGGACTTCTCAGGTTATAAGGATCAACGGGTACGGGTTTTGCCCAACCAAAAAACCCTCCTCCCATAAGTGAGCCAACGAGCGGTAAGATAAGTGTGCCAATCGGATCTATATGAACTGCGGGATTAAGCGACATTCGACCTAAGTCTTTCGCAGTAGGATCCCCTAACATATTGGCAGATTTTGCATGTCCCCACTCGTGGAAGGTTAGCAAAATAATAAATTGGGTTACGATAAGTATGGCATTCCATATCGCATCAGGACTAAAAGGCATGTTTTTGTACGTATTCCATCAAAATTAAGAGTTTATAGATTCTGTTTGTCTATTGTTTATATTCTTGAAAGATAGTAAAAGCATCCTGTTTGCAGGAGATCCTACCATCCAATTGCGCAGCAAACAGATAATGCAGGATTTTTTGAAAATGCTCTCCGGGTTCTTCTCCCCACTGGATTAGATCATCACCTGTAATTATCGGTTTTACACTTCTTTGTCTTAGCAAAAAATTATTAATACATTCACGATGCAACTCAGATAAATTCCCATCTGTACATCCTAACGCCAGAGTCTCTAAAGGAAATTCACGAAGCAGATGATATATTTCACTATCACGCGTATCTTCAACTATCTTACTCAGAACGTTCTTAAGTCCAGAATATGTTGCTAATGGTGTCTGTATTTTATATATATCACCTTCATCATATATATAAGTACTCTTATTGCCAGAGTCAACTAAACACCATTTTCCGTTAATAAAATCAAAGGTTGTGTTGTCCGCTAAACCGTATCCAACTTTTTCAAACACACCTCTAAGAACAGTTGCAGATTCTTCCTCACACACAGTTTCTTTTTGATGACCTGCTATACGGTGAAGTTGATGGTCCAATACAAGTCTGTAACATAAAGCTTCAATGTGATATGTTGGCAAGCACCCAGATTCGTCTAAACCGAATAGTGCCATCCATCTTATATTCTTCTTCAGTAGAGTATCGTCTTTAAGATGTATAGATGACCACTTAATTGAATCTTCAGCAGTTTTCAGACCATTTATGAGATCCGGAGTGATTCTCCAATCTTTGAAGATAACCTCAAAAACGTCAAATTCGGATAGCATTCTGACAATCTCTGTTGCGTTATCTTCAAGTAAAATCCTATCCAGTTCATTCCGTATCCTCTCACCACTGAGATCTGATATGAAAGGTAATGCTTCCCTAATCAAGTCAGAGTCAGTTTCGTTGATACGAAAACTGTAACGACCTGCATATCTAAAAGCACGAAAGATTCGCGTTGGGTCGTCAAAATAACTGTCATCGTGTAAGACTCTAATCGTACCAGTCTTTAAATCTTCAATTCCTCCAGTAATGTCAATTACATCTCCGAAATCATCTGAATTAATACGCATCGCTAATGCGTTAATTGAGAAATCTCTCCGCAGCAGGTCATCCGTTAATGTCCCTTCTTCTACATTAGGTAACGTTGCTGGTTGTTGATATGTTTCACAACGTGCAGTGACAAAGTCTATCTTTGGATAGGTTGGGTTTGCAGAAGTTACAGTTGCTGTGCCAAATTGATGATGCACCTGTATTTCACCATGCCAATACGTTTTCACGTTTTCTGCAACGCTGATTGCATCACCTTCTACCACGATGTCAATGTCATGTGTTTCTCGTTTTAGTATTAAGTCCCTGACAGATCCTCCTACAAGATATGCATCTGTTCCTCCGATTTCACCTATCTCCTGTAACGTCTTTAAAAGTGAGTCTGGAATAAACATTTCCATTTTTTTGTGATAATTCTTATTCTAACCGCCAGATTGGACTGTGCTGTAGCACAAACTTTTAGTTTGTGCAGTAGTGTCCGCAAACTAAAAGTTTGCGCTACAATCGTGTGCAAGTAATTTTAGAATTCACTATAACAGAGAACGTTACACAAATGCAAACACCCGAGTTGGTGCGCCTGAGCTACGTGCTAACTTAAGAGGTGCAATGACTGCATAGAAATGCGTCGGTAATTTGCTCAAATTACACAAATCCTCAACATGGGGGATACCAGCACCGAGAAAAACCAGATGTGCCGGCGGAAGTCCATCATATAATGGTGGATGACCCGCAATCGAATCTATGCTGCAAGCATCTGTACCGATAACCTTGATACCCTTCTGAACAAGTAATTCAGCCGCATCTTCACTAAAGCCGATCCATTCCTGATTGAAGTTTTCTTGATAAACGTACCTATCCATACCGGTACGCATAAACACAATGCTATCATTTGGGATCTCACCGTTTACATTGACCCAGTCTTCAACATCTTGTGTCGTAACCGCATCTTTCGGTTTTTTTATCGCAGAAAAATCCATGAGAACCGCATGGCCTGTCAGTTTTTCCTTAGGTATTTCTGCTACAGTATACCCATCAGGATACATCAAACACGGCGTATCAATATGTGTAGAGCAGTGACCAGACATATCAACACGACTTTCAAAGTATCCATCATTTTCTAATGTTGCCTGATCGTAGATTTTAACTGGATCAATGGGTAGTTCCCGTGGACTGTTTTCGTCTACCACATAAGACAGATCAATCACATTTTGAAATTCAAGTTTCATTTTTATGTACTCAATTTTTTATTGATATTTGCAATTATAGCACAAGCCATGCTGAAAATTCAAGTAGGAAAACATCTAAGGATGTGTAAAGTTTTTGTCACTAAGTTCCCTCTGACGTGTAAAGTTTTTGTAACCTTATATGTCAATTTACAGGGATTAATTTGTTATGAGTATGTCTTTAGTCCCGTAGGGACGTTATGTTTATAGAAAAACGTGTGGTTACCCTTCTTTTAGTCCCGTAGGAACGATATGTTTATGTTAACCTTATTTTGCACATATCGTCCCTACCAAATCAACGCCAAATGCGCGTTTGGCATTTGTCGGGACTAAAGAAAGGGTGTTCAATCATGATCTATAAACATATCGTCCCTACCAAATCAACGCCAAATGCGCGTTTGGCATTTGTCGGGACTGAGGATACTAATAGATTGGATTTATCTTCTTAAATTGACAATTATGGTGACAAAATATTTACACACCATTGGCGTCAATTTAAGGAAAATACGAACATCTGGTGCTTCCAACGTCCACGTGTAGGATCCGGCAGAATACGCGTTTGGTATTCTGCATTGATAAGGAAATCGCACCTACAGGCCTGGTGGTATTATCTCTAATCTTCAGTCTGAATGTGTTCTAAAAAACCGTCTTGTTATACTCAAGAAAAAACTACGATTCTCTGCTACCAACCGATAAACCATCTCCATTATTTCTGCGAATCCGGGTAGTCTCTCGTAAAACCAGATAAGTCTACGATTGTCTAAAGCACGAAATATCGCCTCTGCACCGGAATAGACCCGTCCATTATGCACACCCTCAACTATCCTCCGAATAGTCTTAAAAGGTGCATCCATTGTTGTGTAATAAATGAAAACTATAGAAAACTATAATGAAAACTATATACGTAAAGGAGACACATGCGTAAGACAATTATTTACAGACATTGGCAGCCTGGTGATGATGACACTGTTCTGAAATTATTAGTGCCAGCTGAACAATGCAAAGAAGACTATTACCGAAAAAAGTTTAATACTCCATCCGTTGAGCCAGAAGGAATTCGTTTAGCACTCGTTGGTGAAAGAGTCGTTGGTCATGTATTTGGTTCACAAACTTCATTATTTGTTGAAGGTAAAGTCCAAGATTTCGCTCTCGTTACACTTGTATTTGTTGCTCCAGACATGCGCCGGAAAGGAATTGCAACCCGATTGATGCAGGATCTAAACGTATACTTTGAGAGAAAAGGCTATAGAGGAAGCATTCTTTATGTTGAGACAGCAGAGGCTTATCAACTGTATCAAAAAGTTGGATATCAAAGGGTTACCAGAGCGTTACGAACAGAACTTCCTGCTAGTTCCAATTCCTCCTCGCTTAAATGGAAAGAAGTTGTCCCTGAAGATTTCAATATTTTACATGAACTCAAAAAGTGTTGGGGTACTAACAATTTTCCTGTATTTTGGAATTCTCAAGGGTTGGAAATTCATCAGTTTAATATGAAGCAATATCGTGTCTTACACCGTGGGAAAGACATCATTGGATATGCAAAATGGGACGAACCATCGGAACACCGTCCACAAGGATTGATCCGTGATCCGGTAGTACCAGATGAAGATCCGATGGATATCATTGAATCCGTGCAGTCAGAGATCTCATCATCGCGTGAATGGCAAACTGTTGAAGGAAGCATATATGAAGAGCCGTTGCGTTCACTTGGTTGCATACTCCAGCAAGGAAAGATGGTCGATATGGTGGCATCCTTTGGTCGGAACATTGATTTGTCCGTGATGCACCGAGCCGTGTGGTGAAGAGAATGTACCTAAAAACGAAGGAACAACAATCTATAGTGTCACATCATTGTTCTTCATTAAAATAATCAAGGATTCTATTATGCAGGATCCCGTTCGTTGCTATCAGGGAGGCAGTATCTTCTGTGATAGCCTGTCCCTGTATATCCGTCACCGTTCCACCTGCCTCCCGTACTATAACAGTTATTGCAGCAATGTCCCAAATGCTGATTGCAGCCTCAATCACAACATCTGCTCTTGAAGATGCAACAAGGTGATAACTGTAGAAATCCCCGAATCCTCTCGTCCGTGCAGCAATTTTGATAAGGTCGTATACCCCCGCAAATGTTCCCTTCTCTATAAACCAATTCAACCCACCGTGACATACCATCGCATCAGAAGGTTGTGATACTTCAGATACCTTAATCGGTTTGCCGTTAAGGAATGCACCTTTATCCACTTCTGCGTAGAGAAGTTCATTCAACAATGGCGCGTTAGATACACCAAGGATAAGTTGTTTATCCTTCATGAGCGCAATCTGCGTTCCAAAAATCGGGATTTTTCTTACGTAGTTTTTGGTTGCATCTATCGGGTCAATAATCCAGATGTAAGGGGAATCACCTTTCTCAATGCCATATTCTTCTCCCAAGAAACCGTGATCTGGAAAAGTCTGTTTGATGGTCTCACGTATCGCTTTTTCTGCTTCTGTGTCTGCACGTGTAACCGGGGTTTCATCGGGTTTTAACGCCACGTCTAATGTATCAGCGTTGTAATATGAAAGCAGTATCTCTTCAGCATTTTTTGCTGCATCTAATGCAACTGTTAGAAATTGACTATCCATAAATTATATCAATCCAATATAGTAAAATTTGTGATACTCAATCATGGGGTAATCCAACCCATAAAAATGGTCGTAGGGGCTGGGTTTCCCAGACCGCATAAGTAGGGGCTGGGTTTCCCAGACCGCATACTACAGGTTTCCCCGCACAATAATTACCCAATTTAAATCTTAATCTTCATCATTGCCCATTTTGTTCGTAGTAGGGCAATTCATTGCCCGTCTTGTTTGTTCAATTTGTTCTAAAAAACCGTCTTGTTATACTTGAGAAAAAACTACGATTTTCTGCTACCAACCGATAAACTATCTCTGTTATTTTTGCGAATCCGGGCAGTTTCTCGTAAAACCAGATAAGTCTACGATTGTCTAATGCACGAAAAATCGCTTCTGCACCGGAATAGACCCGTCCATCATCTAAAATGAACTGTACCGAAGTCTGAAAATCAGAAATTGGAATATCTGAGAATTGATGAGAAACCGCTTGGTAAGGTGCGTAAACAATACGATCTTTAGTCAGATGTTTCCACCGATTTATACAGAAAATGCAGAAATCACACGCACCATCATAGACAAGAATATGTTTTGTGTTTTTTGATTTCATGAGATACACAGCGGAATCTGCAATACTTATACCATTTCTAATTGATAATGTCACTCTTTTGTAGCATAAACTTTTAGTTTGTGCCGTTACACGTTTGATTTCTAAACAGCCGGTAATGAGAGAAAAATCAATAGAAATGGTATTAGAAACAATTAACGCCACGCCTCATTTATTTTTGAGATCGCTTCAACTATCTGATCCATGTCTGACTTTGACCCAAGCAGCATGTTCTGAAACAGCCACACACTCTGACGACATACAGCTTCAGCATTAGGACACGGTAACGTCCGTATCTGATCAGGATACTTCTCTGCAACATGAGCCATGCCAGGTTCTTCGGACAAGGGCGAACGGTAACCTGTAGAGCATGGAATTCCTTCTGCGGATAATGCGTTGACGAATTCCTGTTGAGATTTACCACCAAACCCTTCCGGTGAGTATGTCATACAATAGAGGTGGTATCCATGTTTCGTTACCCAGTTAGCATGTTTCGGTGGTGTGATCCCATCCATTTGTTCCAAAGCACTACTAAGATAGAGTGCGTTTCTATTTCGCAAATTGGTCTGTTCTTCAAGGAGTTCTAATCGCACTAACAGTATTGCAGCAAGGTATTCAGAGGGTCTGTAGTTCCAACCAAGTCGTGGATATTCCCATCTTGCACCACCAGGCGCGCGTCCAACATTCATGAAAGCACACACGCGATCATGTATGTCCTTATCATCTGTTGTTACCATACCCCCTTCACCAGATGTAAGGTTCTTTGATGATTGAAAACTAAACGCACCCACATCTCCTACACTTCCCACTTTCTTTGTTTTATATTCCGCACCGTGTGCCTGGGCACAATCCTCTACTATCTTGAGTTCGTGTTTATCTGCTATTTCTTGTAGTGTTCCCATATCAGCTGGATGTCCACCTAAATGTACAGGCAGGATGGCACGTGTGTTAGGTGTTATGGCTGCTGCAATCGCTTGCGGATCAATCGTAAATGAATCTGGACAGACATCAACAAAAATAACTTTGCAGTTACGTTCTAACACTGCGCTTGCTGTAGCAACAAAAGTGTAGTTTGGCACGATCACCTCGCCACCATCGCTGAATCCATCAAGATCTAATGCACCAGCCAATGCTGCGCTGATGGAATCAGTTCCATGTGGCATAAAAATACCGTAATGAGTGCCAGAGTATTGTGCATATTCCTCAGAAAAACGTCGGATCATAGTACCGCCAGAACCCTCCTGACCGCTAAGATAGACTTCACGTAGTAAGGGTTCTATTCTATTATCCCATTCATCAGAAGAACGATGTGGCCACGTCATCCACGGATGTTTTTTCGTGTCCCTGACAGGAGTACCGCCAGAAATCGCTAACAAATTTGACATTCAGAACTCCCATAATCAATGATTCATTATCTTACACCTTCTTTTATTGATAACACATAAGCAAAATTTTTATCAACTGCCAGACTAATAGGACTATTTGCTTGAAGCGGGGTGACAGATATAAACTGCGAGTCGATTCCTTGATAGAAATCTTTCTTTGAAAATCTGTCACAGGTCCAGCAGGTCCAGCTAATTTATTGTCGTAGATATCTATCATTTCGCTTGATGGATCATGATCGATTTGATGCATTTTTCCATCTATTACAACATACGAAATTGCCGGTTTTCTGCGTGCGAGGAAGGCTTTTTCTTCTATAATAGGATATTTCATGACCAGATGCTGAAGACATTCTGCCCAAACATAATAGTGTTCCATAAATAGGTGGTAACTCTCACGGGCATCGAAAGTACCAACCTTATTGCCATGTTTGTCCTTACCAACGAAGTTGCTTTTTGGATGATACCTACCAAACATGTGATCAAAGCGCGAACCGAACTTTCGATCTACTACATCATCTTTATTGATTACTGAGTAAATCAGCAGATCCCCGTGTGGCGGTCTCATCGGATGTTGTATTCCTTCAATTACCACCAAATTAGACGATGCGCGAACTTTCTGATTCTTACCACTGAGAATTTCCAAAAAACCCTGTTGGGACTTGAGTGGTTTAAAGATGTCACTGGATATTTTCTCTAAAAAATTATGTTCAATTTGTTCAACTTTGTGAGACGCGATTCTAGGACTTAGCAACCACCAGTCTCGCAACATCTCAATAGAATCAATGAGTCGTGCAATTCCATTAAATAGTGTAAAAACGTATAGGTGGTCATTCTCTCCAATAGCATACAAGTAGTTATCATGAACACCAATGTCTTTGATTGCGTATTGCTCAGGTAAATTTTGGGTAGATCGAAGGATCGGTCGCGACGGTTGTGAAACATCAACGATATGAAACTTTTTAGGACTTGCTAAAACAAGTTGATTTCCTGCTGTGAGGACCTTTCCAATTTCATCTTGAAACGCAAGTGAGGTCTGATATGATGGGAACTGCGGCTTAGAAACATCAATAACGTGAAGATGCCTTTCAGTTGTGACATAAGCGTGTTCTGCTACCAAAACAACGGTATTTTTTGGATTGGCACGATAGGGTAGTCGGATAGAAGCCGCGAGTGTTGGATATTCCAAATCTTCTATCTCTATCACGGTGAAGATACTTTCTCCATTTTTTACTAGTGTTGTTTCAGGTTTTTGAGCTAGTGTTGTTTCAGATTTTTGAGAAGGTTCAAGTGGCTTATTCCGGTTCTGCTCAAGAATTGCCGGACCGCACCCAATAATATAAAGAGTGAGGAACATGGTGTTGAGTCGTAAGAAATTAGAAAGTATGGAACCTTTTTTCTTTTTCTTCTGTATAGTATAGTTCACAATGATATATTTCCTCTTGAGGGGCTTACATACAATAATAACTTATGCTAAAGTGTATGGTTGTATAGTGCCCCTTTAAATCACACAACTTGCCAATGACTGTGAATATAATAGCATTTTGTAAAAATTGAATCAAAATATTTTTTCTCGTTGTTTTCAAAGGCATTCAATTGTCGTTTTTTATCCGTTTTGGTAATAAAATTGAGATTCGGAGATCACTGCTATAGAGGATAGTACATTTTCAGAAAGATTATCAAGCACTCTCTCTACGATAATACTGAAAAAGAATGTAGGAAACAATAGTATTTCTTAAACACAATAAGCATAAAATTCGTCTGAATCAATCAGAAGTAACGCATCGTCAATTTTTTCGTAATTCACAATTGTATTACACATAGCGTATCTTATTTTATATGCAATTGCAAGTGAATTTGAAGTATACTATATAAACGTCTTAGCGTTATTTTATTTTAATATATGTGTTTTGAATAAAGAAGGAGAACTAAATTGAAGGATTATTGTACATTACTACTTATACTAAGTTTAGTAGTAATTGGTTTTACCGGATGTGACAACCTTACAGGTGTTATTGGAGATAGTTACAAAACACCAATGGACGATCCAGAAGCGTTTACAGTTGCATTCGTGCAAGAGGCGATTGATCTTTACAAAACCCAAGGACGTGATGCTGCCATTGCACACTACAATGACCCACAGAACATTGAGGGACAGTGGTATGTATTTATCCTGGATGAAAACGACTATTTTGTTGCACACGCATTGGCACCCAATTTGATTGGTACAAATATCAAGAGTGATCCCGGTATAGATGGATTATATTTAGGTGTGGATATTGCTAAAGCAACTGAGGAAGGACATTGGACAGAATATATCTGGCCTAATCCTGAGACAAATAAATTAGAACAGAAACGGACATGGTCTATACGATATGATGGATACCTTTTCGCTTCTGGATATTATGTACCCTGGGCACCGGACCCCGTATCCCTTCTCACTGCAACAAAGGACAACCCAGAAGCTTATGCACGTTCTCTTGTTCTGTCTGCCATTGCATATTATGAAAGTGAAGGCATCGATGCAACAGCGGCATATTATAACGATCCCGCAAGGGTAGATGGACAATGGTACGTATTTATTACGGGTGAGAATGATATCTTTGTGGCACATCCAGTCCGACAGGATTTTACCGAAAAACCAACTGATCTTAAGGACATCGTCGGTTCTGATGGATATCAACTCGGCATTGAAATCGCTAAAGCGACAGGATTAGGACGCTGGGTGGATTATCTATGGCCAAATCCTGAAAGTGGTAAAGAAGAACAGAAACGGACATGGGCAATTCGACATGACGGTTATCTGTTTGGAACAGGTTATTACCAACCAATTTCAACAGATTCACAGTAGTTAACTTAGATTAGATTATCCCTAAAACAAAATAATGGCGAGGTAAATTTACCTCGCCATTAACATTCCAACTATAGTAACTAAGATGTTACTTCTTATTCTCTGAAGATTCAGAACCATCCTTTTTCTGATTGTTTTCGCAGTTGATGAAAGCGTATGTACAAAGGAGAATTCCTTTGATCAGAAACGTATAAGTCTGAGGAAATTCTATAGCTGAGTTTAAAGTAGCAAAGATTTCATTTCTCTTTTATTGGTGTCATGGCTAAGACATAAGCGTGTTGTTTACCCACAGCTATGCTGATTGGTTGACTCGCTTGCATGGGAATTGTAGATAATACCTTTCCCAGCGGTTCCGCTTCCTCTAAACTATAAAAATGGAATATAGAAAAGAATCCTTTTTCGCTTACAATGTAAATTAGATCGCCTAAAATCTGATAATCTGTGATTTGACCTTCAAAAGTTTTGTTGTTGATTTCTACTGTCTCAATCATCGGTTTGTGTCCGATCTGTTGCATATTTCCATCAACGATAGCATACGAGTTTTTCGGTTTTTGTCGTTTGAAAGTCTTCTTCCCTCTTTCAAATGGTATCCCTCTATATTTCATATTCATGCCATAATATGCCGCATGACCTATGGACACTGTCGACCTCATTTTATCCATCCAGTAGGCATCAAAAACGATCAGGCCTCCAACATGTTTCCTTAGCAACTCTGGTTTAATTGGTAGATCGTTTGCTTTAGAGCTAGTGTCGTTCGATACCAGAAATTCATTCGTTGAACGAATTATTCCATGTGCGGCGGGGTGTAGCTGCAAAAACCTTCGTTGAGACAGAAGCTGTTCTTGAATAGTCGAAAACTGTTTATTAGTTGGTGGAAACCGAGGCTGTATCACATCTGAAGGTTCATTACCGGTACTTAGCATCCACCACCGTTTCATGAGTTTTTTGGATTTGACGAATTGTACCTGTCTGAATTCTAAAGAAAAAATGTATAGTGAATAATTGTCCTCCGCCAAAACATAGAGGTGCTGGTGCTGAACGTCAATGTCTTTGATCCTATTTTTGTTAGGTAATTTCGTTGTGGATTGAATAACAGGTTCTGTTGGAACAGAGATGTCAATGATATGAAATTCTTTATCACCCGCTACAATGAGTCGGTTTCCGTAGGCAATGACTTTGCCAATTTCATCTTGAAACGCAAGTGAAGTCAGATAAGATGGAAGATACGGTTTAGAAACATTAATGACGTGGAGATGTCTTTCTGTTGTGGCATACGCGTGTTTAGCAACCAGAACAAGGGTGTTTTTTGGATTGGCACGATAGGGTAGTCGTATATCTACCTCAAGTGTAGGGTATTCTAAATCTTCTATTTCAATGACGGTGAAAATGCTTTCATCTTTTCTTGTTGGAGTCGGTTTATCATTTTTAGACTGTGCATCTGTTTGATTTTTGTACTGCTTAATCATACCCGGACGCCACGCAATACTAAAAAGGACGAGGAGTATGAAGTTGAGTAGCAAGATTGTAGATAAAACGGAACTTTTTTTCATTGTTTTTTCTCCAATCCTGTTTTCTCTGAATGCATTATATCGTGAATAATCTTCGGGAAATAGACTTCATAGTCAAAATATTGTATTACACATAGCGTATCTTATTTTATGTGTAATTGCAAGTGAAATTGAAGTATACTACATAAATGGCTTAGCGTTATTTTATTTTAATATATGTGTTTTGAATAAAAAAGGAGTACAAAATTGAAGGACTATTGTACATTACTACTTATACTAAGTTTGGTAGCAATTGGTTTTACCGGGTGTGACAACCTTACAGGTGTTATTGGAGATAGTTACAAAACACCAATGGACGAACAAGAAGCGTTTACGATTGCATTCGTTCAAGAGGCGATTGATCTTTACAAAACCCAAGGACGGGATACTGCGATTGCACACTACAATGACCCACAAAACATTGACAGACAGTGGTATGTATTTATCACCGACGAAAATGGCTTTTATGTCGCAAATGCATTTGCACCCTATTTGATTGGTGCAAATATCAAGAATGCACCCGGTATAGATGGATTATATTCAGGTGTGGATATTGCTAAAGCAACTGCGGAAGGACGTTGGACAGAATATATCTGGCCTAATCCTGAGACAAATAAAATAGAACAGAAACGGACTTGGTCTATACGATATGATGGATACCTCTTCGCTTCTGGATATTATGAACCCTGGGCACCGGACCCCGCATCTTTTCTACCTGCAAGAGGGGACGATTCAGAAGCTTACACCCGTTCTCTTGTCCTGTCAGCAATCGCACGTTATGAGCGAGATGGTAGTACCGCAACTGCTGCATACTATAATGATCCTGCAAGAATAGATGGAGAATGGTATGTATTCATTACTGATGAAAACGATATCTTTGTTTCGCATCCAGTCCGACAAGATTTTGTCGCAAACCAGACTGGCCTTAAGGATCTTGTCTGTTGTGATGGATATCAACTCGGCATTGAAATCGCTAAAGCGACAGGAACAGGACTCTGGGTGAATTATCTATGGCACACTAAATGGTTTTATCAAGAGGTGAAACATACTTGGGCAATTCGACATGACGGCTACCTGTTTGGATCAGGATTTTCCGCCATACTTGGAAATGGGATACTTATAGATTAACTACCAGATCCACGAGTGCCTCAGAACCCCACAATGAGATTCCCAACCAATATCAACAGATGAACAATAGTGGGTTTAGATTGTGCAAAAAAAAATGGCGAGGTATATTTACCCCGCCATTAACAATTCAACTATAGCAATTCAGATACTATACCATTTCTAATTGACAATGTCTCTCTTTTTGTAGCACAAACTTTTAGTTTGTGCCGAATTAGATTACATGTCTATAAAACTTGTAATGCGACATCATTATTTAGAAATAATATTACTTCTGATTCTCTGAAGATTCAGAATCATCCGTTCCAAGTTTCTGGATCAATTGATCAATCTTATCCTCTAACTGACTAACCCGTTCTTTTAACTCGCTAATTTCGTCTGAATCATCCGCTAATTTCTTAGATTTATCAGGATTTATTTCAAAGACCTTCACACCATCTTTTTCAAGAATAACGGTAGCATCAGGATGATTCTTCTCAATCAGTTTTCTAATTGCATCAACTAACGCATCAGAATCCGAGTCTTTTGTGAGTTCTTTTATCTTTAACTGAATGTCTTCAATTGCTTTCAGATCTTTTACAACGGTTGCAGAACCGGAGGGATCAACTTTTATAACCTTAACACCACCCACGCCAAAAGTTGTCTTGGTATCGACTTGGTAGTTCTTAAGAAGTTCCTTTATCTGCTTAGACAGCTCATCCGAATCCGCAGAGAGTTCTTTCGTAAGTTTCACGATCTTTTCTGTGAGTTTATCAACTTCAGCCGAGTCTAACAATTTTTTAGACAGAATGCTTACGTCTTTCTTCAGTACTCTAATGTTGTCAGGATCAACAATGGCAGTCAAATCAATATCAATTTTCTCATCCAGTGCTTTAATAATCTCTGATAACTCCGGAACGTCTAAATCCTCACCCCTGATAATCTTTGATTTTACCTCAGGAATTATTTTATAGACACGCCAACCATCTTCTCCATCAATCTTGATAGAATCAACGACTTCAACATCAACATCCTTGATATTATCAAGTATTTTATTTAATTCCTCTTCTATCTTGGTTAACTTTTCAACAACTGTGTGATCATTTGAGTCTTCATTAGGCTCAGTATTCTCTTCATTATTTTCTGCTTCATGCGGTGTTTCTGCTCCTTGCGTCGTGTTTACATCTTCAGCCGTTTCAACATCTGAATTAACGATGAATGCTGTCATTCCAAGAAGTAACACAAGCATGCCCATAGCGACTAAACTTTTAATTTTCATCATATACTCCTTATATAAAGTGAAATCTATAATTACCTAAACAGAATTGTAGCGTAAACTTTTAGTTTGCGTTTCAAAAGCACAATCTAAATGAAGATTATGGTGAAACAGGAAAATGATTATACACCTTGCTTGTAGGAGCGATCTCCGAATCGCGACCAAACCCTTTGATAGTCGGGAATCGGAGTTCCCTCCTACTCGGAATGTAGAATTAATTGTATAATCTACCATAATAAATTAATAGGGTAAAACCGATTTTCCCAGGCCGGTAGGTGCGATTTCCTAATCGTACCCTAGTCGTCAATTTAAGGAAATTGTTTTATTCTTGGTTTGGTCTTTAGTCCCTACGGGGCTGAGATCACTATTAGTTTGGGTTTATCTCCTTAAATTGACGCTTATGGTTGGGTCGAATCTTCCAACCTTCCAACCTTTTATCTTTAACACACACAATAAACTAAAAAGTTCAGTCTTTATTAAAAGCTTTCATCATTTCAAGAATTGCAGTTACCGCCTTATCAGCATCTTGGAGTCTGTTTATGGATGTATCAGAGTCAAATGAACCCGTTATTGCATCTTGCAATTCTTCCATCTTTAAAAGCGTGAGAATACCGTTCTCTTCCATATAGTGATAGGTGTTATAGCGTTTTGGCAGACGGTGTGTTGTTTTGTGCGAAAACTCTAAAACGAATACGTTTCTACCACTACTGGCAGCTTCGCAAACCATAGAAAAACTATCTGCACTCACGATTAGGATGTCGCTCAAGGCAAGAATCGCTTGATACGGATCGTCTATTTCAGATACTGTATCGGGTGTAATAAAAAGAGGACACCACGCCTCTTTTTCAAAGTTTGACATCAGGAATTGTGTTACTTCAGGGGGTGTGCGGCGTGAAGTTGTCAATAGAAATTGTAAACGGAGAGTAGTTGCGAGGCTTTTACACGAATTATATAATTCTCTTGCATCCGCCAACGAAATAGTCTCGTGTTTATCTGTTCCACCGATGAGTAGACCAATACGTTTCCGTTGCTTTAATTTCAGTATATTCTGAAGAATACTTCGTTCAGAATTTAATACTTCCACCGAAATAGGATTTGGGATACCGATAGTTTGGCAGATGGTCGGTCTGTTTTTCTGTTTTTTCCAATATACCATTGGGAGTATGGCGAGGTTAAAATGACGAACGCCTACAGGAGAAGGACGTAGACAGGTGGCAGTCTTGGCATTTAGCAACTTCCCCAGTAGCAAATTAACTGCGGCTACTGATGAACCTGTAGAGAGAATTAAGTCTGCTTCTTGAAGGAGGTATAATGAATTGTAAGAACTGGATTCAAGACACCGGCGCAACAGAGCATGAATGAGGGATGTTGGTAACGGTATTCCCCCAAACATGCACATGAATGCACGCAGTAAATTGTCACGCCATTTGCTTTTAAATGCAATATCAATCCATTCTGAATCACAATCAGGTATATTTTGTATAATACCCAGAGATTGTTTAAAATGTCCCGGTTTCTTATCACTTAAGACGACTATTTTCATAAATGAACTATTATATTGCTAATCTTGAAAATATATCCGATACGTATCTCACCTTGCTATTCAATAGGTTGATCTTCCAATGCTTTAACGATAGCTTTTTCTAAACGTTCACCTCTGGCTTTTGTTGTAAGCAATGTGCCATCTTTTCCAATTACCCACATAGTGGGAATCCCACGGATACCGTAGATACTCGGGACAGTACTATCCCATCCCTGTCCATCAAAAACCTGCTGCCAAGGAATTTCATGCTTCTTCAAATAATCCCTTAATGTCTTTTCGTCATTATCCAGGCTTATGCCAAGAATCTCAAACCCTTGATCTTTATAGGTGTTATAGACTCTCTTGACATTTGGCATTTCAGCAACACACGGTCCACACCATACAGCCCAAAAATCAACTAAGAGAACTTTTCCACGATAGTCTGCTATTGAAACAGGTTTCCCTTCCAGATCTTTCCCAACAAAATCGGGAACAGTTTCTCCTTCAGTTACAGACACTGGCACTGCCTTTTCTTTATATTCTGCAGCAAGTTCTTTATTACCTAATCTTTCATGAGTCCTTGCAAGGTGGTTATAGATACTCCTATTTCCTTTGTGATGCTGCAATAGTTCATCAAAAACACTAAACATTTCATCAACACGACCCCTCGCCTCTAACATGTCACCAAGATAGTAACTATGCCGAATGTTTGTTGGTGACATTACGTTCCTAAAACGATCAATTAGGATATCACTATCCTTTTCTTTATCAGCCTTTAGGTACAAATTGAGCAATCTGGGATAAACATAAAAGTATCTTTGATTATCAGGTGATTTTTTAAATCCCGCTTCTAACCCAGTAATTGCTTTTTCAATACTGCCATAAGCTCTCTCAAGGTCGCGGTTCCACCACATATCAGATTGATACACTCTTCCTGAAAAATCTAAGTTTAGATTATTGAATTTATTACCCTGATGGTGCCAACATCGAATAATTGGAACAACATCACCGTAAAATTCACGGTCAGCATTGATATAAGCTTCCATTCTGAGTGATGGATGTAATTGATAGTCATAACTTCCAGGGATCTTTCCATCGACTTCAGGGTTCGGAACATAACGAGGATTTCCTCGGAGTTTCGGGTTACCATTTTCCTTATCAGCTGGACAAAACAGATGTGCTGAATCTTTCAAGTATTTCGGATGTAGATCTGAAATCCACTTTGGATACTTTCCATGATCCTTATGGTAAGCCTTAAGTGCTTTTCCAATTTCATGCAAATGTTCTGTACAGGTTACAGTATGTGCATCTTCTGCTAATTCCTGATCTGAATTCTGTGCTAAAACATTGGTAGAATAGTTAAAAATTAAAAGCAAGCATAAGATAAAACCTATTCTCGTTAGAATTTTCATTTTTTGCTCCTATGTGTAAGGTGAACTTATAGTAAAGTCTATAGTTATTTATACATTTTTATTCCTGTCGGATCTCCCGCCGTTTGCAAGGGATAAAGTGAGCAGTCTGTTGTTATGTAAACTTCATTTATGTGTTTATAAAGTAGTAGGCACATTCCGTGTGCCATCCACTATTCACTGGGATAAAACTCATACATCATAGTTTGTAGTGAATTCTACCATACCAGTTTGATACTCACCAAAAACCTCTTATCCTGATAATCCTATAATCCTGAAAATCCAGGTTCAGACAAGTAACAATAACTTTACACACCACTAATCAGCGGACTTTAAGCGGTAATACGTAAACCTTTTTCAATATACATCGCGACGAAGAACACTGCGAAATAGTGAACGAGTGGATGTACCTCATCACGTCTGCCTGTTACCAACTTCAAAAATGACATAGAAATAAACCCAAATGCTATGCCTTCGGTGATGCTAAATGATAGTGGCATCATGACGACTGTAATTGCAGCAGGGATAGCTTCAGTAAAATCATCCCAATTAATATTCACAAGCTCCTTCAATAGCATACAACCAACAGCAATTAGCGCGGGACCAATCATTGGATGTAACTGTAGCAAAACCGTTGCGGGCCCACCTATTGTGGAAATTGTCTGATTCACATATATGGAATCACCAACAATTCTAATAATAGGCGAGAAGAACAGAGCTAAAAGCATGAGGAAACCTACAACCACTGTTGTCAGACCTGTGCGACCCCCCTCCGCGATGCCAGATGCACTTTCAATATAACAGGTCACTGTAGATGTTCCAAGACATGCACCCCCTACTGTCCCAACTGCATCGGTCAGTAGTGCCTGACGCGCTTTAGAGAGTTTACCATCTTCAAGTAAGTCTGCTTCGTGACCTGTCGCAGTAAGTGTTCCAATGCTGTCAAACATATCAACAGAGAAAAATACAAAAATAATTGGAATAAGTTCTACTCTGGTAAAAATCTCCTTAAAACTAAATTTGAAAAGTGTGGGTTCAATTGATGGCGGTGCAGAAACAACACCTTCAAACTTCACAATACCGAATAACAGTGAAAGTAGTGTTGTAGAAAAAATACCTATCAGAATAGCACCCTTCACCCGATGCGCCATCAGTGCCAATGTTAGCAGTAATCCAAATACTGCAATTAAGACAGGTTTGGTATGAATGGGTCCAATTGTAACAAATGTACTTCCATGAATAGTGATAATCCCACTCATCTGTAATCCAATAAAGGCGATAAATACACCAATTCCAACCGCAATGGCGTTATTCAGTGATGAAGGAAGCGCATTCATCACTGCTGCACGCAAACCTACAAATGAGAGTATCACGAATAACATGCCTGAAATGAAGACAATCCCTAATGCTTCTTCCCACGGTAGACCAAGTCCTGTATCTGAGCATAAAGTAAATACAAAATAGGCATTAATTCCCATGCCGGGAGCAAGTGCAACCGGATAATTCGTCAGAAATGCCATCAGGAATGTCGCACCAGCACTTGATAGACAAGTTGCCATCATGACAGCACCTTCATCCATGTTTGCCAATCTTAAAAGTGAAGGTTGGAAGAAGATGATGTATGAGAGAGACATGAATGTTGTAAACCCTGCGACTATCTCTCGTCGAACACTCGTATGGTTCTCTTTTATTTTAAATAACTTCTCTAACATAGCCTCTCCCCTATTGTTAGCAAAATGTGATACGGATTGTCTTTAATGAAAACCACAGAAGATAAATGGAAATTGAAACTACGGTTTGTGTCGTAGTATTCTATCTGATACGAACCCGCTACGACACAAAACACAGTCTATATTGACAGTTCTACTTTAAACGCGCTTCTAAAGCATCCAATTCGTCTGACAGAGCCTTTGGCAGTCTCTCCTCAAACCGGGCATAGTGTTCACGGATTGATGTAATCTCATTCAACCACTCTTCTCTGTCTACATGCAGTAGCTCGTCCATCTGTTCTTCAGTAACGTTGATGCCAGAGGTGTCAATTGCATTTTTCGCAGGTACAAAACCGATTGGTGTTTCAGTAGCTTCCGCTTCACCGTTGATCCGATCAACGATCCACTTCAGCACACGACTATTCTCACCGAAACCTGGCCACAACCAACCACCATCTTCATCCTTACGGAACCAATTAACATAGAAGATACGGGGGAGTTTATCCGCATCGGTTTTCTCACCCATCTCTAACCAATGTGCAAAGTAATCCCCCATATTGTATCCACAGAATGGGAGCATTGCCATGGGATCCCGGCGCAGTTCGCCAACTGTACCAGCAGCTGCAGCAGTTCGTTCTGACGAGGCAATTGAACCGATAAACGTTCCATGTTGCCAATTGAACGCCTCAAACACCAGAGGAACAGTGGACGCGCGTCTACCACCAAACAAAATTGCAGAAATCGGCACACCGTTTGGGTCTTCCCAACTCGGATCAATGATAGGACATTGGGATGCTGGAGTCGTATAACGTGAATTAGGATGTGCAGCGGTTTTTTCATCACCAGGATGCCATTCTTCACCAAGCCAGCTTGTTAATGTATCCGGTACATCGTCACTCATCTCTTCCCACCAAACATCATTTTCCTCTGTCAGAGCGGAATTGGTAAATATGGAGTTTGATGCAAGCGTGTGCATTGCATTCGGATTTGTGTCCATAGAAGTACCTGGAGCAACACCAAAAAATCCCGCTTCTGGATTGATTGCATACAGCCTACCATCTTCACCAAATTTCATCCAGGCGATGTCATCACCAATTGTCTCTGCTTTCCAACCGGGTATCGTAGGTGTTAGCATGGCAAGGTTCGTTTTCCCACAAGCACTCGGAAATGCTGCAGCAATGTATGTCTTTTTACCTTCAGGATTTGTTAATCCTAAGATGAGCATGTGTTCCGCCATCCAACCATCGTTTTTTGCCATAATGGAAGCAATCCGCAGCGCATAACATTTCTTACCCAGTAAGGCGTTACCACCATATCCACTGCCAAAAGACCAGATAGAACGTTCCTCTGGGAAGTGGACAATATACTTATTGTCAGGATTGCAGGGCCAAGAAACATCTTCCTGTCCGGGTTCAAGCGGTGCGCCGACAGAGTGTAAACACGGCACAAAATCACCATCTTCCCCTAAGATATCCAATACCTCTTTACCCATACGGGTCATAATACGCATATTTACCACAACATAAGGCGAATCACTTATTTCAACACCGATATGTGAAATCGGTGATCCAAGCGGACCCATACTGAAAGGAACAACATACATTGTTCTACCTTTCATGCACCCCTTAAATAAGCCATTTAATGTTGCCTTCATTTCTACTGGATCGTGCCAATTGTTTGTTGGTCCTGCTTCAGCTGAGGTTTTGGCGCAGATGTATGTTCTACCTTCAACGCGAGCAACGTCTTCAGGATCAGAACGTGCAAGGTAGCTGCCGGGTCTCTTATCCGGATTTAAACGAATAAAAGTCCCATTTTGCACCAATTGTTCACAGAGACGGTCATTCTCCTCTTGTGAACCATCGCACCAATAAATATCATCGGGTTGGCACAGCTCCGCTGTTTCCTTAACCCAACTGAGCAGTTTACTATTGTTTGTCATTCAATCCTCCATTTTTATATTGTCAAGATATACTAACACAGATTTACGATTGTTGCAATCAATTTAAAGAAGTGCTGTTTGTAGTAGGGCAATTCATTGCCCGTCTTACCGTTTTCTTGTGATTCCTTACAATGTCGGTTAAAAAGATGCACCTAACTTCACATGGATTTTCCCACGTAGTGCTGAATCACCAGCAGCCAGGCCATAATCCAATTGGATTATCCCCCCTTTAGATTCAAGTCGCGCACCAATACCGTACCCAACACGGAGTTTGTCAAACGTTGACGGTTTATCCACGAAAGTAACCGAGCCCATATCTGAAAAAGCAAATATCTGAGAATTCCTACCCATCAGGAATCGATATTCAATCGTAGCATGAGCACGACGCGGACCAGAAAACCAATCCTCGTCATAACCTCTTAAAGTATTGACACCCCCTAAATAAAAGAGTTCTGTCGGTGGTATATTTATTCCCCATGCCGATGCACCGTGTATCTCTATAGCGATGATTTGGTTTTCCCACGTCTGAAAATACTGCTGAATATCAAGCCATAGCTTCCTTAGTCTGAAGTCACTTCGTGATACCTCAACTGCGATACTGTCTCTTCTACCTTGTGTTGGGTTTAGATAATAGTCTCGCGAATCCCTTGTGAAACGAACGGAAATGCTGTATTTTGAACCGCTATGCATCTGTAGGGGGGATGTATCAGAGACAGCATTATCACTGTCATTGATAGCGGACTGTATGATAGGAATTGTAGGCTGTGGGATTAGTGTATCATAGCGAATCTGTTTATAACCGAAAATTACCTCGCTTTGATAGAAATCCCCAAATCTTGTATTACCACTAATGCTACCCGACTTTTCCTCTGATTCTGCATCATTGAATTGACTACGTTGTTTGAGTTGACTATATGAGAATCCTAAAGAGATAGGTCTGCCGAATATCCAAGGTTCAGTATATCCGACACTCAGTGATCTCAACAGACCAGATTTCCAATAGAAATTGATATTACGTCCAGTACCAAGGAAATTCGTCTCACTGACTTCAACCACCCCCGTAAGTTGAGGAACATTATCAGAACCTTCAACGGGAGGTGCATAACCCAGTATCCCAATTAATCTACCAGTCCGCGCTTCAGTAACCTTCGCATTAAAGATAATAGAATCATCTGTTGGACCTTCTTCTAACATATTAGGATGAATCTGATAAAAATAACCTAAATTTCGCAATCGGTGGTAGCTTTGATCAATCTTTCTTTGATTATACGTTTCGTTCACCTGCAATGGAATTTCTCTAAGGACAACATAAGGTTTTGTCTTATGTAATCCACTTACCTTAATCTCACTGAGCTTAACAAGGGCGCCTTCGTTGATTTTCAGTGTAAAATAGATTCTACCATCTGCAGGTGAGAGATGTGTAATTGTCGGTTCAATTTCAACCTTCGGATAGCCATGTTCACTATACAGAAACTGTGTTCTTTCTATACCTTGTTCAAGAGATGTTTTCGTAAAAAACTTTCCATTGTGTAGATGCATTTCTCGTAGAATCTCAGAATTAGGCAGCAGTTTATTTCCCGAAAGTGAAAAATCACCATAGCGGAGTCTCTTACCTTCACGGATTCTTGTATCTATTGCCAAACGAGAATTGTCAGCTGAATGTGGGGTAGGAACAGGTAACACCTGTGCAAAAACATAACCATCATGACGATAGGATGACACAATTCGATTGAATCCATCTCTGATCTCGTTACGTGAATACACCTTTTTTTTCTCCCAACCGAACAGATCACGTAACTTTCTTTGACTGAAATGTTTGTTGCCATCAAAGGTTAGTTTTGTAATATTGTAGAGAGGGATGGAGTCAATATCAGTCGCGTCCTCTGTCGTATCATTTTCCTTTATAGATAACCCCTCAATCCCATAAGTTTCTTTAGTTTGAAAAGTAAGATATATAATGAGAAAGCAAAGGAGAATCGGTAGAAATATGGACTGAAAAGATCGCATGGAATGCATACCTAGTAGACTGTCTACCTTTGAATTATATTTGAAGCCATTTGTAGTAGGGCAATTCATTGCCCGTTCTTCCCGCAGAAACGGGCAATGAATTGCCCTACTATAAACGGGAGCACCCCATTTTTTGATTGGACAGAACACTAGTGGGCAATGAGATTCATTGGGGGTTAGGTGATTCCTCAGAATTTTCAGGTGCTGGAGTGTGTTGTTCGTCAAGTTCCCGTATTAATTCCTCGGTTTCCCGCAATAATTCTTCCAATGCCTCCTGCGCTGCTTGGCGATCCAATTCTGCTTCTTTGCGACCTAAAGCTTCCTTAGCATCAGCTCGATTATCATAATAGATGAAAGCACTATCTGGGTTAATTCGGATCGCCTCATCAAAGTCAGCAATTGCCTCTTTATATTTCCCGACTTTACTCTTGGTTTGCCCACGGTTATTATAGGCAACAGCGAAATTTGGATTCAACCGAATTGCTTCATCAAAGTCTGCAATCGCAGACTCATACTCACCTTGCTCTAACTTGACTTCACCTCGACTGTTAGAGGCATTCGCGAAATCTATTTTCGCCTCATCAACCTGCCCCAGGGCAGATTTTGCATCCCCTCTAGCTTTATAGGCACCTGCAAGATCTGATAAGCGGATTGCTTCGTCAAAATCAGCAATTGCTGCTTCATGTTGTCCCAGTTCAAGTTTTGCTTTGCCACGACGATAATAGTCATCGGCGTAAGAGGGTCTAAGCCGAATTGCTTCATCAAAATCGGTGACCGCAGACTCATACTGTTTCATGTGAAACTTCGCAGAACCTCTATTGCTATAAGCTATAGCATTATCTGCATTTAAACGAATAGACGTATCACAATCTGCAATCGCAGATTCATACTTCTCAAGTTTTAAATTTGAATACCCTCGGTTCGCATAAGCCGCAGCATCATTTGGGTTTAGTTGAATTGCCTCATCAAAGTCTTCAATCGCAGACTTATATTGACCTAACTCAATCTGAGCAATACCGCGATTAGCATAGACTTCGGCATGTTTTAGATTCATTCGGATGGTTTTATCCAGGTCTTCAAACATAGACTCATATTGACCCAATTGGAACTTCGCAATACCTCTGATGTAGTAAGTTCCAGCATAATCAGGACTTAAAGCAATTGCCTCATCAAGGTCTTCAATCGCAGACTCATATTGACCTAATTGGAACTTTGCAGTACCTCTGATACGGTAAGCTTCAGTATCATCAGAACTAAGAGCAATTGCTTCATTACAATTGGTAACCGCCTCTTCGTACAGGCCAACCTGCAATTTTGTCCTGCCCTGATTGAGGTAAGCCTGAGCGTCATCCGGGTCTAAACGTATAACTTCATTGAAATCAGCAATCGCAGACTCATACTGCTTAAGTTCAAGCTTTACAAGTCCTCGGTTATTATAAGCAGCTGCATCTTCTGAATCTAAGCGTATGGCTTCGTTGAAATCGGTAATCGCAGACTCATGCTGCCTAAGTTCAAGCTTTACAAGTCCTCGGTTATTATAGGCATCAGCACTCTCCGGTTTTAAGCGTATGGCTTCGTTGAAATCGGTAATCGCAGACTCATGCTGCTCAAGATAGAGTTTCGCAGATCCCCGGCCGTTGTAGGCAGCGGCATCATTTGGTTCTAAGCGTGTGGCTTCATTGAAGTCTTCAATTGCAGACTCATATTGAGCAAGGTCACTTTTGACAAGTCCTCGGTTATTATAGGCATCAGCACTCTCCGGTTTTAAGCGTATGGCTTCGTTGAAATCGGTAATCGCAGACTCATATTGCCTAAGTTCAAGCTTTACAAGTCCTCGGTTATTATAGGCAGCAGCATCATTTGGTTCTATGCGTATTGCTTCATTGAAATCTTCAATCGCCGACTCATATTGCTTAAGATCGTGTTTCGCAGACCCCCTGCCATTATAGGCACCACTGTCATTTGGTTCTATGCGTATTGCTTCATTGAAATCTTCAATTGCAGAATCATATTGCTTAAGATAGATCTTTACGATTCCCCGGCTGACGTAAGCATTGAAATGGTTTGGTTCTAAGCGTATGGCTTCATTGAAATCGGAAATCGCCGAATCATGTTGACCAAGGTTTGCACTCGAAAGCCCCCTATTGGTGTAGAGCCATGCAATATTAGGGTTCAAACGAATTGCCTCATCACAATCAGCAATTGCTGCTTCATATTGACCAAGATCAGCCTTCGCAACGCTACGCAAATCATAGAACTTTACATCATTAGGGTTTAAGCGAATCGCCTCATCATAGTCAGCAATCGCAGATTCATATTGCTTAAGATAGTATTTCACATTTCCACGATAATAATAACTACTAGCATCGTCTCGGCTCAGCCGAATTGCCTCATCATAACCTGCAAGTGCTGCCTCATAATCAGAAGTTGCTGCTTCATGTTGTCCCAGTTCATCCTTAGCAAGCCCCCGATGGTAGTAAGCCCGTGAATAATCAGGCTTTAGTAAGAGCACCTTGTCGTAAATGGCAAGTGCCTCATTACCTCTATCATTCTCCAGTAGAAGATGACCAACGGATAAAAATAATCGGGCGGCAAATATGTTATCCATTTCTTCAGCGATATTTGCAGCGGCACGCCACTTTTCGATAGCCTCCGCAATTTTCTCTTCCTTTTGCAGGATCCAGGCCCGGGCTAGTATCTTATCTAAAAGGGATGACTCAGGATCCTCCTGAACCTCTCGGATAGCTTCCTCAATTTTCTCTGCTTTATCAGGATAGTCTAGTGCCCAACTGTTGAATTCACGTAGATTTTTTTCGGTTTGTGCACTTCGTTCAACAACTGATTGCTGTCTTAGAGCGCATGAACTACAAGTTACAGTAAAGAGGACAGCAAATATAAATAGAGAACGGTTCGCTGTCCATACGATTTTTCCTCTGAAATTCATGAGTGTTCCTCCTATTGTTCTGTCTAATCTAAAATGCTGTAACTCTGTCCTGCTAAGAAAGAATTCACAGGTAATTGAAGGGTGTACATAAATATTTGAATGTCACAGGATGTTCTTAATAGTAGCAGGCACACTCCGTGTGCCGTCCATAACGTCAAAATCACATAATGAATTGTGCTACAACAAACAGCATTTCTATGCCTCAAGTGGCACTTGCTATCTTTCCCTGTCTGTGTTGATAGAGCGAATTATTATGCACACCCCTCAGGTAATTTAAAGGTCAACAGTCCATTATATTTTATTCTGTCTGTATTTTTTCAATTTTGAGTACAGTTTACATGAGTTTGATAAATAATTCAACATAAATTGACAAAAAATTTCCTTTATGATACCATATTTAAAATATTTGGAGGATAAACTCCCATGTCAAATGTGTTTGAGACCTTGCAACAGCGGGGTTTCGTCCAGCAGTGTACTAACGAAGAAATCGTATCACGACTACTCACTGAAACGCAGATAGCATATTATGTCGGATTTGACCCAACAGCAGATAGTCTGCACGCCGGTAGTCTTGTCCCGATTATGGCAATGGCACATCTACAGCAGGCTGGTCATAAACCCATCGCCATAATAGGCGGCGGCACCACCATGATCGGTGACCCGACAGATAAAACCGAAATGCGACCTATGATCGCTGCTGAACAGATCGAAAAAAACGGCGCACGTATACTCAAACAGCTACAACGCTACATCCAATTGGATAACACAGCAGGATTATTCCTAAACAACGCTGAATGGCTGCTTTCCCTTAACTATGTAGAATTTCTACGCGAAATAGGTAAACACTTTCGCGTCAACGAAATGATGCGCGCTGAAGGATATAGACAAAGACTTGAACGCGAAATGGGACTTTCATTTCTCGAATTCAATTACCAACTCTTACAAGCCTACGACTATCTACGACTATTTCAGGAACATAATTGTGTGCTACAATTGGGCGGTGATGATCAATGGGGAAATATACTCGCAGGTGTTGACCTCGTAAGGAGGATTGAAGGTGAAAGAGTGCACGGATTAACATTTCCACTTCTGACAACCGCTGGTGGAGCAAAAATGGGTAAAACTGCAGGCGGAGCTATATGGTTAGACCCAGATAAAACAACACCATACCAATTCTATCAATATTGGATCAACACCGATGACCGAGACGTTGAACGGTTCTTAGCTTTTTTCACTTTTTTGCCAATGAAAGAAGTGCAAAGACTTGGCAAATTGGAACACGATGAGATTAGAGAAGCAAAAAATATACTGGCTTACGAAGCAACAAAACTCGCACACGGTAAAGAACAGGCAGACAGAGCACAGGAAACTTCACGGGCGGCTTTCGGAGGAGAAGGCATGGACCTTGACGCAATGCCAACTACTACAATATCCAAAGACCGCCTGGAAGAAGGTATACCTATCATCCAACTCTTTCATGAAGTCGGTTTAGCAAACTCACGTAGTGAAGCACGGAGACTCATAGAACAAGGTGGTGCTTATGTTAATGAAGAGCAACAGAAAGATATAAAAATCGTAATGGATACAAATTCCTTAAAGGACGAGTCTTTGCTCCTACGAGCAGGTAAAAAACGATATCACCGTATCTTGCTAAATAAATAATTTGACATAACTCCTAATTATATGATATAATACTATGATAATGTAGTTTAATTAAACTTTTTCTCTTGTATCACGTTTTATCTACTAATTACATTAATACTACCAACTAAGGTATTCAGGATTTCGTAGATGAAAAAACTTGAACACATTGCCTACATGACAGCACACAAGAATGGATCCCAGTCCAGCCGGACGAATTCACGGGATTACGCTTTATACTTTTGGGCATATTTTATGACCTTATTATACCCGTTTACGCACTGCGGGGGTAGGTAGTGATAGCCTAAAAAAAGGCTAAAAGCAAGACAGTACAAGTTACAATGGATTTCACACTTCACCCCCAACGTCGAAAAACTTCGGTGTTGGGTTGTTTTTTTTTAATAATCGTGTTGACCAATTCAGTCTTTTCGGAGGATTTTTAAAATTATGGTTATTGTCACCAAACCAGATGCAACGCCAGATCAAATTGATAAAATAGTCAAAAGGGTCGAAGGCGTGGGTTTGAAAGCACAGATTTCGACGGGTGAACAGCGCACCGTCATCGGTGTTATAGGAGATAAAACATTGCTTGGAGATATGCCAATCGGATCAATGTCCGGCGTCGAAAAAACGATGCCTATCACGGCACCCTATAAATTAGCAAGCCGACAGTTTCGGGAAGAACCCACCATCATTGCTGTCAACGGAACGAAGATCGGGGGACGAAAACTTGCGGTTATGGCAGGTCCCTGTGCAGTAGAGAGCACGGAACAGATTGTTACCATCGCAAAATACGTAAAAAATGCTGGCGCAACTTTTATCAGAGGCGGTGCTTTTAAACCCAGAACCGGTCCATATAGCTTCCAAGGTTACGGTTTAGAGGCACTCAAAATGCTCGCAACCGCAAAACAGGAAACAGGATTGGGAATCGTAACAGAGGTCATGACACCAAGTGAAGTCGACATCGTAGGTGAGCATACAGACATCTTTCAACTCGGCACTCGTAATATGACAAACTTCTATCTATTGCGCGAAGTAGGACGCGCACGAAAACCTGTCATACTCAAAAGAGGATTAGCGTCAACTATAGAAGAATGGCTACTCGCAGCAGAATATATCCTATCTGAAGGAAATCCTGACGTCATCTTATGTGAACGCGGAATCAGAACCTTTGAAACGCATACACGAAACACACTTGATCTCAATGCTGTTCCAGCCGTCCATCAATTAAGCCATCTACCTATTGTCGTTGATCCCAGCCACGGAACAGGAATTAGGAGCCTCGTAAGTGATATGACAAAAGCATCCGTAGCATCAGGCGCAGATGGATTATTGCTGGAAGTACATCATGATCCTGACCATTCAATGACAGGAGACGGCGCACAATCACTCTTTCCTGAACAATTTGAAAAACTCATGCAAGAAATAAAACCGATCGCAATTGCTGTAGGACGGGAAATATAGTTCAAGAGTACTTCTACAATACAAAAGGTTCTGTAGGAGCGATCTCCGAATCGCGACCTACAATAGTATGTTGACTAAGCACTTTTCAAAATACACCTAACCTTATGGGAGGATAAAACGGTGGATGACTTTGAATCTAAACAAGAAAAGGTCTATATTTTTGATACAACACTCCGAGACGCTGAACAGACACCCGGGGCCGCACTCGGTATTGAAGAGAAATTAGAGATCGCTAAACACCTCGCAAAACTAAATGTTGATGTAATCGAAGCCGGTTTCCCAATTTCTTCCCCAGGTGATTTTGATGCTGTTGAAAGAATATCACACGAAATAGAAGGACCCGAAATCTGTGCACTTTCACGCGTTGTGGAAAAGGACATTACCGCAGCATGGAAAGCTATTAAAGACGCACAACGGGCACGCATTCACACCTTCGTCGGCACTTCAAATATCCACATGGAAAGGATTACACGAACGACACCTGAACGTACATTGGACATGGCAGTTGACGCAGTAGCGTATGCAAAAAGTCTATGTGCAGATCATCCTGATGCAACTGTCGAATTCTCACCAATGGATGCCGGACGTACCGAGCTGTCATATCTATATAAAGTCGTAGAAGCAACTATTGATGCAGGTGCTACCGTTGTAAACATACCTGAAACAGTCGGGTGGACAGTACCGACAGAATTTAGCAATCTCATCGCGGGAATCATGGAAAATGTAGCAAATATTGATGACGCGATCATAAGTGTACACTGCCACAACGATTTAGGGTTGGCAGTAGCAAACAGCATTGCCGCAATTGAACAAGGCGCGCGACAAGTAGAATGTACAATTAATGGACTCGGAGAACGCGCAGGGAATACTTCACTTGAAGAAGTCGTAATGGTTATACGGACACGGCGCGATTACTTCAAAAGATACTATACGGATATAAACACCAAAGAAATTGTTCCTATTAGTAAACGGGTTAGTCGCACGATGGGAATTCCAGTCCAACCCAATAAGGCTATTGTGGGAGAAAACGCATTTGCACACAGCTCCGGAATTCATCAAGACGGTATCATAAAATCACGCGTGACCTTTGAAATTATCGACCCAATAGAGATCGGTTGGAAAGAGAGCAAGATCATTCTCAGTCCACGGTCCGGACGAAACGCACTGAAACATAAACTAAACGAACTCGGCTATGAATTAGATAAGGAACAGTTAGAGAAGGTCTATGAGAGATTCCTGCAAGTCGCTGATAAGAAAAAGGCAATCCATGATGCTGACCTGGAAGCTATTATGAGCGATGAGATACGGTATGTTCCAACAACTTTTGAACTCGATTATATCCAAGTTGTCAGCGGAACAAAAATCGCATCTACAACCACCGTCGGTATTAAAACTGAAGAGGGGGTAATAGAAAACGCTTCTACAGGTGAAGGTCCCGTTGATGCTGCATTCAAGGCAATTAACCAAATCGTAAAAATCGACCTCAATCTCATCGACTACCAGATCCGTTCAGTAACAGAAGGCGAGGATGCGATTGGTGAGGTCATGTTAAAGGTACAGGACAACGGAAAGATCATCACTGGGAACGGGGCAAGCACTGACATCATCGAAGCGAGCGCAAAAGCTTGTATTCACGCCGTCAACAAATTAATCCAACTCCGGGCTGAAGGTTAGCTATTGTTAAGCGAATCTGTTGTGAGTATGTCCTCAGTCCCGTAGGGACGATATGTTTATAGAAAAACGTGCTGTTAACCCTTTTTAGTCCCGCCAAATGCCAAACGCGCATTTGGCGTTGATTTGGTAGGGACGATATGTTATGTGATTGCCTTATTTTGCACATATCGTCCCTATGGGACTAAAGAACGGGTGTTCAACCATGATCTATAAACATTGCGTCCCTACGGGACTGAGGACACTAATAGATTGGATTTATCTTCTTAAATTGACAATTATGGTGACAAAATATTTACACACCCTTCTGGATTTTATTTCTTGATAACAATTTGTGCGTGTGCTATTATTTTACAATTACAAAAATCTAATCCATTGAATTTATTAGGAGACATACATGGCTGTTTTTCTACATACACGTGTCCGCGTCAGCGACCTTGATAATTCTATCAACTGGTATTGCGATCATCTGGGTTTTAAAGTCAAGAGTCGCAGTGATAAATCACCAGCAGGTAACCAGATCGTCCACCTTGAACTCCCAGGTAACGCGCATACCTTGGAACTAACTTACTCACCCGATTATGACCTACAGGTTCAGGAAGACCTAATGCATTTTGCTATTGGCGTTCCAGACCTTGTGGAATTCTGTGATGTTTTGGAAAAGGCAGGATTGGAGATTTGGCCCGACGAGTGGCGAAAACAATTCACTACCGGTGGGATGAAAATGGCTTTCATCACAGACCCGGATGGGTATGAAGTTGAACTCTTAGAACGCAAAGACGCAGCAGGCGATCAACTCGATGTCCTGAAAGAATCTTAATCAATATTGTGACCTCCATATAGTTCAGACAAAGGGCCAGAACTGATCCCAAGCTGTCATCCAATCCTTTGCGTGACTCTCAACAGTCAACGGACCGGTGATTTCAACACCTGTTCTTCCCTTAAAGTCTGAAAGTTTATCAACATTGGATACTTCAATTTTGATTGTTGTTGGTCGACTCGGCACATAAGGACGCACCTTGTCTAAATCTTTGAGTGCTTTTTCTGTAGCAGCTTCAATCATATCTCTGGCACGTGCTGGTGGAATCTGTCTTGCACTGTATCTACTAAGACCTTTTTTCACTGCTACAGTTGGAAGTGTGTCACCTAAAAGTTCTTTCGCTTCACGGCATACCGCTGAATCACCAGTAACCAACGCGATAGGCACACCGTAGTGACCATTAAGTGCTGCATTGACACCCGTCTCGCCAACAAGATCATCGTTAAACCAAAGGTTTCTATATTGGACTGTAGAAATAGTGTGGCACAGCACACCGTCGGGAGTACCGTTGCGTGCATGCATGCCAATCAGAAGGCAAGCATCACAACCTGTTTTCCACATCTCATCGTATCTACCCCAACCATGATGTGCCACCCATTCACAATCGGGATGTATTTTTTCTGGGATAAGGGAATTAAACGTCCAACCTTTTCCTGCACCGTGGCAATCTACGACTACGATCTCATCTGCTCCAGCAGCCTTCGCACCCCGCACAGCAGCGTTGATCTCTTCTGTATACAGACTTCTACACTCCTCAAACATCGCAGCACCACCTTCAACCTGATCCCAAACGACTATACCGCTGACACCTTCCATGTCAGACATGATCAACACACGCATAACATCAATTCCACCTTATTATGTGCATTCTGTTTTGTGCTGAGTATAAACCAAACCGCGTTAAGAAGCAAGGTTAAATTGAAACGGTATAGTTTCTTGTTAATTAACGTGAATTTGATAAATGTAGCGCAAACTTTCAGTTTGCGTCAGATATGCCACAAACTGAAAGTTTGTGCTACAATTACACATCTCGGATACGAAATGGCGTGAGTGAACGTATCCGAAATGATTAATCAAACTGACGTTAATTACGTTACTCGATATACACATCTAAAGGTTAAAAGAAAACTGGAATGAATAAAACTAGTGAGAATTTAACAGACGGAAGTATACTAAAACACCTGTTTAGACTTGCTGTCCCGATAACATTCGGATATATGCTTCAAAATGCATTCAACACTGTAGACATGATCTTTGTAGGTAGATTGGGACCTGCTGCAATCTCCGCTGTGGGTGTAAGTGGAGATCTGTTGCGTTTGGTAGGTATATTCTCCCTCGGTATCTCAACAGGAGCAGGGATTATGGTGGCACAATATCTTGGCGCAAGAAACTTCGCACAAGCTGGACATGTGGCAATGCAAGCGATTATATTAGCTTTCATGTTCGCTATTGGGATAGGCATAATAGGTTACCCTTTAGCAGAATTTGGCATACGGATATTGAGAATAGATGAACCTGATGTAATACAACTCGGCACAACTTATATGCATATTATTCTTGTCGGAATCAGCACAATGTTCCTATCCATGACACTCGGTTCAATCTTCCGGGCTGGCGGAGATGCAGTCACACCGATGTTTGTACTCGTCTTCTCAACCTTTATCAACATCGTGCTTGATCCCTTATTGATATTCGGTTTATGGGGTTTTCCTAAACTCGGCGTAGCAGGTTCTGCGTATGCTACACTCATCGGTAGAGGTATCGGCGTGCTTATACTCCTATACTTATGCTGGAGGGATCGAGCACCCATCTCATTTCGACACGTGCAGTATAGACCGGATCTGGTCGAAATGCTTGACATTTTCAGGTTAGGCATATATAGTTCAATGCAAGGTTTCTGGCGTCATGTGTCACGATTAGGCTTCTTATGGGTAATAGGTCCGTATGGTAAATTCGCTGTCGCAGCATATACACTCTGTATGCGTTTACGTATATTAGCAATGAATCCTGGATTCGGTGTGGCAAACGCTGTTGCGCCAGTTGTTGGTCAGAATTTAGGCGCGCGGAACATAGAAAGAGCCGAAAAAACAACCCGCATAGGCAACCTTTTAGGCACATCGCTTATGACAGCAATAGGTATCATATTTCTGCTGTTTCCACAGATGTTTCTTAAAGTATTCACTGATGATGTGGAGGTGATTCAAATTGGAAAAGTTTTTCTACAATGTTTATCACTAACATTCGGATTTATCGCTTTCTCCTTAGTTTTGGGTAAAGCACTGAATGGGGCAGGTGATACATTATCACCCATGCTAATTACACTCGCCGCACAGATGGGAGTAGGTTTAGGACTTGTAATTCTATTGTCTAATTTTCTCGGTATAATCGGAATCTGGATCGGAATCGCTCTCTCAAACGTTGTACAAGGCAGCGTCATGTGGCTTTGGTATCGTACGGGTAAATGGAAAACTATAAACGTGATTAAAAAAGGTAGATGAATTATAGTAAACATTGAAAATAATGATACAAAGACCCTGTAGGAGGGAACTCCGCTTCCCGACTATCAGAGCATTCAGTCGGACATCGAAGTTCACTCTTACAGGGAAGAATGTTACATTAATTCAGAAGTTTACTATACTACCGGAAAGGAGATTATTTAATATGGACAAAGGTTTTGAGAATCCCCAACTCGTTATCACTGTTGACGAGTTAATGAACAACCTTGACGACAAAAATAATTGCATTGTGGATACGCGTCCAACACATGAGTATATGAACGGACATATTCCGGGTGCATTACATTTGGATCTATTCGGATTAAGCCTTATCAATACAACACAAGAGATGTTTGACGCCTTTATGTGGATGATAGCATATCTGTTTCAACAACGAGGCATTGATCCTACAAAGACAATCATCTGGTATGAGGATATATCGGGAACACGCGCATCACGAGGACTCTGGTTCTGTGAGTATCTCGGACACACGAAAACCCGTCTACTGGATGGTGGTTACAAAGCATGGTTAGCCGCAGACGGACCGGTCAGCACAGAAGGGGTTATACCACTTGCAGTTACACCATTCACGGGAGAACCACAGAAACATTTACATCTAAGTGCTGATTCAATTCACGGACAATTGAATCAGGATGACTTCATTCGATTGGATACGCGCACTGAGGATGAGCATTACGGGAGAGTCGCTCGGGCAGAACGCGCAGGTGCGATCCCCGGTTCTATACATATTGAGTGGCTCAACAATCTTGACGAAAATGGTGCCTTTAAAACAGCACATCAACTCCGGGAATTGTATGAACCTGTCGGCATCACACCCGAAAAGCAGATCATGTGTTACTGACAGGGAGGATACCGTTCTTCCCAAACCTACTTAGCGTTACGCTTATTAGGTTATCCGAATGTAAGCAATTACATCGGATCTTGGAAAGAATGGGGAGACCGGCTGGATTTGCCGGTTGAAATACCAAATGCATAGATCCCAAACGTAGACCGGTTCTGTAGCACATTCATCCTTGATTGTGCTATTAAATTCCCACAAATCTCTGCCACCGCTACAGGACGCTCGTGGGGTAAGTAATGTCCAGAACCAGGAACCCATCTTATATGTATACTCGGATTAGATGGAATCTGCAGCAATTCCTCTGTTGATTCATGCCGTCCCATTTCACCGTAAACTTCATAGATAGGTATTTTTGCATTTTCAAGAAAACTCCAACCATCAAAATCCCTGACAGAACCCCAGAAACTACCCCAAACTCTTTCTATAAAACGTTCCCTTGTCATACCTGCTTTCCGTTGTATCTCTTTGATCGTCTCGTTGGGTAAAGAACCGTAAAATCGAGCTGCATCAAATGCAGCTCGTGTGACGGATAGCCGTGTCCATCCTTCAAGCAAAACCAAGGCAGCGACACGCGCATCCCGTCTTGCCGCTTCCATCGCAACCATCCCGCCAAGACTGTGACCTACCAGAACTATTTCCTGCACATCTAAAGCATAGATAAGGTTTAGCACATCATCCGCAAGACATTCAATGGTAAAAGGTTCAATTGGCGTGGTACTCCGTCCATGTCCACGGAAATCAAGTGTAATGTACCGTTGTTCCCTCGGTAATTCTGATATTACAAGGTCCCAATCCGTTGAATCACATCCTGTACCATGCAGAAATAGCAGTGGAACACCTGATCCTTCCGACTCGTAAAAAAACATCTCACCCCAGAATCTCTTAAGTCCCTTTGATTTCGCCATAATATAGTAAAGTTAATAACTAATGAGACATTTCACCCATATACCGATGACGAAGACCACCCGTAGGGGCGGGGTCTCCTCGCCCGTTGTGGTGTGTTATATTAATTCTGATGTTCATAACACTTCAGCTCAATTTAGAAACTGCGCTTCTACCCTCTCTCCTGCCCTTAACGTTACACCTGCAGGAATTGTGATGAGACCGTTTGCCAACACAAGCGAATGAAGTATTCCCGATCCTTGCGGCCCCGTCGTTTTCGCAACGTATTCACCATTCTCTTTGGAGATAATAGCGCGCATATAATTCACACGTCCATCGCTGTTCGTAACATCAGTCGTGAGAACCGCTTCAAAGGTCGGACGTAAGAGTTCAGTGTGTCCAGCCATTTTCAGAAGTGCTGGACGAACAAACAACTCAAAAACAACAAGCGATGACACAGGATTACCAGGTAAACCAAAAATGGGTTTGTCATCAATAAAACCGTAGACTTGCGGTTTGCCCGGTTTCATTGCAACCCGCCAAAAGTGCATCTGACCTAACTTGGTCAACACATTTCTAACAACATCATGTTCACCGACAGAAACCCCGCCACTTGTTATCAGAGCATCCGCCTGTGAAAGGGATTTCAAAAAAATACGTTCAGTCTCATCTTCATCGTCTGGTGCAATACCCATATCTATAGGAATCCCACCAGCATTCTGTACCTGTGCGTAGAGACCGTAGCGATTGCTATCGCGTATCTTACCCGGTTTCAGTGTTTCTCCAATAGGTGTGAGTTCATCACCCGTTGAGACGATTGCTACTTTAGGTTTACGATACGCTGCTACCGTCGCACAATTGAGCGACGCCATCATGGAGATTTCAGGTGGACGTAGCGTCTTTCCATTTGACATGACGCAATCTTTCACCTTGACACTTTCACCCGTGAAGCGTACGTTTTCAGATTCATCAACACTTTCAAAGATCTTTACAGTATCGCCATCAAACTCGGTTACCTCCTGCATCACGACTGCGTCTGCGCCTTCTGGCATCATCGCACCTGTCATGATACGTGCTGCACTCCCGGATGATACCTTTTTTTCTGGTGCAAATCCAGCAGCGATACTTTCCACTACCAATAGATCAATTGGATTCTCTTTAGATGCATCCTTTACATCTGACGATAGAACAGCAAACCCATCCATCGCTGAGTTATCAAACGGTGGGATATTTTCAGAGGCATACAGGTCCTCAGCAAGGACATAACCTGAACATTCAAGTATCTCTCTCTGTTCTGTTTGTAAGACACCTATTGTATCTAGCATCTGTTGTCGCGCTTGCTCAACACTCAGCATATTATTCACTCCAAATTCTACTATGGTGAACTATTGAAATAATTGGACATCTTATCCGTAGGAGCGATCTCCGAATCGCGACCAATACCACTCGTAATCGGGAATCGGAGTTCCCTCCTACTCAGAAACAATTCTCAAACTACTTTGCATGACCAATGAGAAGCACCGCAGAAGGTAAGGACGTTTCTGCGCTCTTTTGAAATGCCCAATCAATAGACGTTATATCTGTGTCAGATGCTAACATCTTGTAGGGTAGAGACCACGCTTTGAGTGTCGGTTCCAGGAAAGTTGCTACTGAGTCAACCCATTTTCCATGCTCATCTCGATTGTGATATCCACGATATCCGATAAACACAACGACCGGTATTTTCATGTTGTAAACAGTGCCGCGAAATGCATCACCCGATTCAAGGAAACCGGTATTTTGTATAATAATCACAGGCTTTTTACCACCGACAAACAACCCCGCAGCAACAGCAAATGCTTCACCTTCTCGGCTTACAGTGATGACATCAATATCCGACTCTTTACGCAACCGTTCATATATCTGTGCGCTACCGTTATCCGGAACACCAATTGCATGCGTAATATTCTGTTGTTTGAGTGCTTCAACTATTTTTTGAGATGAAACCACAAAATGTCCTCGTCGATTATGGTAAAATCCATAATTACTTGCACACGATTGTAGCGTAAACTTTTAGTTTGCGTGCACGACTGCACAAACTAAAAGTTTATGCTACAGCACGGTCAAGTCTGTCGGTTAAGTCCAATGGACCCAAAGTGTGCATTTGTTTTTGTATTTCACTATAATGTGCTGCTATGCCGTTACTTTCTACCTTCAACTAAAGCATCAACAACAGATGGATCAGCAAGTGTAGACGTGTCACCGAGATCTGATACGTCACCCTCTGCAATGTTCCGTAATATCCGACGCATGATTTTACCTGAACGCGTCTTCGGTAAAGCAGGCGTAAATTGGATTTTGTCAGGTGTTGCGATAGGTCCAATATGCTGTCTGACTGCCAGTTTTATACCCGTTTCTACATCCTCTGAAGCGGTTTCACCTGTCATAAGTGTTACGTAAGCATAGATTCCCTGACCTTTAATATCGTGTGGATACCCGACAACCGCAGCTTCAGCAACCGCTGCATGCTGTCCAATCGCGCCTTCGACTTCTGCCGTGCCCAATCTATGTCCTGAGACATTCAAGACATCATCTACGCGTCCTGTGATCCAGTAATAGCCATCCTCATCCCGCAAAACACCGTCCCCTGTCATGTAATAACCGGGAAACCTCTTGAAATAGACATCAATGAAACGTTCATGGTCACCATAGACAGTCCGCATAATACCGGGCCACGCACGTTTAATACAGAGGTAACCGGTAGCCGGATTACCATCCACCTCATTTCCTTCCTCATCTAAGATCACCGGTTCAATGCCAAAAAACGGGAAGGTAGCAGAACCGGGTTTCAACGTGGTTGCTGCAGGGAGAGGTGTAATCAGAATACCACCGGTTTCAGTCTGCCACCATGTATCAACAATCGGACAACGTTTCTCTCCAACAACGTTATAATACCACAACCATTCCGGTTCTTTTATCGGTTCCCCGACAGTGCCTAATAATCTGAGTGTAGACCTATCATATTTTTCTACCCATGTATCGCCTTCTTTCATCAAGGCACGTAATGCAGTGGGAGCAGTGTAGAATAGGTTGATTTTGTGTTTCTCTACCACCTGCCAGAATCGACCATAATCAGGATAGTTCGGCACGCCTTCAAACATCACTGTGATAGCACGATTAGCAAGCGGCCCGTAAATGATATATGAATGACCCGTAATCCACCCAATATCTGCCGTGCACCAGTAAACATCCCCTTGATGATAGTCAAAAATCTGCTGATGTGTATACGATGTATAGACGAGATATCCACCAGTCGTATGTAGGACACCCTTCGGCTTACCTGTAGAACCCGATGTGTAGAGAATAAAGAGCGGATCCTCAGCATTCATCTTTTCAGGTTCACATTCTGTCCCAGCGTCAGCCATAGCTTCGTGCCACCATACATCACGTGAAGAATCAAATTCAACTGCATCACCTGTCCGTTTTACAACGACAACAGACTCAATTGAAGGACATTCAACGACTGCCGCATCAGCGTTGGCTTTCATTGGAATATCGCTTCTGGCACCACGCATTGCAGTGTCTTGTGTGATTAACATTTTACATTCGGAGTCATTAATTCTATCCCGAAGAGATTCAGCAGAGAATGCACCAAAAACGATAGAGTGAATCGCACCAATTCTTGCACAAGCCAACATTGCGACCGCTAATTCCGGGATCATCTGTAAATAGATACAGACACGATCACCTTTGACGATACCATTAGATTTCAGCACATTGGAAAACTTTTTTACCTCCACAAGAAGTTCGCTGAAGGTATATTGCTGATCTTCCTGAGGGTCATTTCCTTCCCAAATTATTGCCGTTTCCGCTCCATGTCCGTTTTCAACGTGCCTATCAACACAGTTATAGCAAGCGTTCAGTGTTCCACCTTCAAACCATTTAATCTGTGCATTGACAAAATCGTAGTCACTTACAGTATGCCACTTCTGATACCACGTCAACCGCTCAGCGATCTGTGCCCAAAATGTGTCTGGGTCTTTAACCGATTCAGCATACAATTCTTGATATGTTTCTAAACTGTTGACGTGTGCGTTCTCTATTGGATATGATGTCTCCGATGGTGGGAAAATGTTGTCTGCCATGCTTCTCTCCTCTATAAACATTCCTTAGCTAAGTTTCATCACATTCTACTTTCTCTTATTTTATCGTAATTATGTGATTGTGTCAACTACTGATTTGCATGGTCAAATACGGGTGCGTAAAGTTTTGGTTACGTTGTGTCAATTTAAAGATGTTCCCAGGCCGGTGAATCAACGCCAAATGCGCGTTTGGCATTTGGCGGGTGCGATATCCTTATCGCACCGGATCCTAATCGGAAACCTTCAATGAAGGGGTTATCCTAATCTACTTCGTCCGAAATCTTCGCGTAGGATTCGGTGCGATAAGGATATCGCACCTACCGGCCTGGGGCAATCAAAATTACCTGATTATTTATTTAATCTTCATACGGGACTAAAGAGTGTCTCAACTAATGAAAGATATTTGGAGAAATATCTATGTGAAAACATTAGTTGCTAAAAGTTAGTTAGCAAAACTCGTTAACGTAAGTTTGAAAGATTTGACAATGAATAACACAAACGATGTAGATAAACCAAAAGGTAAAAAGATGTACTGCCATCAAACTTTTAGGACACTACCTATCTTCCAATCTATCTATCTTATCCTGAAAATCATATAATCCTGAAAATCCTGGTTCAGACAATAAACTATAATCTGCAAATTTAATATTCAAACGTGCTTATCACTTACCAATTTGTTGACGTAGTCTTTCTAATTCAGCCGCCTGTTCTTGAATCAATTCTGCTTGTTCTGCAACTTGTGCTTCAGCAATTTCGCGTTGTTGTTCTGCTTCTTCACGAAGTTGTTTTTCTTCATCGCGTTGTTGCTGTGCTTCTTTACGCAGGACACTTTCTTCTATGGATGTGGTTATGGGTGCTCCATCTGGAAAATATGGACGCAGCAAGCGGACATTCAAATCCATATCTACATTCCATGTGAACAGTAGATTTAATCTTTCACTAAACAACGTCCTGGGTGTGTCTGATTTCATCTCAATAATTTCACCGGAATTGTCACGATACCAACCGCGAAACTCTGCAGGTTCTTCCAGATTAGGTTGATGTATAAAATACTCTTTTGCTCCCATCTCATCTAAATATATCTGGACCTTTCTATCTCTATCCTCATTTTTCGTGCTATCCGATAGAAACTCAAATATAGTATCGGGCACAGTCCCTTCTGCCCACGTATAGAAACTGCGTCTCGGTGGAATTTTCTCTGCACCTAATGCAACATATACATCAGGAGCAACGCATTTTTTCATGTCCCCTTCACTATAATAGATAAAACTATCAACACCGATAAGAATGTGCGGTTCTAAGCGATAAAGCCGAAAAAGTTGTTCAAAGAAAAAGGTTATCTGTATACCGTGATATAGGGTTGCTGCCATAGGTTCATCATCCTCAAAAGGGTAGCCTTCGATATAAATGGTCGGTTGTCCGGTCGCTTTGGGGAAGATGGGCATGTATTTATCCACTTTGGCATAAAAGTCTTTGATGCTGTCCATTCTTATCTCCCTCACTTTTCAATTTTTATGTGATCTACCTTCTACCTTATAATATATACTATTCTGATTTGGATGTCAAACGTTTTGAACACGGTCTTCCATCCTTCCATCCTTCTAATCTACCTATCTTATCCTGAAAATCATATAATCCTGAAAATCCTGGTTCAGACTAGAAACTATAATTTTACACACCCGAATCTGTCATATCTTCTTGACACTAATCTTGCACTATGGTATACTTTTAAATGTCAATTAACTGGCAATCATCCGATGTCTTGGAGTTGAAATGTTACCAAAAAATCGTATGCTATTAATTCCTTTCCAAATTGCTATAGGTGTTGTTGTTGTTCTGTCTGGACTTCTCGTATACCTGTTGGTTGTCAAGAAATTTATTTGGGAAATACTTATCGCAGAGAGAATAACACACGGTTTTTGGGTAGCACTGTTGTTGATATTCTCAATGGGAATTACGTACGGATTCATGGTTGTTGGAACAACTCAAGGTATAAGATACATCGGACGAAAATTCAACCTTGAAGTTCCGTTCAAGCCAGTTTGTTCAGGTGCTTTCTTAGGCGCACCCGCTGTCGTCGGATTAGTAGCACTATTGAATGTACCATGGGGGATCTTTGGCAATCAGAATATAATTGTCAATTTGATTGTCCCTATCCTTGCTCTAATATCTTACATTCTATCATTACCGATTCGCGGTTGGTTACTGATCGGGTTACCTGTTGAGATATTGTATCTCTTAGCAATACCCATCGGCGCAATCATTGGTTACAGAATATCAAAGAAAGAAGTATCAGTGATTGAACAACATGAGGATGGACCAACGCATGCAGTTTGATAAACCCAAAGATGAATGCGGAGTTTTCGGTGTATTTGGACACCCAAGAGCTGTCGAATTAACTTATCTGGGTTTACGTGCACTACAACATAGAGGTCAGGAAAGTAGTGGTATCGTTGTCTCTGATGGTGAAAGACTATCATTTCATCACGGCATGGGGCTTGTAGATGCCGTATTTAATTCCGAAGTCTTAGGTAAATTATCTGGAGACATCGCCATCGGACATAACAGATACTCAACAGCAGGAGCAAGCACTCTTGAGAATGCCCAACCTTTGGTACGAAACTATAAGCAAGGTGAACTTGCACTCGGACATAATGGCAACTTGGTCAACGCACCAGAGATTAGAAAACACCTTGAAAATCGTGGTTCAATCTTCAGTACCAGTTTAGATACTGAAGTCGTTTTTCATCTTATCGCCAGGTCTAAACAGCAGAGTTTGGAAGATAGAATCTTCGACGCATTTCGTGCAGTTGAAGGTGCATTCTCTATCGTTGTCATGGATAAGACAACGCTTATGGGAGCACGTGACCCTTATGGATTTCGTCCATTGTGGATCGGTAAACTCGGAGATGCTTATATACTTGCTTCTGAAACTTGCGCACTTGATGTTATTGAGGCAACCCCAATACGAGAAGTAGAACCAGGGGAATTAGTCATTTTTCGATCAAAATTCCTTGGATTAGAATCTTTCCATTTCGCATCGCCAAACAACAAATTATCACAATGTATCTTTGAATTCATCTATCTGGCACGACCAGATGGCATGATGTTCGGACAAGGTGTCAATAGCACACGACGAGAATTTGGAAAGCAACTTGCACGAGAACACCCTGTCAAAGCGGATGTCGTCATCCCAGTACCCGATTCTGCAACAATTGCCGCACTCGGATACGCAGAGGAATCCGGCATACCTTTTGACCTCGGTTTATCAAGGAATACTTACGTTGGACGATCATTCATGAACCCAACACAAAATATACGAGAACTGATGGTCAAAGTCAAACTGAATCCTATACGAGAAGTCCTTAAAGGAAAAAGGGTTATCATGGTTGATGATTCTATAATGCGAGGCACGAATAGCAGAAAACTCGTAAAAATTGTCCGACAAGGTGGCGCAACAGCAGTCCATGTTCGCATAGCATCGCCACCAAACAAATACCCCTGCTTCTACGGTGTTGATACACCAACAAGATCTGAACTGATTGCAAGTAAACACACTATTGAAGAAATCCGAAAATATATCAGAGCTGATAGTTTAGGATATGTTAGTATAGACGGCATGCTACAAGCAGTAAAAGCACCAGACAATTTTTGCACATCCTGTTTTGATGGAAGTTATCCAATTACCTTAAAAGAACGTATTCCACGCCAATTGCCATTAATCGTAAACTAATTATAACGAGCTGTGCCAAATTACTCAGTGAAAAATATTCATTCACACAATCGGAATATAATTTCGTAATTTCAAATATGTTTCCCTCTTTAGTCCCGTAGGGACGATATGTTTATAGAAAGACGTTTTATACCCCCTCTTTAGTCCCGTAGGGACGATATGTTTATAGTCCTGTAAGATCGCCTATGTCAAATCGTCGATTATCACCAGAAGCAAGAAAAGAAAACCGTAATACTGTCAGGAAATCTCTTGGTACTGTCCAAGGTGTTTCTACACTAAAGATTGTACTACTCTATTCAGTACTCGGTCTAATCCTAAATTGGGTACTGCCTACACTGATTCTTGGTGTAAGACCACAAATTCCTAAAGATCAAGCTGAGTTCTGGGTACAACGATTGCTATGGTAGTAACCGGTGTATTACTGTTTGTTGCCTTATTGAAGGATATAATACTGCGTAAACCGTCCCGACCCCATGATAGAAATCCTGACACGCACGATAGAAAGGAAAACGAATAAAGAGCATTATGTCAGATCAAAAGTCATTGACCTATGCTGATGTGGGTGTATCGTTTGATGCCGAAGCAGACGCTATGCAAAAAATAAAAACCCTTGTCAAAAAAACCTATAGACCCGAAGTCTTGAGTGATTTAGGTACATTTGGAGGGTTGTTTGCACTCAGTGAATACCGGCAACCCGTTCTTGTCTCAAGCACAGATAGTGTCGGCACAAAGTTGATGGTTGCATTTAAAGCCAACAAACATGATACAGTAGGCTACGATATAGTTGCACATTGCGGAAATGACATCGTTGTTCAAGGGGCAGAACCGCTCTTCTTCTTAGATTACATCGGCACTGGAAAAATGGATCCTATCGTAATTGAACAGATTGTCTTAGGTCTTACCAATGGCTGCATAGATATCGGTTGCGCGCTGATTAGCGGAGAAACGGCGGAACTTTCAGGACTATATGCTCCCGATGAATATGATCTCGTCGGCACTATTGTGGGTGTCGTAGAAAGAGATCAGGTGATCACCGGAGAAAAAATAACGCATGGTGATAAGATAATCGGATTGATGTCAAACGGTCTACATACAAATGGATATACATTAGCACGTCACATATTATTCGACCTTTGTAAATATGAAATAGATACCCACCTTCCCGATATATCAACAACCGTTGGTGAAGAGTTACTCAAACCGCACCAGAGTTATGTAAAACCGATCTTACAACTCATGCAAATGTGTGAAGTAAAAGGGATTGCACACATCACCGGCGGCGGATTACCAGCCAACATATCACGAGTTCTCCCCGATGGGTGCCAAGCAAAAATAGATAAGAATAGTTGGAAAAAACAACCTATCTTCTCATTATTACAACAAGCAGGAAATGTAGAAGAAAATGAGATGTATCGTGTGTTTAATATGGGTATAGGCATGGTGGTAGTTTTAGCACCAGAAGACGTTGATGTTGCGATTGATACACTGCAACAATATGATGCTCCTGCGATACAGATTGGTCAAATTGTACCTGGCAAAAAAGGAGTTGAACTGTGTCCATGACATTCTTAAATAACGCTGCAATACAGGAATTAACAAATCTATTAGATAGAACGCCGTTACCCGTTGTTATGAAAGCGTTTAAAGAGGTAAACGATGATGAAATCGCTGTTTTTCTATTGTTAATGGATGTGGCTTCAACAGAATCCGACTCAACTGATCCCGAGGAAATCCGCAGGAAACTTGTACTGATTGGAGAAAATGAATCCGAAGAGGACAGTGAAGATGCACTGACAACTTACGCACAAAAGATATTCGCGCAGTTTCCCTTCAAAAGACAAGTTCAGATTGCTGAAGCTATCTCGGCAACGGAGATGATTGAAACTGAAGAGGCAGAACGGATATGGAACGAACTTAAAGGTAAGTTGGAGGCAATTTTGGACAGTACGCTGTTTTTTGGGAATGCATCAAAAAACCTTGCCCGACTTTTAGGCAAGGTTAATATTGAACAACAGAATCAATTGATGGATGTCCTGCAGGAGAATCAACCTGGATTGATAGAAAAAGTCGCAGACCATCTTTATACATTTGATGATCTCAGTGAAATGCCAGATGAGTCCATCAAAACACTAATTGAGGTGTTAGAAACAAATACACTCGCTCTCGCGTTATACGATTCCCCTACAGATATTCAAGACAGATTTTATGAGAATATGTCCAGTGAACAAGCATCAGTTGTAGAAACTGAGATTGAATTACTCACCCATGAACAGACACAACTCAGCGTAACTGCCCGTCAATCCATCGTAAATCTAATTCGCAATTTCGCTGGAAAAGGACTTATAAAGATGCGTTAGTAAAAATATACACCTAAAGTTTAGTCATCTAACTTGAACTGAATAGGAATACTAACGGTCATTTCTGCATCCTTACCTTTTTTCTTACCGGGGACAAATCTACATTTTTTCAATGCAGCTATAGCCGCATCTTCAAACCCAAATCCAAGATTCGTGAGTGCTACAATGTTTTTCGGGATGCCGTCTGTCCCGATTGTCGCTTGCAGCTTAACAGTACCTTCCTTCCCCGCCCGTTTTGCGGTATCCGGATATGTTGGGTCTACCTTTTTCTTGTATTTTGGTGGTGAGCTCTCAAGGTCAGTCGTATCTATACCTGGCACTTTAAAAACTGGTGTACTTGTTTCATTTGCCAAATTTGAGAGATCCGGTGAAACTGTAGGTGCTTGTGTAGGACGATCAAGTTTTGGTGGCGCAACTGTCGTAGTAGGTTGAACTGGATTCCTCATCCCTCTTGTAAGATTTATCCTGGGACCCTCTCTTAATCCAGGGGTTTCGGTGTTCAGTTCGGTGCCGTGCGTTGAAGGCAAAGTGAAACCACCATCCCTCGGAGTCAGTAGACTTGTATCCGTAAGAACATTTGTTTCAATCGGTGCTTCAATCTCTTGTTGCTCCGCCTCAAAAGTCGGACGTTCTCGTACTGGCATCGTAGTACGTTTCCTCAAGGTGGGATCTGGTGCAACCAATGCCGCATCAATCCTATCATCTTCAGATGAAATTCGATCTTTTATATATATGAAACCCAATAACAAAGCAAGACTTACATGAAGTCCAATAGAAAAGAATAGTGAAAGAGAATTCCTACCACCGGTCTTCTGAAGCGTGATAGGAGGCGGTTTATTTCCAGCTGCAGTAACTATGCCATCCAATTCATTTTCAGCAAGACTAACCTTCATTAACTTAGAATTTACTTTCGGTTTTTTTCTTTCTGCTCTGCGTCTCTGTAATTGTGATACTATGTCGGAACTTCTACTCATCTCTTTTCCTCCTACGGATTTACTCGTGATGTCGATAGCGCGCTTACAACACACTTACCGGAGTTTATGAGATTGACTTATAATCAAATGAGATATGATAATATCTCCTGCGTACAGACTTCAGATTAACTGTAGTTTCCATCAAAAAAACGACAATATACAATCTAATACGTCCATTTTATACTAACCTACTACAAATTATAACGTATTCATGACAAATTGTCAACATTTTTAAAATATTATAACACATAATGGGCCATCTAAACAACTAAATTTGTCATAATCTACGGATTCCACCAAAACGTCACTTTAGCAACTACCGTGGAATCCTGCAGTACACGCTTCGTGGTCTTATCCGTATCGTAAGTCTGATTATAAACAAAATAGAAATCGCTTCCGGGACGATAAATGTAATTAATAAGAAAATTGGTCAAAATCTGATCCTTCTCTGTATTCCATTGCGCATATAACTTCGCGAATAACTTCGTAGAGAAAGAGTAATTCAATCTACCTGAGAACAGATTGACATCAAAACTATCATCCGGCAGCAACACACGATTGAATTCATAGTCTAAGCTAACACTTATCCTTGTGGTCGGTTTCAGTGAAGTATCAAAATAGTATTTTCGTAGATCGCCATTATAGTATTCACCGGTCTCAAATCCTGTCGTTATACTGAGAATACGACTGTCACTTGTAGAGAATCTTCCACCGAAAACACCAAATTCGTAATCACCTATCGGTATAAAAATATCCTCACGTACTTCAAAATCTTCGTCCAGTCGTTCAAATTCTCGTCTTAAAAAGAACATAATTGAGTCGTCAGTAGCAAACGATGTCCAATGTGAATAGGAGATATTCCATCTTTCAATTTCGTTCTCTTGGTTAAAAATATAGTTCACCTCTGGTCCCGACCATAGTTCACGTATACCGTATCTGTTAGGTCTTGGTGCAATACGCACATCTCCACGGATCTGTCGTATACCTTCATCCCGCACGTAACCGACTTCTGGGTCAAAGTCTTCATCTATATCTGTGTAAGAAGTGCTAACTCTTAAGAGATCATTTCTCCATCTTGTGCCGATATACCATGCGTTGTTCCTTCCACTCATATCAGGTGAAAAGGTTCTTGCAAACATACCCCTAATATCCAATCTATCGTTTGGACGCAATTCAAAGTCAAAACCACCTGCTCTGTTGTAGTCACGAGAGTCGGCTTTGTTCACTGCGATCATACCAAAACGGGAACCTGCCGGACCATCTCTTGTCAATCGGATAACGGAATAATTTGTGCGCGGAATATCAATTGGGTCATCATCTTCAGATGCATCGTAGAATTCGTCTGTCCTGACATGGATCAATCCTACGCCGTATCCCCCTACTTTACCAGTGGCTTTAGTCCCGAAGATAATCGGAACCGCATTGCCTTCATATAATCCTATCTGTCTGCTATAGAACAACAACATAGGGGGGGGGCTACGAAAACTCTGCCGAGGGATACCAAAATCGAAAAGACCAGCACCTTCTAAAAAAAATGGTCTTTTCTCCGGAAAAAACAGACTAAAACGCGTCAGGTTCACCTGCTCCTGATCAGATTCAACTTGAGCGAAATCTGTATTATAGGTTAAGTCCGCTATTAAGTTCGACGTAACACCGTATTTGGCATCAAAACCGAGTTTGAATCTTTGCGTTGTTTCAACGGATGCTTGTTCGTCATATTCTTGAGTCATACCCGGTAGAATATAGGGAAGAATCTCAATACTTCTTGAAGGCACGATTCCTTCTAAACCTACAAGCTCTGCAAGGTTAGTCGTTCTATACTTTGCCAAACCACCGTACGATGCAGGTACTGGTGCCCATATTGACTCCTCCCGATTTCGGATGAGTTCCCTGCCAACATTTATACCCCATTTCATGGGGTCACTTTCCTTGAAACGTAACTGGTTAAACGGAATACGCAACTCCGTTGTCCAAGATGTGTCATGTATCTTTGATTGACACGCGACGACTGCATCCCAATCGTCATTCAATGTATCTCCATTGTTGGTGATGACTCTATCTTGGATAGCACCTAAGGCGTTCGCACGGAAAAAGAAACCACTCCTTTTGTCATTGTATGTATCCAATAGTAGAAATACGTTATCATTATCATGGATGTCCCGAGCATCTCTACGTCTTTCATTCGCAACGAGTTGAGAAATATCTGAATCGTAACATCTGAACCCAAAATAGATGTTATTATTATCGTAAAGTATCCGAACATCCATCGGTTCAGAACTCACTTCACCTTCATTCGGTTCAATCTGTGTAAACTTATTGATTACATCCGCTTTTTGCCAGTCTGACTCGTTCAAATCTCCATCTATCTCTATACTCTCATAAGTGCGATATGCTCTAATCTGTAGATTGTGTGATTCAGAATAGACATCTGTTACGAAGAAAAAGACGAATGTGATAAGACATATTAAGGCAGTCACTCTATAGTAAAATTCAGAATTAGATATACACTTATTGGTAACAAATACCCGTTTGTAGTAGGGCAATTCATTGCCCGTCGTTCTAAAGTGTCTCATGATATTTTTAGGTTTCACTATAGGATAGTGTCGAGAAGAAGATATTTTTACATTCAAAAGCATGACCTCCTTTGAATACAAAAACCGGGATTTTATGGTGAAATCAATAATTACTTGCACACAATTGTAGCGCAAACTTTATGAAGATTAAGTTATTAATTCGGTAATTCTCAATATCCCAAACTCGGTAGGTGCGATATCCGTATCGCACCGGGTTTTTCCCAACCCGCTTCATTGAAGGTTTCCGCGTAGGATCCGGTGCGATAAGGATATCGCACCTACCGGCCTGGGGCAATCAAAATTACCTGATTATTTATTTAATCTTCATTTAGTTTGTGGACACGACTGCACAAACTAAAAGTTTGTGCTACAGCACAGTCCAGTCTGTCGATTTGGGTCTCACGTAGCAAAAGTGTGCATATATTCTTGTATTTCGCTATAAAACGTGTGTTACAGTTTGCGAAGATTATACAAGATATTGAAAAATTTGACAATTCAAAATTCAAATTCAATCGTCAATGCGAGGAAGGGGACAATAGGTAATTGGGCAATGGGAACTTCTTTAGTAAAATCTGAATTATATCGTACTTGTAATGGATTTGTGCGGTTGTAGACATTCCATAATTCAATCGTAAATCCACCATTCAACTTATCAATCTCTAAGAAAAGCCAATCTATTGTGATGTCATTGAAGAATGACCAGTGAAATCTTAAATCTAATCGGTGATAGGGAACAGTACGTTTCGGATCACCGTATATGGGTATCCATACCTGTCTGTTTGTAAAAGGATTGGTATATTTTTCTTTACCAGCCAACGGTGCATATAGGATGCCGCTCTTGTATTGCCAGTTGGCACCAAATTCTATAGTAGAATAGAAGTAATTTAGATTGATAGTCAATACATGCGGAGTGCTATACATATAATCTCGCTCCTTTTCATAAGGAGAATCTTGACGTTTTGAGTCCGTATAGGTATAAGCAAACCAACCCCTGAATATATCCCCTATTTTATGCTCCAACGAAAATTCTATGCCTCTAACTGAGCCAGTTTTTTGATTCTGATACTGCCTCTCCGATAGATTATAGACTATCATATCTCTTAAGTACTTTAAATATCCAGCGACTTCAAATCTGGTATCTGATGTGAGGCTTTTCTTGATGCTAACAACATAGTGTGTGGCTGAACTCGGAGATAAATCTGGGTTCTCATGACCGAGTACAATTTGGTAAAATTTAGGGTTCTGTACATAATTACCATACATAAAGCGCACATCTATAGGGAAAAGCGTAACACCGACATCACCATGCTGTTCCGATCCTAATGTGGCACCAATTAAACCCCGCGGTTGAAGCGCAAAAGAATCAATAATATTAAAGTAACTCCCTCTTATGCCAAGCGTTCCATAAAAATCAATGTAACTTGATGAAAACAGTGCCTGTGTTGCTTGGAGATAACCTTCAAATCTATGCAGGTCTTGTGTAATATGTGTGTAGACTTTCTCTCCATCTATTTTTATCCTTGGATCGTAATCCCAATCACCCTCTTCAAGCGGACGAGAACCGACACTTGTCAAACTTGAGGGAAGATTGGTTAATTCAAAACCAGATTCAAGTAAAAATCTCGGAAATTTTATCCAATACTTTAAATCCCCGCGAAGTGAAAATACGGTTTCTAAATCCCTATAATAATAACCTTCTCCATAAATCAGCTCATTACGTGAAAAGGAACGGGTCAATGATAAAACAGACTTGAACCTGTTTTCTTTCTCAGAGTAAAGATGTATCCCCTGAGAATCAAAAGGATTCTCAGATATGAGAGGTCCCCGTAAGTCACTATCAGATGCTTCATCTGGACCAATTCTAAATTCAGCACCATCGTCTGCAGCGATTGTATTAAATTCTAATCTGTGTATTTTTGATAACTGATACACAAATTTGCTTTGATAACTCCAGAAACTTGGCACCTGTGTAACCAAGTCATCTTCAATTTCCAAAAGATGGGGTAAAAGCTCAAAAAGCGGTCCCATATAACTGCGTCTACCAAAGACATACCAATAACCGCGTGTGCCGATGTTACCTTCAGAGAACACTTGGGAATAAACAGGATTCAGATTGAGTTTTCCGCTAAATTGAGATGCCGCCAACCGACGGGAAGAGATGTCAATGACAGCCTGCGAGTCAGAACCGAATTCCGCACCATAACCACCAGGATACACCTCAACATTCTGAATCACATCCGCATTCACAGTTGAAACAATGCCGTAAAGATGATATGGATACCCTAATGGAAGTCGATCAAAATAGTATATATTGTCTTCAGGACCGCCACCACGTACAGATAGTATGCCTACGAAATCGTTGAGCGTACCCACACTGGGAAGTAAATTCAATACACGCAGCGGATCCCCACCACTACCCGTAGCATACCTAAACACATCTGTACTCAGCGTATGTCTCGGTTTCATTTCAATCCGTTCAGCCGTAACTTCTATCGGTGGAAGAACAACAATTTCACCGACTTCATTATCGTCTATAGATTCATCATTCTGACAGAAGGCGTTTGAGGCAGTTATTAAAAGCAAAAATATCAGTAAATGTTTCAATGACCTGAAAATAGAAAACGTCATTTAAAATTCCGCTGTTATGCCAAAATAGGGAATTAGAGGAAATTGATTAATAGGATCTTTATCTGAGTAGTCTGTATTGTATCTATAGTCAAGTAGGTTTTTCTGGTTATATACATTCAAGATTTCCACAAAGGCACCGAATTTCCAACTCTTAAAAATGAAGGTCTTGCTCAAGCGGATGTCCAACCTATGATAGGGTGGGAGACGTTCAGAATTAGTCTCACCATAGATAGGAATATATATTGTATTTTCAACGATATCTACTGCGCTAATTTCGTCAATACTCTCTACATCTTCAAGAAACCGGGGGTCAATTCTTCGTTCTGAACCCGTCACAGGTGTATATGGATTACCTGTCCTATATTGCCATTTTGCACCTATCTCCCAAGTCGGTGTAAGTTTATAACTTGCTGCTAAGGTGGTGACGTGTGTCTGATCAAATGAGTAGTACCGGTAAGGTTCACCTAAACGGTCTTTTCGTTTCGAGAGTGCATAAGCATAAGAAGCCCATCCAAAAAACCTATCGCCAGTTCGGTGTCTTAGGAATATTTCAGTCCCTTGAGCATAACCAATTCCTTGATTCAAGAATATAGATGCATCATCAGCTGTCACAAGGTTCACAAGGTCTTTGTAATACGCAGCCATCTTAATCTCAGTATCCTGTGACAGTTCTCGTGTAAGTTCAAGAATGTAATGACTCGCTTGACTAGATTTCAATTCTGGGTTACCCACACTAGATGAAAGTTGTGCGGGTATTGGCGTCTGGTTGTATATACCGTAGGCAAATTGGAGTTCAGAAGTATTGGGTAATTCCACACGAATGCTACCGCGCGGTTGTATTGATATCTCATCTATGCGGTTAAAATAGTCAAGACGTAATCCATACACCACTGATAGAAAAGGCAGTATATTAAATCTATCTTGTAAGTAGGCTTCAATGCGTTGTCCTTTGACAGATTCATCTATAACCTCTTTTTCAACAAAGCGAATATCATAGTCTACTTCACCCTCGTCCGGAATTCGAGAGAACACACCTTTTACCTCTCCCGGTTCCACACCAAGGATAAGACCAGACTCTAAACGATGCCTTTCGTTTAGTTGATAAGTCAGGTCTTCTCGCAACGTGTATGTTGGCGCATCAATATTAAGAGATAATGTAGGTCCAAAATTCACATCAAAAAGAAAATCTGATCTCGTTAATGACAGATATGAGGTTAACTTGTCTGTAAGTGAAGAACGGAAGTGTATACCTGCACCTTCAAATCCGCTCTCAAAACTCGTATCGCCTCTAAAGTCTGCGTCAACGTCTTCACCATCTAAAGTCAGTGCAAAGTTATCACCAGAGGCAAACATATTGAAGAATAGTTGATGTTTATCACTAAAATCATACCCAATTTTCACTTGATAATCCCAGAATCTTGGCAAAGCAGTGATTGCACCAGCGTCAAACGCCAATGAACCCACAAACAGATCAATGTAACTTCTACGTCCTGCAGCATACCAGTACCCATTCTGTCCAATTTTTCCTTGTAAAAGTCCCTCTGAAAATAGTAAATTGAGATTAAACTTACCACGAAGGTTTTCAGGACTGTTATCCTTAGAGTAAATGTCAATCACTGCCTGTGAATCAACACCGAATTCAGCACCATAACCGCCAGCATAGACATCAATCCTATCAATGACATCTGAATTCAAGGAAGACACCAAGCCCCCGAAGTGGAACGGATATCCCACAGGAACACGGTCAAAATAGTATAAGTTATCTTCATCAGAACCACCACGGATATAGAGTGCACCACTGAAATCGTTAGCAACACCTATACCAGGGATCACAGGCAGTGCTCTCAGCACATCCCCGGCAGTGCCAGGTATTCGCGTAATCTCTTCAGATTCTATACTCTTTCTTAAAGCTGTTTTGGGGACACGTTCGGTCTTAACCTCTATAGCCTTTAACTGATAGTCTACCCGTGTAATGAAGATGTTTGGTGTCAACGTTTTACCTTCTTCAACCTCAACACTTACTTTTTCATCGGTTTTAGATCTTGGTATAGATACCTGTAATGTATATTTTCCAGCTGCGATTTCCTTGAAAGAGAACGTTCCTTCACTATCAGTTGTAGTCCGCATATCAAGTTCAATTATAAGTATTTCTGCATCTTCTATAGGTTCGTTTGTAATTCTGTCTATGACTGCACCATCAATTGTCCCTGTTTGTGCCTCTGTTTGTACAATGGCAGAAACCGGCAATGTTAAAACAAGAAGCATACAAATAAAACGGCTCATTGTTAGTCTTTTCCTCAACTTTCTTTGTAGCACATTCTGTTAGATTGTGTGTCTTTGTAGCACATTCTTCCAGATTGTGCTTCTTTGTAATAAATTAAATACCTGATGAAGATTGAATAAATAATCAGGTAATTCAACTGATAAGACTCATCGTTGGAGAAAGGTCTCGTAGGGGCGGGGTTTCCCCGCCCGCGAATTACCTAATTAACACCCCGCCCGCGAATTACCTAATTAACACCCCGCCCGCGAATTACCTAATTAACAACTGAATCTTCATAAGGTATTGATTCTACCATAAATTATACAATTTGCTATGGTCAATATGCCAGAAAAACGGACGAACCTGTTTAAAATTCCAACGTTAATCCAACATAAAAAATTCGGGGTAGCTGCCGAACTTCTTCTGATTTCCACTCCTCAATGACAATCTCTTCATCTTGAATAATAAGGGTAGCTTCTTTGAAACTAAATTCTATTTTGTTTTTTCGGTTGTAGAGGTTGATTATATCAATAAACCCACCGATTTTAGTTCCTCTAACCTTCCACTTGTGACTTAATCTTAAATCTAACTTATGGTAAGGTTTCAGCTCAGTATGTAACTCTTCATCAACACTTGCCAACAAAGGATTCAATCCACGTGTTACAGGATCCTGTATGAGTAGGGAACTGATAGGAACTGCAGATGTCCCGCTAAGATATTGCCATTTTAAACCCATTTCAGTATTCTCGGTGAAATTATAGTTGGCAACGATGCTGACAATGTGGGTATTGTCAAATAGATAAGGTTTATATAACGCATCATTTTTCTCACGTTGTTCGGCATGTGTGTAAGCATACGACACCCATCCGAAAAACCTATCAGGAATCCTATGCCGCAAGAAAGCTTCAACCCCACCGACATAAGCAGAACCTTGATTTAGAAAATTGGAGATGGTATCATCGGTTGCTAATCTGCCTCCTTCAGATTCTGCACGCGCTTCTCCGGGTTGAACAGGTATTTTGTCATTGATTACCATATTCTGGGTATCTTTGTAATATGTCGCAAACTTAAAATCTGTCTGCTGCGTGAATTCATTCTCAATTTCAAAGATATAGTGTCGTGCAATACTGGACTTCAAAGCAGGGTTACCATTTTCCGATAGGAGTTGATAAGGTCTCGGACTCTGTTCATACTGTCCATACGCAAAACGGAGGTTGAAATCATTCTGGAGTTTGACATTCACACTGGCTCTTGGTTGAATAGAGAGTTCTTCAGTTAGATCAAGATAGTCTAACCGAGTGCCAAGGGCAAATGAGAGAGAAGGTAAAGGATCATATCTTGCCTGTAAATAGCCTTCTGACCGATAGAAATCGTGCCCAAATTCGAAATGGGTTTCTTCTAATTCAGTAATCTCATATCTTTCAGGTGTAAAGTATTCTATTCTATTGCCGTTTTCAAATGTAACTGAACGTGTTCTACTTTCTTCAACGCGTTCATATTCATAGAATCTCCCATCTTCATAACTATTTGCTGGACTATATGACAGAAGAAAACCCGATTCAAGTTGTAGGAAAGGATTCAGCTTATATATGATGTCTTCTCGAAATGTGTAAACCGGGACATCTATCTTTACCTCATAAGAATTGTTTACTATTTCTTCCACAACTAATTTTCCATCTTCAAATACTGCATCTTTAAATTCTGCCTGATCATCTACTATCTTGTAAGAGAGTACAATCGGTACTTTCAGATCAATGTTAAGGTAATTCAAAGTTCGAGTTAAAGACATATTTGATGTCAAATTATCCCATAATTCTGAATAGAGATGAATGCCTTGTCCGGAAAAACCGTTCTTGAAAAATAGTTCTTCTCTACCAACATCCGGTTCAATATCGTCTGGGTCAGGTCCTTCTTCTCCTCGAATGTTAAAATGGTCAGTCGCTGCAAATGCATTAACTGTTAGCGAATGTCTATCATTCAGTTCGTAGTTAAGTTTGATTTGATAATCGGAAAAAAAAAGGAAACTGTTGTTCTGTCCCTGTTTGTGCTTTAGCAATAGGACCTGCGATTAAATCGAAATAACTTCTACGTCCAGAGACTGAAATGTACCCTTTATCACCAATTCTACCCTCAAGTAATCCCTCAGAATAGAGTATATTCAGGTTGAATTTTCCATCTAATCTTTCCTCAATACTATCACGGGTATGGATATCAAGAACAGTTTGTGAATCTAAACCAAACTCAGCCCCATATCCACCCGCATAAATATCAATTGTCTCAATCGTTTCGGAACTAATAGTAGAAAGAAAACCACCCCAATGGAATGGATATCCAAGCTGTGTCCTATCAAGATAGTATAGGTTTGATCCTGGTTCACTACCACGTATGTAGAGTATGCCGAAAAAGTCATTCGGTATTCCGATACTTGGCAATGTCGTTAGACCTTTGAGTGCGTCAGTACCGACACCAGCAATACGTAGGAGTTCGCTGCCGCGTATATCTTTTCTACTGATCGTCGGGGGTATACGTTCACCTTCAACGACCACTGTTTCTAATTCAAAAACCTCCCCGAGGGATACTCTCGTCTGTGTTGTATGTCCTGCGGTAACTTCTACGGTGACATTTATCGGTATTGGAAATGACCTATGAGAAATAGAAAGAGCATAAGTACCTGGCAGGATTCCCGTAAACCACACTTTACCTTCAGCATTACTTTTTTCACGTTCATCTGTCTCTATGAGATGTACTTCTGCATTTTCAAGCGGTCTTTCTGTATTTTGATTATAGACGGTGATTTCGATTGTACCCGTTTGTGCAACAGCAGTTGCAGCAAAAACGAAAAATAACATTAAACTGACAGATTGCTTCAAATTATTTTCTCCTAAAGGGATTGTATACTTAGAATAAAACGAAACTCAGTTATTTTTCGTTGACTCAAAATTGTTTTTTAATTGTTCAGGACTTACGCATTCCCCCTTGATAAGGGGGTTAGGGGGTTAGAAAATTGTTCAGGACTTACGCATTCCCCTTGAATGAAGATTAAGGAATTAAATGGGTAAAAAGCGATTCTTCCCAGGCCGGTAGGTGCGATATCCTTATCGCACCGGACTACTGAAATCATAATTACCTGATTATTATTTGAATCTTCATAATGATAATATAGGTAACGTGCAGCACCATCAAAGTCATTGGGGGTTAGACACATATTCACACGGGTGAAAACGATGATGCTGTTTTCACTATCTGGTTGGAGAACGAACGTGGCAATTTCAGGACCGCTTACTGCACCAGTTTACACTTCCGACCCGTTCAATGCTTGTAAAAAATCTTCAACACTGGGAGTGTCAATTGCCGTTAGATGCAGTTCTGTCAAACGATCAAGATCTTCAATAGATTCAAGTGGCTGTTCTATGGTTTGTACATTGCTCTGTGGAAACCGTTTTGTTAGCACAGCCTGAATATTCTTGATTGCCATTTCACGTGCACCTTTCTGCCTTAAGTGTTCGATAAATGGAAATTCTTGCATCATTTCCTCCGATATGATTTTTTGTATAAATGTAATGTCGTGCACCAAACTACTAAACGTTGTTAGAGCAAACAATAATGTCCCGCGTGTCTTTGTATCAACAGGCGCGGCAACTGTCTTCTCAACACACTTCTTTAACCATTCCTCCGTATCCATACTTTCGGGCGGTTTCATTAAAGGTGTAAAAGGTAACAATCCAACCGATGCAGAATCCAAAAACGATTCACCATCTAAATCTGCCAACCGAATTACCTGATACTTATGCTGTAAACCCCACGTCTCGTTTCCATAAATGGAGCCACCAGGGTCAGTCTCTCCAGCATTTGGACTTAGATATATCACCGTTGAATATACAGGAAGTTCATGACGGAGGTATAGTTGGCTTGCATAAGCCAGGACACGCAACGGCATCGGTTTATCTCTACTATCCTCGGTTTGCACCTCTATATGAAGCAGGACCGTCTCATCGTTCCATAGCACCTTAAACGTCATATCATTGCGAAGCACCTTAACATGTTGTTGTTCCGTGTCGAGTGTCTCTAAGACTTTGACATCGTGTGTACCAAAGGATAGCGCAGCGAACGCTTCGGCGTATGCGTGCATCAGATGCTTCACGATTTCATCATTTTGTGCCATGCTAAATGTTGTGCCTTTGCTATATCTAAAGATTCTTTTATTGATTATACTTGAGGGGATGGTGGTTTGTCAAGGGGAGTTTTTGTGGGTGGTATTTGATAGTTCTCATCAATACTATCGTTTTTTACGCTTACGTTTATGTGGTTCTTCACGTTCCTTTTTATGTAGGCTATCTAAAGGTGTATGAACATAATCTAGTCCTAGCAAGGAACAAATGCTCTGTTCAACCACACGATCACTTCGATGTGTGTTCATGTAATATTGTGTTTCTAGTGACAACACTCTATGAAAGAAAATATCATCATGTTGTTTTAATAAAGCCTCTAGTTCTTGTTTGGCTCGAATAGTGAGTTCTTCTTCACTGTATAGGTGGTTAAAATAGCCTATCAAGTCATACGCTGGTGTTCCGATCTTCTGTACTACTTCATTGACAACTTCTTTAATCTCTGGAACGTTTATAGAACTAACAATTTTTCTAATATTTATTAATGTCCAAATAAACGACAGAAATTCTAAGACTCTCTTGGTCTTATCAAAACTCAAATTTGGATGTTTCCTTTGAAGATAATGTGCCGTATTGGTGATCCAATCTTCATCTACAAGTCCAAATTGAACCAGACGTAAACCACTCTCTGTAATGGTCTCAATAATCTCCTTAATTCTCATTTTTTCCAATGTCCCGTATCTATTTCGCAAAATCTGTCGCATAATCTCGTTATTTTTCAGAATGCGATAGATATCGTTGACAGGATTTTCTTCTGTTTCAACTTCAACTTCATCTTCAGTTGCAGAGAGATTGTCTGAAATTTCACGGAGTTCTCTTTCTTTTTGCCTTATTTTTTCTGCACTATCATCAGACAATATTTTATTTGGCAGCTTATCCATTATTTCTTGAAAAACATCAGTTTCACTTTTGTTTAGAGTTGCAGGACTGTAAGTGTCTAGTGTTAACATGGTTCCAAGTAAAATGTCCTCTATTATCTCATTGTCGTTAGTGTGGTGAATAATAAATAAAATTGTAAGGTAATTTGATGCAATGTAACTATGTTCACACATTGCCTTGATTAATACATCCTTTTCTTCATCTCTTCGTGACAGATATCTGCCTAGAAAAAAGTAATACATATACGACTGTTTAAAAGAACCGTCTTTATTTATAACACCATAATCCTCTTTTCTCAACCTATTCAAGATTGCATCTGGTATAATAAAACTCTGCGAATATTGTTTCACAAAAGCGTCATAGTCAAATTCAGTTTGATTTTGGAGTTTCGTATGCTCAAAGATTTTGAAAGCTAATTTCTCTAGAAAATTGAAGCAGGTGTTAATGGATTTATCATTATGTGCTATTCCCGCGTCTCGGAAATTTGTAAGAATCAAGACTTGATAACAGTGGCCATATGAAGTTATTGACAAATCATCAGGTATAAAACCCTCATATGTCTGCAGAATTGACAGAACAAAAAAAGGATATCTGGGAACAATTTTCTTAAATGTAATAATGGAGTTCACGTCCTTTTCAACTTGATCTACTCGACCGTCGGGAACAGGTTCATTCCTGTTGGATAATGTTAGAGTTTTTCTGATTAGCGTTTCTTGTTGTTGATAACTCAAGGTTTCAATTTGCATCTTGCGAAATTCGCTTAAACGTTCGTCATCATAGAAAAAAGAGGTATAAATGTCAGTCGACGCTGTTATTATTACCTTTTCAAAATGTAATTTTGCGTATTCAATTATATCTAAAATACGTGATTTTGATGACAAATTGTCTAGTATGAGTGTTTTTTCTCCTTGTTTCTTCCAGAGAGAGTAATCACCACTAAACTGTTTACAATATTCATCATAAAAGACTCTTGCTATTGGTTTTTGAGATATTTCTTCAAGGTTAATATACAATACAGGAGTTGAGAGATTGTTAGCTAGAGAAAGAAAAATATATCGTCCTAGAGCAGTCTTCCCACTTTTCTCTTCTCCATGAATCAGGATATATTCCTTTTCCAAAAGTTCTTTTTGATCTTTTATTTTTCTTATGCGCAATTTCTCTTCATTTGATGATGGAACATAATAGAAGAGAGTTGGGAAGACAAATATATCTTGAAGTTTAACATGCTCTAAAGAAAAGAAATCGGTTTTTTCCAATTTTCTTATGTATTCTAATTTGGGTTTGAACGTATTCTTCAATTCATTGATAACACCTTTAAGACCATTGTAGACTTGCTGCCAAGCTGCAACTTGGGGATTGAACTTTGTAACAGGCCGCCCATCATTTGGTAAGACTTTAACATCATCATCACCGAGAAAATCTATCCATGAACAGTCTCTCAGTATAATCGGAATACGAAAAACCAATCTTCCCTCATTTTGAAGTTTTTTTGCGTATTCCCATTCTTCTAAGCATGCATCAGAATCAAGAAAATCTGGACTAAGAAGAAACACAATGATGTCTACCTCATTCATTTTATCTTTGATTCTTTCTGAAATACTTTGTCCCGGCAGAATCTTATGGTCTGACCACTCCTTAAGCAATTTATCTCTTCTAAGTTGTGAAAGTGCTGTTTCCATATTGCTTCTGTATCTCTCATCTTTATGGGAATAACTATAGAACAAATCTGCATGGAAAGTGTTACCGTCTTTTTTCATAAATTGTTTCCTTTATTTATGGATATAAAAATCCCGTTTCTACTTTACAATTCCCGATAATCCCCTTTAAACACCTGTTCTGCATGCCATTCAATAAATTCTGCCTTTGGATAATAAGACCGACTCTGTGGAAAATTGATTGGTTCAGAATGGAATCTCATCAACCAATCATCAAAACCGGATGATCCGTTAGCATTTTGCGAAACAAGGATTTCCCAATCCAGAGATAATCTAAAAGCTCCGCGGTCAAAAAGTTTATGGTGTAGAGAACATAAAGCTAATCCGTTAGATTCAATATCTGGTCCCTCTGCTCTATGCCATTTGATATGTGCTGCTTCTAATGCAACCAGATTATCACGTAATCTGACTTGGAAACCACAAACTGCACATTTATTTTCGTAGGCATTCAAGATTTTTTGACGAAAACGTGGGTCACGGGGGCGCGTAGTCCTTGTTTCTGTTTCTGTTTCAGTCGTATAAAACCTTATTTGGGTTGGATAAGAAATGCCAACTGCCTGAAATATATCTTCATAGTAAGTAATAGGAAAATGCGCATCCAATAGGTTCATAGCAACTTCATAAGCCAATCTATGATTCCTCTCAAATTTCCTTACAATAGGATCAATGAAGCTGCCAACACCGTATTCTTCAAGATCCTTAATTATCGCATCACCAGTAGAAATCCTATTACTTCTCATCGTCTCACCAATCATATATTCGTTAGGTATATGCCAAACTGATGCTTTTTCATTTCGTAACCTCCAGAATGGATCCTGAGGACGATAATACCTTCTGGGTGGTCCAAACTCCTTTAACAAATTGATTAGATCCTCTTTTATATCAATATAGGCTAATTCCTTGTCACCGCGCATTAGTCTTCCAATTGCATACAAGACAAGAAGAGGTTTATGAGGTGCTCTTTCATCTCCTCTTTGCCATATATTTAGGTCATAGAATCTACTTAGAATTTCTCTATTCCTCAAGGCTATCTCCATTCTTTTACTTATGGCAAATCAAACAAGGTTCCTCATCATCCTCATCATCATGAACATCCGTAAGAATCTCTATGAGTCGCCGATTCGGTTTTTCTTTTTTCTTAGTAGCTTTCGCTTTCTCTGTATTTTCCTTGATCTGAGCTATCCGTTCTGGATCAGCTAATTCCTCTAAACTCTCCCCTTGACTCCATGTAAACCGTTCCCCTGTCTCTGTGTCAAATTTCTCGTAACCCTTGGCAAGCTCAAATAGGTCGGGATGTTGTTCTAAGAGTCCCACCCATTCAGATTTACGTTGGAAAAAGCAGAAGTAGCACCCGGAACGCGTGCGCCAATTGTAATATTCTGGCAAACCGAGTCCACTTTCCTCAAGTATACGGTAAATATCTTCCTTAGTGATACCGTCTTCTTTGAATGGATATTTGGGAATAATGTTTTGAAGGTTGGAGGTTTTCAACGGTTTGTAGCCAACGCGATCTTCGTCAGCTCGGATACCGATGTAGTGGTACGCTTTATCTTCACCGACATATTCCTCAAAAGGTCTGATTTTGAGTTTGATGGTACACCAACGGACTTGGGAAGAGGGTAACAATCCACCGTGTAACGTCAACCAGTGGTCAAAATCGCGTTCTACATTGAGACGAGCAATCGGTTTGCCGAGGAATGCTTCAAGACGATCCAAGAACTCGTAAGTCTCTGGTAATTCTTTACCAGTATCGGTAAAAAAGTACTCCATCTCTGGTACTCTGTCCCGCATGTAGACAGCAAGTGCTGAGCTGTCTTTCCCACCTGATAGACCGAGAAGATGTCGTGTTTTTTGTGCCATATTGACTCCCTGATACAATACCATTGGATTGCAGTGCTGTATACCGTGCTCTGATAGGTTACTTGAGGTATTGTTTTCATCCTACTCAAAACTCATCAAGTGTCCTACGGGTTAACTATAACACAATGAGATAATATAATCAAGTCAGTTTTACTCTGAGTCTTGCATTAATTTCTTTGCTATTCGCGCCAAAATTGCAAGTTTCAGATTGGAGTTATCATCAAGTTTATATTCATCAAATAACCTAAGAATCTTATGTTCTAACTCTTCAATAGTACTATTATCTCCATCTGGAAAATTGACAACCTGTTCATGTTCCTGTTCATTCGGTGTTGTTATACCTATCCTGATAGTTTCCCCTGTCGATGAAGTGTGTCTTATCTTCTCATAGGATACTGCTTCAAAATGTCTGAATTTCCTAACAAGTTGAGAAAGATTTACTTCAAATTGTGCCTTATCTGTATCTAACCACGATGCAGGTGGTTTCTTCGCAAGGAAAGTACCGATTGACTCAATCCAACCTTTGAAATCATGCCCTTCACTGTAAAGATGTATGAGAAACCCCTTTTAATTGCGTGTCAATAACGACCTCTAATAACGGTTCCGCTCTTGCGGCTAATTCTGTTCGGAGATTCTCACCAGTCATCTCTGACCTAAACGCTTCCGCAAGCATACTTTCAAGTGAGTTAAGAAGTTTATCGTAAGCAGTACCAAGTTCCGACAATGCATCTTGCAGTGCGTTAAAGAAATTAGCAAGTTCAATTGAATCACTGTATTCTGGTGTGAATGCAGAAAAACCGAGCGACTCAGGAAGTTGTCTAAAGAGCAGTTCGTCTGGTTCACTTGCTTTGTTGACTACCTCCCGTAGACTTCTTGCTGCATCACTCAGATCCTGTGTCTTTTGTGTATAATTAGGTAATTGTGATATAAACCGCATAAGTGGCGCGACAATAGTCAATAGGTCAGGTTGATCGGTTTCCACAGGTTGGTTAAGCATTTCCAGAAATCTTGAGAACATTTCCGTGCGGATGCCTGCTAACCGAAATCGTTTAATCTCAAACTGTTGGGGGGCTTTTAGCAATCGTTCGAAGACAGGCATGGAAAGATCCGCAATAAATGAACCGTTCTCATAAAGGGCAATTTCTGTTCTGTAGTGGAGAATGACTGCACATAATAGAATTGGGAGTGGACCATTTCGGATACCAAGAGGCGGTTGCATGAGATGATAAAACAGGTTTTCAATAGGTTGTCTTGTTTCCTCACATTCTTCAAGAAACTTTTCAATTGCGTTCCAAGTATAATTTAATCTGTTTCTGTCATCAACTTTTGGGGGATGGAAACGCCACATTCCTGAGACATGACGGTGAATACCTGTGTCGAATATGAGAGAACGGTAGATACTCAATTCTGGAGGGTAACCTTCAATTCCCAGATCCTTTCTGTTTTCATTTTCAAGCATAGCTTGAATTAGTTTTTTACGAGCAGAAGTCGCAGCACCAGATATTTTTCTACGATTGATAAGTTCATTCCGTATTAACGGTGTTTCTGGGAATATTTCATCACAGATTATTGAAAGATATTCATTTCTTTTACGTACGGAGTCAATATCTGTCTGTTCTCCTTTATGATACCAAATGCATCCTTCTTTGGCATCAACACCATATAGTGCTGCTATTCTTTCAGACACATCCTGTTCAACATCTGCCAATCGTTTTCTGAGTTCCCGTCTTGCTACAGCGTCACTTTCAAGTTCAGGTGTATTGGAATTTACCCAATGTAAATAAGCAAGTTGCGTCACAGCGTCGTTAAGATAGCCAATAGTACGTGGAATTGCAATTAAGACCTCTTGACGTTGTCTTAGGTCAATATCGGTTGCTTTTTCAATTAGTTGTGTTACCTCATATTCGTTAGCAGGTAATGCATATAGGATAAGACCGTCTGCATCCTCAAGTGGTTCATTTAGGTCTACTTCATAGTTTTCAATATCTGTATAGCGAATAGTGAAGTAACGGAGGGTGCCAGTTTGATGCAGGTGTCGTCTTGCAACCAAAGGCCGCATCGGTATGTATCGTGATAAATCGGTCGCAAGTGCTGTCTTTGTGTTGACTCGTGATTCTGCAACGCTGAGTCTCTCTTCAATGTCAACATCGCTACCTTCCCAAATTGCGTAAATATCGTTATGTCCACGATAGGTTATAATTGAACGATTCTGTAATGTTAATAGCACCTCAGAAAACTCGGTATCAAATTCTGCTGAACCATCGTCTAATGCGTAATGGAGTAGTTCTTCTGATGCTTTCAGCTTAGGAATTGCCTCTTTTACAATTCCGAGTAAACCGATAGATTTAATAAGTTTCAGCGTTAAATATGAAGGATTCTTTAGTCGCATTATAGCGGATTCAATTTCTGCCCATTTCTTGCCACTATATGATGTAAAGAGTTCGTTCCCTTGTGTCGTGTCAAGATAGTCATATAGATCAGGAAGCGAGTACATCGGGAGCGTAGATCCGTCATAAGATCGGTTTGAGAGGAAATCTTGTAAGCCGTAGGGTTCACTTGAATTTAGAAAAGCGAATAATGACCGTTCGTTCTGTGCAAAACGTTTGAAAAGTGGTCCGATCAATAAAGCTACCGTTGGATGAAGTGGGAGACAATCCTGTAATAGAACAGTGAATTCGTCTGCATTGAGCTGGTGAGGAATTAATCCTATTTCAGCTGCAGTTCGAATAATTTCTCTACAATTAATATCTGCCGTTATATCTGACTGTTTCTCAAGAGCTGCACCGACTAAACGCAATACCTGCTCTGTTGGTTCGGTAAAAACGACATCCTCAAATCTTCCCTGAACCTTCGTCCATTCCTCACGTTGTGATTGTTCTGATCGTTGTGCATACGCCTCAAAAGCCTGATGAAGAATAGTCATTAGAAACATAGGCGTCTGTTGACTACGGTCTGCTAATTCAGCAAGACTTTGAAGCACAAACATATCACCTTGTGATGGATTCTGTGCCGCGAATTCAAGAAACTTACCCAGTTCATCAATTATGAGTAACAAACCGGAACCACCTGACTCACAAATCTCGTGGGTTGCAGTTTCATATAGGTATATTATCTCAGAAGCAGTAGGAAGGGAATCCTTGTTTGCTGTTTCCAACAGTTCTTTAAGTTCCTGCTGTAGTGAAATAGATATAGTTGTTCTGTTGCAATTGGAAAGTCCCTGATCTAAACTACGTAATAAAGCAAGTGTGAGGGGTGCTCGTTCCCCGGAAACGAGTATGGGACAGAATCCAGAACTTGACTGATTTCCATTCCCGTAAGTGTTTCTGAATCGCTCATATAGCGAGGTATCACCACGTTCTAATAGTTCTAAAGCCTGTTGTGCTGTAGGTGAATTTGAATTGCCTAATAATTTGGCAGCAAAGAGTGCAAACGCGGATTTACCTGATCCGTAGGGACCGGTGAGAGACCAGGCTTTAGAGCTTGACCCATTCTCCAGTGTTGAAATTACACGCGATAACATCTCACGTGCTGTAGCAGTCAGAACATAACCGTCTATAGCATTGTCTCTATAGAAGTCGCGTTCAAGGTGGACAGAACGACGAAAACGACCCTTAACATGAAAAAGATCAGACAATGGAACGTTAGTCATAATACCTCTTGCACCATGTTTTTTCCAACACCTAAGGCCACAGTAGCAAAGTCAGATGAGAAAACAAAAGGATCTTTTGTTACAGCATCAAACCCTTTTTTTAGCCATGTATACCGAAACGGAAAGGTTTGGTGTCCTGTAAACGGCGGTTTGATTAGATAGGGAGAAGTTGTTTGTTCCGCAAGAAATAGATTTTCCATGCAAATTATTTTACCACACACGCCAAAAAATAGCAATGAATCTTAACAAGAAGAGTGTGTAAATTTTTTGTTGAAACACATGAGTAAAGGGAGGAATAAAGTTTCTGTAAAATTCCAAGCCCCAGAGGGGCGAAAGGTGTATAGAAAACGTTGACATTACCATAACCTAAGTTGCCACCTATGTAGCACAATCTGTTAGATTGTGCATATTAGTCCGCAAACTAACAGTTTGCAAGTATTGCCTATGTAGCACAATCTGTTAGATTGTGCATATTAGTCCGCAAACTAACAGTTTGCGCTACAAGTATTGCTAAAAAGATGGTGTTTCCCTGTCTAAGACTCGTAGGTGGCAACTTGAGTTACCGTAGTAAGCCCCAGAGGCGAAAGGTATATCAGGTTAGGGAATTAGATACACCCGTTCTATACACCTTTCGCACCGCTGGTGCTTGATCTTTATTGTTCACACGTTCTTATCCTGTAAATCTTGGTTCAGACAAAGATAAAACGCTTCCATCAAAGGTTTAGATACATTATACCCTATCCTTTTGAAAGACATCACATACCATAAGTGTCAATTTAATGAAAACACGAAACTAGTAATACCCCCAGTCCGGCAGAGCCGCATTGCGTCATGCTCCGCCATAAAGTTTCGCGATAGCCTTTGGTTTATTTCTTCTGTAGCACATTCATCTTGATTGTGCAACGAAGCCGTCATCCCACGCGATAAAGTTATATGCTCAGAATTGCGTCTTATCAATGGGAGACAGAGGAGTCCAATGAAGGATGCATGCTGTCCAAAGTAGCACAATCAAGGATGAATGTGCTACGGCAATATCTGGATGTTTGCTGGACGGAGAGGGGTAATGAAGGATGCATGCTGTCCAAAGAAGCACAATCAAGATGAATGTGCTACGGCAATATGACGATGTTTGCTGGACGGAGAGGGGTAATGATGGATGCATGTATTAGAAAGAAGCACAATCAAGGATGAATGTGCTACTGCCATAATCAAGGTGAATGGATACAGACCAATCCATCTGATAACACCAAAACCTCTTATCCTGAAAATCTTAAAATCCAGTAAATCCTGGTTCTGACAGAATAGGTGACAAAACATTTACACACCCGTATTATAATATTGACACCCACAGAAAAGTGTGATAATATTTCAATAAGTTTATTTGATCCGTGGTAAAGACTTTGAGTTTTGTAAAACGCTATCGTTATCTACTTGCAGGCAGTTCAGGTATCCTCTTATTTTGTAGTTTTCCTAACGTCAACTTCTTTCCACTGGCGTGGGTTGCACTGATTCCTTTATTGATGGCACTTGAGTCGGGAGCGAGTCGGAAGTCCGCTTTCTTGATGGGGTACATATCAGGGTTAGTTTTTTTTGCGGGTCTATTGTTAGCAATTGTTTTGCTATATCCTTATGCACACATCCTAACAACCCTACTCGGTTATACACTCTTAGTAGGTTATACTGCACTCTATTTCGCAGTTTTTGCACTATTAGTCCATATTTTGCCATGGCGGACAGGAATATTATACCCTACTGCAGTCGCATCCATCTGGGTTAGTTTAGAATGGATAAAAGGTTGGCTCTTAACAGGATTTCCGTGGGGGAACATCGGTTATTCACAGTGGAACTTTACCCACGGAATTCAGATCGCCTCTATTACAGGTGTTTACGGCATCAGTTTTTTGGTCGTTTTTTTTAATGCAGGAATCGCAAAGTTTATCTGCAATTTTAGCAGATGGCGCGATGAACTGATAACTGTTATTGTACCGTGTCTTCTAACAATAGTATGTATTATCCACGGTTTTGTGGTAATTGATAGGCATGATGATACAGAAAACAGTTTGAAGGTTGCACTTGTACCCGGTAATATTTCACAACTTGAGAAATGGCAAAGGGGGAATTTTCCAAGCATATTCGCTAAGTATATCAAATTGTCAAGAGAAGCTGCTTCAGAAAAACCGGATCTAATAGTTTGGCCCGAGACTTCTGTAAGAGGAGAGGTGTTATCTGGGAAAACTGAATACTACAACAATATCTTTAGGAATTTCCAAGAGCAGATCGGAAAAATACCTATGCTTATCGGAGCAACTGATCTTGATGCATTCGGTAATCTTTACAACCGTGTCATTTCTGTTTCTTCTGACAGCGAGATTGTAGGGAAATATGCCAAAATGCACCTTGTGCCGTTTGGAGAGTATGTGCCATTAGCTGACTTTTTGCCAAACTTTATCCAATTTCAACCTTATGAACACGGAAAGTCTTTAAATACGTTACCTATTGTAAATGTTCAGCAATCAGAAGAAGATAAAATAAAGGTTGGAACATCAATTTGCTTTGAATCTGCATTTCCGAATCATTTTCGGAAGTTTGTGAAAGATGGGGCAGATGTAATGGGAATTCTGACCAACGATGCTTGGTTTGTCGACACTGCATTCCCTGAGCTTCATTTAGCGATGGCACCGATGCGAGCAGTGGAGAACAGAATAGCCGTTTTCAGATGTGCCAATGGAGGATACACATGTGTCGTTGACAAATATGGAAAAATAAAAAGACCGATGGTAACACCACAAACAGAAGACCAATTCATAAATGCAGAAATCGATCTTAAAGAAGGAAACCTGACACTTTACACACGTTATGGTGATTGGCTTCCAATTCTCTGTATCGTGTTTTCTATCGTCAGTTTAACAACAGCACGAATAATCGGTTTAATCTCATCAAAAACAACAAATTAACAGGACTTACGCCCAAAAATAATAACTGGCTCTTAAAGTCCCCCTGATAAGGGGGATTTAGGGGGTTAAATCACTAATATATCATTGAAATAACGACTTTTTAACCCCTAACCCCCTTATCAGAGGGAATGGGTAAGTTCTAAATTAACTAATTCAAAATAATGGATGGAGAATATGCTATCAGACCTTAAATCAGAAATAGATAGGATCACAACTCAACTTCAAGAACTCAGGGGGTATCTTTGACCTCCCAACAAAACAGCAAGAGTTGGTTGAACTTGAGAAAGAAGCATTGAAACCAGATTTCTGGGCAAACTCCCAACAGGTGCAAAAAGTAAATCAACGTATATCTTTTCTCAAAGATGAGATTGGTGAATATGAGAAAGTAGCAAGTTTAGTTGAAGATTTACAGACCTTATTGGAGCTTGCAATTGAAGAAAGCGACAACAGTTTTGAACCTGAAATTGAAAACGGACTAAAGGAAGTTACCGCACAGTTAGAGAAAATCGAATTACGATTGATGCTGAACGGTGAGTTTGACAAAAACAACGCAATACTAAGCATCCATCCAGGTGCAGGAGGAGTTGATGCACAAGATTGGGCAGGGATGCTGATGCGGATGTATCTACGTTGGTGCGACCAACATAGCTACACCTCCGAAATAGCAGATATCACACCTGGGGATGAAGCAGGAATTAAAGGGACAACTATTTTTGTCAGCGGTCCATCAGCTTATGGATATCTGCAAGCTGAATCTGGGGTTCACCGACTGGTTCGGTTATCTCCTTTCGACTTCAACAAACGACGACACACCTCTTTTGCAGCAGTCCATGTCACCCCTGAAATTGATGACAGTGTTGAAGTAGAAATCAATACCGAAGACCTACGTATTGATACTTTTCGTGCAAGCGGTGCAGGCGGACAACACGTTAATGTAACGGACTCTGCCGTCCGTATTACACACAAACCAACGGGGATAATGGTGCAGTGTCAGAATGAACGTTCTCAACACAAGAACAGAGAAATAGCCATGAAGGAAATGCGTTCTCGATTGTATCTGTTCTATCGCGCACAACGTGATGAGGAAATTGCCAAACTACAACCTGAACGTAGAGATATTGACTTTGGAAGTCAAATCCGATCTTACGTCTTGCATCCCTATCAACGTGTGAAAGACACAAGAACGAATATTGAAACAGGAAACGTTGACTCTGTCTTGAACGGGGATTTAGATGCTTTTATAGAGGGTTATTTGAAGATAAAACCATCTTCGTCCTAAGCGGTTTTCCCGAAGAAATCCGATAGATAATGCCTCAGATAATTGAGGTGTGTGCATAAAGAATATAATATATTAACCTGATTATTAATTTAATCTTCAGATGAATCTTAGACCTACAATAATATTATATTTGACTAAATAAGTCAGGTATGTTATAATAGGAAGTTGTTAGAAAATTTGCCTACAAAGATATAGTCTCTATTGATTGTTCTATCTCTAATTTAATGTAAAGGAATCAAGATGCAAACACCACAACACATTGATCAAATGGATGCCGATGATGTCGCAGCGATTGACGAATTACGTGATGTCTATGACCAACTAAAAACTGCAATCGGAAAGGTTATTATCGGTCAAGAGCAAGTGATTGAACACTTATCAATTTGCCTTTTCTCACAAGGACACGCCTTATTGATGGGTGTTCCGGGTTTAGCAAAAACACTCTTGGTAAGAAAATTTGCGGAAACCATGGCACTGGATTTCAGCCGAATTCAATTTACACCTGACCTGATGCCGATGGACATCACTGGCACGGACATCCTTCAAGAAATACCAGGTGGTAAACGTGAGTTTGAGTTCGTAAGAGGTCCCCTCTTCGCCAACCTTATCCTTGCTGACGAGATCAACCGCGCACCCTCAAAAACACAGGCTGCAATGCTTGAGGCAATGCAGGAACATAAGATCACTGTCATCGGAAGAACCTACCAGTTAGCCCCACCATTCTTCGTATTAGCAACACAGAACCCTATTGAACAGGAGGGGACATACCCATTACCCGAAGCACAATTGGACCGGTTTATGTTCAGAATTGAAGTGGACTATCCCAACCGTTCAGAAGAGATTGAAATTGCTCGCACGACCACAGGGATGTCGCTTCCGACATTGGACCACGTGTTGACAGGTGAACGGGTCATAGCGTTTCAAAATCTTGTTCGCCGTGTACCAGTACCGGAACACATCTATGAATTTTCGGTTGATTTAGTCCGAAGTACGCGTCCAAAGGATGAATCAACCCCTGAGTGGTTGAAACCTCTCGTTGCCTGGGGAGCTGGTCCGCGTGCAGTTCAATACCTAATACTGGGTGCTAAAGCACGTGCTGCACTGAGTGGTAGTTATATGGCCCGTCTTGAAGATATGGTTGCTGTTGCGAGCCCGGTATTGTCACATCGTGTCATTACCTCCTTCGCTGCTGAATCTGAAAACATCACCAGTCAAGACATCGTAGAACGACTCGTAGAAGAATTATCAGAACAGGGATAAGGTATGGCACTGCAACTCAAACGTGATTACCTGAATCAGAAGGTATTGGAACGGCTTTCAACGCTTGAACTACATGCCCGTTTACCTATGATAGGCAGCGTATCCGGTAAACATCGCAGCCCAATACGCGGCTCAAGTCTCGAATTTGCTGAGTATAGGAAGTATGTTCCGGGGGATGACACGCGCAGACTCGATTGGCGTGCCTATGCCAGGAATGACCGTTACTATATTAAAGAATTTGAGGCGGATACAAATCTGCGGTTGTGTTTAACCGTTGACACCAGCGGATCCATGGGGTTTGCTCTGAACGGAATGAGTAAACTCGATTACGCCCGAAGAATCGGCGGAACTTTAGCCTATATCGCAGCACTACAAGGCGATGCAGTAGGTCTATACTGCGCTGGAACAGAATTCCACAGAGAAATACCACCTAAACGCAGTGCAACACATCTCAGTACTGTACTTGATGAACTCGGAGCAGTAGAACCCTCCGGTGAAACAGGTTTAGCAGAAGTCCTACACCAGATCGCTGAACGGGTACCACAACGCGCAATGATTGTCATCATATCTGACCTCTTCATTGATCCGGAAGTTGTCCGAAACTGTTTTGAACACCTCCGATTTCGTAAACACGATGTTGCAGTGTTTCATCTTATAGAGCAGAACGAACTGGATTTCGAGTTTGACCGTCCAATACGGTTCGTGGATATGGAAGGTGGAGAACCTGTTTTAGCAGACCCAACTATCATCGGCGTTCAGTACCGACGGGCACTTGAAGACTACCTTGAGAGTATGAACGAAGTCATCCGTAGCACCGAAATTGACTACCATCGTGTATGTATCCATGAAGATTTCGGTGATGTATTAGCAAAATTCCTATTAGGTCGTACACCCAAAAAAGTATAATCAGCAAACAGTGTTTAGTATTCAGTTATTAAAGTTAAGGATTTTATTAAATAATGAAATTGTCAATTTTCCGATAATCCTTGCAGGCACCGAACTTGTAGGGGCGGGGTCTCCCCGCCCATCATCAACGGGCCATCTGTATATTTAATATTCAAACTTGTTGAAATGTGTAAGTCCTGAACAATTCAAATAAGGAGAAAACTGATGAAAAGATGCACACTTTCTTATGTTGGCATTACCATTTTTTGTATCGTTTTTGTCACGATGATTAATTCGGGCACAACAGCAGCCCATCAACCCAGTGATTATGAGATATTAAGCTCTTTTGAAAACGCTCTCATAAATGTCGTAGAAAAAAGTATGCCTGCTATTGTCAGCATATCAACTCAAAAAACTCAGATCAAAGAGGGTAAACCTATAACGCGTCCATCAGGTGCGTCAGGTTTTCTTTTTCGTGAAGATGGATACATCTTAACAAATGAGCATGTAGTGGAAGATGCAAACAATATCAAGGTGAGACTCCATGACGGCACTTCTTATGATGCAAAAATAATCGGTGCCGATAAGAATACAGATGTTGCCGTCATAAAAATTGATACACATGACATCTGTCCTGTACTTACGATGGCGGACCCAAGGAACATTCGCGTCGGACAACTCGCTATCGCTATCGGTGATCCACTACAATATCGATACACTGTGACATCTGGAATCGTTAGTGGAAAAAGCCGTTGTTTCCATCCGCATGAAGATAGAGATCCATTTCAATACCATCAAAATTTCCTCCAAACAGATGCATGGATCCATCCAGGTAGCAGCGGTGGTCCGTTACTAAATATTCACGGTGAAGTCATCGGTATCAATACCCTTAAACAGGGGGAAGGCTCAACTTTTGCTGTTAACTGTGACATCGCTGAAACAATAGGACAAAAACTGATCGCACACGGCAGCGTGATCCGCGGGTATATTGATGCAGACATGAGAAACAACTCAAGAGGTATCAGAGTAAGGAGCGTCAAAATAAACTCAGCTGCATTCAGAAGCGGATTAAAACGAAATGACATCATTCTTGAATACGATGGTGAAAAAGTGACAAACATCTCTGAATTTGAGAATATCATCCTGGAATATCCCATCGGTAAAAAGTGTGTCTTAAAGGTCTTACGAAATTCACAAGAAATTACACTCAATATCCCTATTGAAGAGATGCCACTTAAGTTAGTTGGACGATCTGTAGATACCGATTCTGCTTCATGGAAAAAACTGGGGTTAGCAGTGCGAGAGATAGGAAACGGCAGCCATCTAAGGTATGATTACCTAAACGATCAAGACCGGGGTCTGATGGTTGAACAGGTTAATGGTATTTCACCTGGATTTAAAGCAAAGATTCTGAAGGGTATGCTTATCGTTGCCATTGATGGTCAAGAAGTCGTTGATGTTAGAACACTTGAGACTATTCTGCACCAGAAACAGGAAGGATCCGATGTTATCCTTGATGTGAAAGGGATAAATGGCTTAGAAAAAATCACAGTGAAGTTATAATAAAGTTATTTACGAAGACCCACCGTACGGCGAGGTCTCCTCGCCCGCTGTGGCGTGTTTCATTAATCTTGGATTCCACTATATAAGTATATAAACTATGAATTTCCTTCAACCCCTGACCCTAATAGCACTCCCATTAGTCCTACTGCCTGTTATTATCCACTTAATCAATCAGCAGCGACACCGGACCGTTCCTTGGGCTGCGATGATGTTTCTCATGACAGCAAAACGGATGAGCAAAGGGATGGCACGGATCCGTCATATTTTGATTTTGCTGATGCGAGTTCTTGCTATCGCCGCCTTGATTTTTGCAATCAGCCGTCCACTTTCTGGTGGTTGGTTAGGAAGTATCGGGTTCGCAAAACCTGATGTTACATTGGTATTACTCGACAGATCAGCGAGTATGGAAGCACAAGATTTGCAAGCCGGTGAATCAAAAAGGTCTACTGCACTCAAAAGGTTAGCACACTTATTGGAGCAGGGAGATTACGGAACACATCTGTTTTTAATTGATAGTGCCACTGGACGCATGCAAAAAGTAGATTCACCGAAGGCATTATTAAGCTTACCGATGACTGAAGCAAGTGCTACCAGCGCAAATATTCCCAGTATGCTCGAAACTTCTCTAACATATCTAAAAGCGAACAATACGGGACGGGTGGATATATGGATATGCTCTGACCTACGTGAAAACGATTGGGCTGTTGACAGCGGACGATGGGAAGCGATAACCGAAGAATTTGCCCAATTAGAAGGTGTAAATCTTTTCCTGCTGGCATATTCAGAAACAGCAGCAAGCAACTTATCTGTGAGAGTAGAAAATGTGCAACGGTGGCAGCAAGGTAACAATGCAGAACTGCTACTTGATGTGATTGTCCGTTCCGAAGGCAATAATACTGCGATTCAAAGAGTACCAATTGAGTTTGAGGTTAATAAAGTCCGTTCAGTCGTTGAAGTTGAGCTTGATGTACTGGGTGCTTCTATTAAAGGACACCGCATTCCCATTGATGGTACACTCACTTCAGGTTGGGGATCAGTCGGTTTACCCGGTGACGCGAATCCATTGGATAACAGATTCTACTTTGTATTTTCCGAACCACCGATACGCCAATCGGTCATCGTAAGTGATGATGCAAGGATTGGTGAAGCATTTCGTCGGGCACTTTCTATTCCAACGGATAATCGACTTCAACATCAAACAGATGTGATTTCTGTCAACAAAACAGGAGAAATTGATTGGGAAAACATAGGACTTTTGATCTGGCAGGCAGCTTTACCGACAGGAGTGGTTGCTGAACAGATACAGAACTTTGTCAATAGCGGACGAGTCGTAATCTTCTTCCCACCTAATCAGCACGCAGGTGGACGCTTCTTTGACTCACAATGGAACGACTGGCAAACCGCTGAGGAGCAACCCTACAAAATCTCATGGTGGCGTGGGGATGCAGACCTCTTCGCACATGTTGAAAGTGGTAATGCTTTGCCATTGAACGATCTACGGTTTTTCAAGTATCGCGCATTTGAAAGTACAGGAACGATCTTAGCAAGATTCGATGACGATGCTCCGTTGTTATCTCGCGTAAATTCTGACCGTGGTGCCGTTTATTTCTGTAGCACCTTACCGACAGCACAGTATTCTTCTCTTGAACGTGACGGCGTAGTCTTTTATGTGGCATTGCAGCGGGCATTAGCTGAAGGAACATCTGTTCTAACGGATGCATCCCAACGTGTTGCAGCACACGATGCACTTGCTGATCGTGAACAGTGGAAGGTAGTTGCTCCTGAAGAAAACGCATCCTCTCTTTCTGAACGTGGATTGCATGCCGGGGTTTACCGAGACGAAACGTATTGGGCAGCCGTGAACCGTAGTGCCGTTGAAGATACTGCTAAAGCAGCATCTGTTGAGACAGTGGACGCACTGTTTGAAGGGTTATCGTATCGTAGAATTGATGTTGAAGTAGGCGATACATCAGCATTAGCCAACGAACTCTGGCGAATTTTTCTTATCGGAATGGTAATCGCGCTTATTGTGGAGGCAGTGTTAAGCTTGCCGAGTAAGAAGGTTGAAAGTAGTTCTTAGCGATATTATCTATTCTGAGTTCACGTTAAATTCCGCTGTTCCTGCTGGCGGTGGAATACCCTGGGCACAGGTCAAGAAGGAGATTGGTCTTTGAATCATTAGTAATATGCGCTGAGGAGTGTGTATAGAAATGTAAATAGCACCAGAAACCAAGCACCAGCGGTGCGAAAGGTGTATAGAATTGAGAGAGTGGATAAGATTTGCTTTGAACAAATCCTGTAACTTGTAGTATAATTTATGGTAGATTATACAATTA
>JAAXGN010000119.1 GCA_012267415.1 Candidatus Poribacteria bacterium | reverse complement strand
AATTGGGATACAATTATTGCATCTTGCAAGCAACTGACATAGGGGAGCACCTATACAGAAGTCTGGGATTCAAGCTCTGTGGCACATTAAAATACTTTTTCTTTACTGATGTGAGCGTACAAGCATTTTTACAAAATAACAGGCAGTGCGCCTGACTTTGTTCACGGGAACTCCAATGCTCAAGAACTATTTAACAATCGCCATCCGAATCCTGTTTCGGTACAAGGGATATTCGCTCATCAATATATCGGGATTGGCTATCGGCTTGGCGTGTGCCGCACTGATACTGCTTTACGTTCAAGATGAACTCAATTTTGACACACACCATATCAAACGCGACCGCATTTACAGAGTGCTCCGCGAATTGAAAAGCGGAGATAACAACATATTCAGCTATCGTACATCGGGTGCCCTGGCACCTGCTATTTTACAAGACATTCCCGCCGCAGAACAGGCCATCCGAACCTTCTGGTTTAAAACATTTGTTCGTTATGAAGACACACTGTTCGATCTCCAATATTGTATTGCTGACCCTGAAATTCTAAATGTGTTCACCATTCCCTTTCTCAAAGGAGACCCAGAAACAGCTTTGCAAGGTGCAGGGACAGCGGTTTTGACAGCATCTGCCGCGGCCAGAATTTTCGGCCGGGTTGATCCCATCGGCAAGCAACTTCGGATCGATGGGGACCGAGATGGCACCATCTACACCATAACGGGCATTGTCTCAGATCCCTCCACGAATAGTTCATTACACTTTGAACTGCTCACGGCGCACGTCTCGCGCATCATACCTAATTTTTTCAGGCATTGGACAGAGTGGAACCCTGTGTCACAGTATCGCGCTGTTGAAACCTATGTTTTGTTACGTGAAAAGGCAGACCCAGTAGCATTTCAAATGCAGCTTGGTGAAATTATGAAACGCTACATGGGCGATACAGTTGCGGAAAACAATGCGTATCACTTGCAGGCAATGAACAGGATGCATTTGTATTCAGCACAGGATTTTGGCATGCGCGACCACCTCTCGCAAGACGCAGGCAGGCCAGCCTATGGCGATATCAATCAAATTTATCTGCTATCCATTATTGCCCTGATCGTACTCGTTATTGCCTGCGTTAATTTTATCAACTTGACGACATCGCGGGCGATTTCTCGGGCAACTGAAGTCGGCGTTCGCAAAGTAGTAGGTGCGCATCGAGGATTGTTAATATCTCAGTTCTTTTTTGAGATCATGCTCTTAACATTGATAGGCAGCATCATTGCTCTTTGTCTTCTGGAACTGATACTGCCCGGGTTTAATGCCTTTGTTGCCAAAGACCTCACCCTGAACCCACAACACAATCCAATCCCCTATGTCATCGGACCTGTAGTCGTACTGATAATAGGCATCGTGGCCGGCGGCATCCCGGCGTTTTACTTGTCCGCCTTTCAACCTATCCAGGTACTTTCGGGAAAATCTACAACTGGACTAAATCAAAAATCCAGATTTCGGCAAGGGCTGGTGGTCTTTCAATTTGGATTAGCGGTAATTCTAATCGCATTTACTTTTATCGTTCACAAGCAACTCAAGTATATGCAAATGAAAGACCTTGGATTTCTCAAAGAGCAGGTGATTGAATTAGATATATTCTGGAAGGCGCGAGATGTACAGGGCAGGAATTTAGTGGCTCGCTACCAGGAAGTGAAACAGATCTTTTTACAGCACCCAAATGTCCTATCAGCCACAGCGATGCGGTTTCC
>JAAXGN010000028.1:685-1155 GCA_012267415.1 Candidatus Poribacteria bacterium | reverse complement strand
ATAATGTAAATGATTCTTGGTCACTTCTCAAGTCCATAATTCTTGAAGCTTCTTCACTCTTCGTGCCCAAAGTTAAGCTTAAAGCGCACCAACCTCCAAAGTGGTTTACACCTACCATCAGACATCACCTACACCGTATTCATTCTCTTCGTAAAGTGGTTAAATCACATCCATCTGCATTAAATCGTAGTAAGCTACACACAGAGGAAATAAACCTAGAAAAGTTAATGTCAACTGCTAAAATAGAGTATGAGTCTAACCTGTTTACAAGCTCATCTTTCCCCTACAAACCAGTTTACCGCTATCTTCACTCTCTCTCCAAAGTTTCATCTATTCCACAGCATGTGCGGCTGAATGATGAAAGCCTTACTAATACTCCCGCACAAAGGGTCGAACTGTTTAATCGCTACTTCCATTCTATTTACAACTCCGAGTGTTCCAACATACTGGACAGCTTTGACTACACCCCC
>JAAXGN010000028.1:0-565 GCA_012267415.1 Candidatus Poribacteria bacterium | reverse complement strand
TTCAGAAATGTATTCCAAATGAATGGAAAATCCACATGATCACACCAATTCCCAAAGGAGGTGATCCAGCTAATGTAGCCAATTATAGACCAATTGCTCTGTTGTGTTCAACTGCCAAGGTTTTTGAGAAGATCGTATTTGACTCTGTTTTTCCATTTATTCTTCCAACCATTTCTCCACATCAGTTTGGTTTTGTTACAGGAAGATCATGCCTCCAGCAACTTCTTTCTGCTTTAATCTTAATCTACAATAACTCAAGATGTCACATCCCTACTAACACAATCTTCCTTGACTTTAAAAAAGCGTTCGATAGTGTTCCACATGAAGAACTGCTCACAAAGTTGTGGAAAATGGGCATTACTGATGGAGTTTGGTATTTATTCAAAGACTACCTTTCAGGTAGATCACAGTGCACTGCTATAGATGGCATATCCTCCTCATTTCTCCCAGTCATATCTGGAGTCCCTCAAGGCAGCATTCTTGGTCCTCTCCTTTTTGTTGTATACGTTAATGACTTGCCTTTGTGTACGTCTTCTTGTTCCCCACTTATGTTTGCTGATGACTG
>JAAXGN010000041.1 GCA_012267415.1 Candidatus Poribacteria bacterium | reverse complement strand
CCAATCCCTAGCCATCAGCTTAATCTTATTAGTTTTACTGAATCAGATGTGTGGACTGTTCTGGCTTCTCTTGACCCTGACAAGGCCAATGGTTTGGACAACATTGGACCTAGACTACTCAAACAATGTGCCACTCCACTTGCAGCTCCACTCTCCATTCTGTTTAATGAGTGCATAAGTCAGGGCTCTGTTCCTGATGACTGGAAAATTCATCGGATGGTCCCTGTGTTTAAGAGTGGAGATAAGACAGATGTGACCAACTACAGGCCCATCTCGTTGCTAAGTTCAACCTCAAAAGTCCTTGAAAGTCTCATCTTTCAGAAAATTATTGACTTTATACGGCCTCAAATATCTTTACATCAGTTTGGTTTTTTGAGTAATCGATCCTGTCTCCACAAACTTCTCATGTTACTTCATTCCATTGTCAGTGCTCTGGACAGGAAGTACCAGACAGATGTCATCTTCCTGGATATACGAAAGGCATTTGACACTGTCTGCCACAAACAATTGCTGTTTAAGTTATCCCTTATTGGCATATCTGGGCCTTTATGGTCTTGGTTTCAATCTTACCTTTCAAACAGATCTCATATGGTACGAGTGGATGGATGGGAGAGTAATTGTCTGCCAGTCAGGTCAGGTGTTCCTCAGGGCAGCATTCTTGGCCCTTTGCTTTTTTTGGTATATATAAATGATATGGCCCCAACTGTCACCTTCTCTAAAATGCAACTATATGCAGATGACACACAATGCATCAAAGATATACACAGTAGATCTGACAGTGATTTACTTCAAGATGATCTTGACCAACTTTCCAATTGGTCCTCAATCCGGGAAATGGACTTTAATACAGACAAATGTGTTTCCATGAGTTTTGGTAAAGCAGTCCATCATTCTACCTATACCCTGAACAAATCTGCTCTCAAATCTGTCACTGAACATAAAGATGTTGGGGTATTACTAACATCTAAGTTATCCTTCTCTAAGCACCTGAAAAATATACTGGCCAAGGCCCATCGGTCATTGGGTTTGCTGAGAAGAGTGATCCTCTCAAGCAGTAATACAACACTCAAACGCTCTCTTTATTTATCCCTTGTTAGAAGTCATCTCGTTCACTGTAGTCAGATCTGGAGACCTTTCAAGATCCAGGATTCCAAACTCTTAGAATCTTTGCAGCGCAAAGCGTCCAAGTTCATCTTAAATGATTTTCAAACTGACTACAAGTCAAGACTCCAACAACTCAAAATTCTTCCTCTCACACTATGGTTGGAAATTCAGGACATCTTGTTTTTCATTACACTCATCAAATTTCCACCAGACAACTTCAACCTAAAAAACTATGTTCAGTTTAGTACCACAATCAGTCGTTCTGCTGCTTCACGTAAGATTCGTCCAGTTAACACTCGATCACCTCGCTTGAACATCACCAAACTTTATTATTTCAACCGCATTGTGTGTATTTGGAATTCCTTGCCATACGTAGATCTCAATTTATCCTTCAACTCATTAAGGAAATTCATTTATGACCTATACTGGGA
>JAAXGN010000010.1:1401-2024 GCA_012267415.1 Candidatus Poribacteria bacterium | reverse complement strand
TGTATTGATCTCATAAAAGCTGAGTATGCCAACTGTGGCTGTGTTTTAGCAACAATAATTAACTTCTCGATCATGCATAACCATTCTCTCACACAGTCCTCTACATAGTTATTCATCCCAGGATGATCACCAATAAAACTTCCCAGTAGTCCGTGACCAGTGGTTACTTCAACACCAAACCTATTAAACATCGCACAAGCGGTTGTGAGATGATCAGGACTGACAACAAGAACACATTTCTTTGGCTCAGGGTAATAACCAAAAGATGGACCGACATCAATTAATTCAGAGAACCAGTCCTTCAAATCACATAGAGGAGCACAAGCAGAGGCATCATCAGCATACCACACATCTCTTCCTTCATTAGGCCTACCAATACGTTCAATCATTGGGAGTGTTGCCATGGCATATGCGAACATTGAAAGGGGATCTCCCTGAGTCACGCCTTCTTTACTATACAGAATCTCACTAGAATCTGTAACTACAAGCGGTGCCCATCCTCGGTAGGTATTGAATAGAAACAACGAACAACTGGGCCACAGAATACGGGAGTTCCATAAGGCTGCTTGACGATTAATGCTATTAAAGGCATTAGAAGCATCAATCATGAGGATACCCCAACC
>JAAXGN010000010.1:0-1185 GCA_012267415.1 Candidatus Poribacteria bacterium | reverse complement strand
ATAATCCTTCTAAGTGTCTCACCAACTCCTATAGGGCGGACGCCGGGACACTTATCCAATGCCACCAGTCGACATGCCACAAGAGCACGTATATCCTCCCATGGTGTGATAGTGTTGGAAAGACGGCGCACTAAGGCTGCAATGGAGTCACGAAGACGATCACTGTGGGCACCATACCTGAGCAAGACGTCCTGCCAGTGACTTGCATCAGTCCCACTAGGACCGGCACCACCCTGGATGCGAGAAGCAGCATGATGAATATGTGCACCAGTGACCTCTAAATCTAATCTGGGAGGTAGATTATCACACTTAATTAAGATGGACTCAGGGGGACATTGTGGTTCAGGATGTTTCAGCTGCAGAGCCCTCAAAACAGTCATATTGGATACTGAACCATTATGGTCCTTCACTTCAACAATATTACGAGATGGTAAAACACATCCTTTTGACTGCTGTGAGAGCCATCGTACAGCAGCTCTTATCTTTCCTTGTAGCATTAACCTTGTAAAGACAGCGACAAAATGATCATTATCACTCTTATGAGTACGAGTCTTGAGAGTCGTATCACACTTAACAGCTTCCTCAACGAGAGAGTCAAAATCATCATTAGACCACATCTCCAAACGTTTCTCCATGACTCTCCTGATGTCAAAACCCTTCCTCACCATGCGATTACGTTGAAGAATTACAGCTGAAAAAACCATTAGTCTCTCCGATGGAAAATTACCAGCAGCCAAATGGGATACCTCAACGGATAACTGGTCAACATATTTACGACCTATAGATCCTCCTGGGATAGAATACAATCTTCCTCCTAAGTGAGCAACGACAGACCAGCGTCGGACCCACTCATTATCCGAAGTATCAGCGGGCACGGTAGCACGACAGAGCTTAGCCCCAAAGGCTCTCATCATATACTGGTCGATATCAAAGCCCTCCGACGACACACTCGGACGGTCCAGCGACACAGAGGCCATTCCGGATGGCAGTTGGGATTCATCACGTGATGGTGAATGAGAAGTAACTACAGGCGTAGAAACAACTACAGGCGTAGAGACAGTGTTCGTTATAGTGATGGTATTCTGGCAAGTTCCTCTGTCCTTAGGGCGGCAGGAGAAACATTTGGAGCCTTTCTTGACACAATAACAGTTCTTACAAATAGCGTTGGGTCCGTTACAAGCACAG
>JAAXGN010000067.1 GCA_012267415.1 Candidatus Poribacteria bacterium | reverse complement strand
CCCAGCACTTGACAATGAAAAGGGACCCACAGGTCAGCTTAATACAGTGGAAAATAATACCCAAATCGGTGATGGTCTCGTTGACTTTGAAGAATACCGAGGCATTGAAGCTGGTGGGGAACATACACGTCTAAGTCCTACGAAGAAAGATATCTTTATTGTTAGTGATTTTTCGACATTTGATTCTGATGGATTAGCGACCTCAGGTATAGGTTATGCTTCCAATCTTCCATCATCAGTCTTTAGCAAACACGAAATAAAAGCATCGGAGACAAAGGTGAATCCAGATAATCTTGAGCGCACAGTTAACTTCAATTCACTTGGCAGACCTGTGCAGTATGGTGCAGGATCAGACTGGCGCGTTATGAACAAAGAAGTTATCAGTATTGAAAAGGATACCACAGTATATCAGAGCGGACACGCGAACTATCATCTTCTTGGAACATCTTGGCCTGCATCAATGAGAGTGAGGATTTATTCGAAAAACATTGATAGGGTTGCAGGAGATGTGATAGGTAGATCTCAGCGTCGTGGTTTCAATTGGGCTGACGTGCCAGAAGCAAAACAAGAAATTCTTAAAAGGACATTGGGGCATGAAATTGGGCATGTTATGGGTTTAAAACATCCTTGGGAAGTTAAGGTAAATGGCACTTTACCTGCTCATGATGAACTACCTGACAACATTTCACTCTCGGATAGTCCATCTGGTTGGGTCGGTCTACATGCGTATGATAACGCTGGTATTCCAAGAGACTTTATAATCAGCAAAGCAAAAAAAGTTTACAATAATTGGCGTTGGAGAGAAGATTTAGCACTGAAACTTGACGATCCTGAAGCATATAGAGCAAAGGAACCATATCAAATTGCATTAAAAAATCTAAATCTTTACTTAGTGAAACAAGGTGATGGCACATTTAAGGTGCGAAGACTTTCCTATGTAGCAGGTAGAAGTAAAACTGCTACAGATGTGCCTTTTACGTATAGTTACGGTTCGTCTATTATGGATTATTCTACCTATTATCTATTTACAAATGATAATAAGGTACATGGAATACTTAATTCAACATCATACCCTGTTTTTCATAACTGGGAGTATGATTTAAATGTTCCCCAAAACCGAGATAAGCCGGACTGGACACCGCGTCCTAATCCCGTGCCTGTTCCCTGTGGTGGTGCCCCTGCAGATCAACCCGAACAAACGCCTACCCCACCACCCAACGATGGTACTCAAGGCACAAACACACCGCCAGATCAACCGTATGGTTTGTCTTATTCAATTGTAGATGGTCAATTCCGTCTTTCCTGGACAGATGGGGGCGGTACGGTTACCGGTTTCCAATATCAGTATCGTGTCCCTGGTGGAAGTTGGAGTTCGTGGTTGTCCGCAAAATTAAACACATTTATTGATTTATCGAATTTAGTAAACGGAACAACATACCAGTTCCAAGTGCGTGCAAGGAATGGTACGGTTGCTAGTGCTACTTCTGATACTTTTGAAGTGAGAGTGCCGACAGTGCCGGGGGCACCGACAATTACACGTGTTGACTCAGGTGATGGTCAGGTGAATATCAACTGGACAGCTCCAAGTAATGATGGAGGTTCTGACATTACTGAATACGAATATCAATATCGTGAGAGCGGTAGTGACACTTGGGAAGATTGGATTTCGTTTGGAGGCGGAGTCACCATCACAAGTGAAGATATTGCGGGGTTAACGAATGGCACGACGTATGAGTTTAAGGTGCGTGCTGTGAATGCTGTTGGGGAAGGTGCAGAATCAAATACTGCTTATGCCACACCTGCTACGACACCGAGTGCGCCGCAAAATCTAACTGCAACCGTAGGGGATGGTGAAGTGTCACTTTATTGGGATGCTCCCAGTTCAAATGGCGGAGCAGTGATTAAGGATTTCGAATACATTTATCGTGAGAGTAGCAGCGAGAGTTGGGGTGAAAAGGCATCTGCTGGAACCGATCAATGGGAAAGGGTAACGGATCTTACGAATGGCACGGCGTATGAGTTCCGTGTGCGTGCAAGGAATAGTGCGGGAAGAGGCTCATGGAGTGATGCACTTAGTGCAACACCGGTAGTCTCAGTAACTACCCCGAGCGCACCGACAGAGTTAACTGTTGATGCCGCAGTCAATGGAATTATATTATTCAGTTGGGATGCCCCCAGCGATGATGGCGGTGCGGACATAACAGGATATAAACACCAGTATCGCGTCCAAGACGCATCAAGTTGGGAAGATTGGACAGACACAACTTATACATCTGCTGCGTATACAGGTCTAACCAATGGCACAACTTACGAGATCCAAGTGGTTGCTCTCAATAGTGAAGGGAGCGGCACAATATCGGATACGCTAACCGCAACACCTATATTCGTACCATTGGCACCGCAAGCACCGCAAAACCTATCGGCAATGCCGGGTAATGGTCAGGTAACGTTATCTTGGTCACCTCCCAGCGATGATGGCGGTGCAGCGATAACAGGGTATAAATATCGTAAAGATACGAATAACGATGGCACCTGGGGCGATTGGACATCTACCGGTAATGGCACAACGACATCCGTTACAATAACGGGACTAACAAATGGCACAGAATATGCTTTCAGAGTGCGTGCTGTGAACAGTGCTGGGGATGGCACTTATACGTCTAAGGTAACAGCAACACCCGAAAGCAAGACAGTCCCAGGCCCGCCGCAAAATTTCTACGCCAGCGCATCAAATGCGGCGGTGACGCTATGGTGGGATCCGCCCGCTTCTGATGGAAACTCGGCGATAACCGATTACGAGTATTGTTATCGGCAAAGCGGAGGCACTTGGAGCGACTGGACTTCGGCGGGAAACGCAAACGTAAAATATCCTGAATATACTGTGACAGGCCTCACCAATGGAACGACTTATGAG